>JAFYQH010000001.1 GCA_017547205.1 Bacteroidaceae bacterium | reverse complement strand
TACTAAAAACGCGTTGATGTCATATCGAACGAACGTGAGATATCTCGTATATTGTTGCTAGAGATCCCTCGTCGCTTTGCTCTGTCGGGATGACATTGCTGGGTCAACATCTATATTATTGCTTTTATTTATAGAAACGGTTCAGTCCCAAAATTCTGTCATTTAGTTCCTTAACATTATATCTATAGCCGTCAATCGGGTTTACAAGGCTGTCATAGACTTCTACCAGGCCGCTATGTTCCTTTTCCAGGACACGCAATTCGCTGTCCATCACGAACGCATAGTTGCCGTAGTCGCCTACATAGTGCCAGTCCCTGTTGCACGGGTCGGTCATTAGGTGTCCAACTGCAATGTCCTCAATAGGGTTCTTTACTCCTAGGTACTCTTTCATAAGCGTTGGAGCTACATCATAGTGCGTTGTACGGTGTCTGTAGGTTTCTATACCCTTCCCGGCATCGAATATCATGAAAGGTACACGTATCTGTACAGGTGAGAAGTTACCTCCATGTCCCCAGTAGTTCTTCTTGTTTTCGTTGAATTCCTGTCCATGGTCTCCTGTGATTATTACAATGGTATTCTCCAGTAGTTTCTTCTCTTCGAGCTTGGTCAGGACTTTTCCGGCAAGTGAGTCTATCTGGAATAGGGAGTTGCGGTAAAGGTTCCAGAATGGTAGTGGGTCGGTGTCGTTGTTCAACTCCAAATAGTCGGGATACTCCCATGCTGGGGTGAACGGGTGATTCCTTTCTGCTGGCATCTCGCATCCATGTGCGAGGTCGTAGAACAAGAATGAGAAGAAAGGTACTTTTTGCTCGCTGTCGATGTAATCAATGAAATCATCCGTTATGTCACAGTCACGGTCATAGACAGTGTTTCCTTCTGACTCGATGCGCAGGTCGGGGACATTTGAGAAAAACATTCGTCCGAATGGCGGATGTACAAGTGATGCGCTTGCAAACGGTTTGATATCGTATCCATTGGCTATGAGCTGGTCTATAAGCAATGGCTGCGTGCCGGAGATGTCAAGATCGTCTTTGTAGCTGGCCGGCAGGCTGAAGAACATTCCGATAAGGCTTCCAGTAGTACCGTTTCCGCTACTCAGATGGTTTTCGAAGTTAGAGCATTTTTTCGAGAATTCCCAAAGGTTGGGGGAAACGTCTCCATTCCAGGCATTCCTGTTCCATGAGTCAATGACAATAAGTACTATGTTCTTCTGTACAGAATCAGGTACGGCCTCAATGGGTGTGAGTGGGTATTGTAGCCCTGAGCCTTCACCTCCACCCATGTTCAGGGTCATGTCCTCTTTGGAGATTACACCGAGTCTCAGCATAAGACGGTTGGCTGTCAGCGGTGCATTGTATGGTATGGCAAGTGCGCTGCGTATGACACCAGGGGTCTTCGCAGCTGCAGAATATGCATGATACAGATGTGAGAAAGCAAGTAGTATCAGCAGTGTCACCGTGACGGGAACTGCGGCTACATAATTGGTCTTTCTATATATAAAACGACACAGGAACCATATAGCAACCATTATTGTTGCCAATAGCAGTATCTCGGTACTTGCTTTAATATACAGTGCCGTGTCGAACTGGAATACATCACCGGCTGCTCCGCCGAACAGCATGTCAAGAACAAACCCGTTTATATGGAAACGGTATAGTGAATAGACTTTGCCGTTTGCCACGAAGAATATCAGCAATAGTGTTGAAAGGGTTATGAGAACCGGTGCATACAACAATTTGCGTTTTCCTATCAGAAGGAACGGTAAGGAGAGGGCAAATGGTATAAGTGCGAACAATGCCGATTGTGACAATGCTCCGGGTATGAAGTAAGCCCAGTCGCATGGCTTCAAGGATTCAGCAAGGTTTGTCCCCCATATATATGATACGAAAACAGCAGTGAGCAATACTGTCGTTATTGTATAGTAGATGAATCCGGTTTTCAATGTCTCCAAATTACCTTTTTTCTCCATATTTTTTACATTTTTATGGTTGCAAAGGTAGTAAATAAATTAGAGGACTCTTTGATTATTGCGGATAAAAACGGAATGGACGGATTTTTTATTGTAATACGAATCGTGATATGACTTTTATCACTTCTTCTACTATCGGCAGTGCGGGGTCCTGGTAACTCTGCAACTGTACAAGCTGGTCGGTACTTTCGCAATGCTTCAGGACATGGTTCATCCCCGGTATTATATGGTACGACGAGAAGATGCGTGCCATGCGTAGCTTTTCGGCCTCGGCAACCGTTACCTGTATGTCCATGTCGCCTTGGACAATCAGTACCGGTATGGTAAGTTTGGCAATTTCTTCGGATGGGTTGTAGCGGAACCATGAAATAAGGTATGGCTGTACGCTTTTGCGGTAAAGAGGTGCAAGGTAGTGCGGTATGTCATCGATAGTGCGTCCTTCACGAAGCTCCTTGTGTATGGCAACGGCCTCGCGTTGTACCTGTTCGGGTTGACGTTTCAGTTGTTCCTCTATCACTTCGTATGCGGGTCTCCCGCAACCTGCAATGGATATGTAGGCTTTTACGGCACTGCTCTTTCTGCTTGCGACCATGCCTATGAGTGAGCCCTCGCTGTGTCCGGCAATAATAACCTTGCTGAACCTGCTGTCGTTTCCCAATTTGTCGGCCCATGCTGCTGCGTCATCGATGTAATGTTCGAAGCGTAGGTCTTCCTCTTTTGTACCGGCTTCAATGCTTTTGCCTATGCCGCGTTTGTCATACCGTACACTGGCAATTCCGTTGGCAGCAAGACCTTCGGCTAGCTGTTTCAGTGAATTGTTTTTGTAGTTGCTACCAATTGTGTTGCCGTTCATGTCGGTTGGTCCGCTGCCAGCTATGATGAGAACAATGGGGCAGGGGGTGCTGCTGTTGGGCAACATTAACATTCCATGAATCTCTCCTGTCGGGGTAGTGAGTGTCATGGGCTCTTCTGTTGCACTGGCAACAGATACGAATAGTATGGTCAAAAGTGCGAGAAGAGTTCTTTTCATAAGCCTGAAATTTAGAATAGTCAAAAGCTATTTAAAGAATGCGCGCAATGGGTATAGCGCGCATTATGTTTGTTTATGCTTATTTGCCAAATTTGCCTCCTGTCTTTCCACCGAATTTTCCTCCGGTCTTGGCACCGCCGGTTACTTTTGCGGCAAAGATGTTCTCGCCGTAGTTCACTGCCTTGAACCCTGCATCCTGTTTGCGGCGCAGGGCTATCTCGATGAGCCTGTCAACAAGTGCTGTAAAACTTATGCCGCTGTACTCCCAAAGGTAGAACGAAAGTGAACCGGGAATGGTGTTGATTTCGTTTACGAAGATTTCGCCTGTAGCTTCGTCAATGATGAAATCGATACGTGCCACGCCGTCACATGAAAGTGCGCGGAATGTGTCGCAAGCAGCCTTCTGGATAAAGTCTGTGCTCTCCTTTGGCAGGTTGGCCGGTATCTCACGTACGGTTGACTGCATGCCCTGCGACTGCTTGCCGCCGCCGTTCATGTACTTGTCCTGGTATGAGAGTATTTCGCCGCTGCGTACGGGGACTTCGCATACCGAGGGTTCGCACTCGTAGTAGTTTCCAAGCACGGCACAATTCACCTCTTTTAACTTCTGTACATATTTCTCTATAATGACGCGGCTTGTGAATGATATCGCATAATCAACTGCATCGAGCAGCTCCTCGCGGTTGTGTGCTGCGCGTATGCCGACACTTGAGCCGCTGTTGGCCGGTTTTACTATAACCGGGTAGCCGAGCTGCTTCTCGATTCCTGCAATGGTCACGTCCTGTTTGTCGGCCCACTCCTTGTCGCTGAACCAGCAGTAATCGATAACCGGAATGCCGCACTCCTTGAGTATCATCTTCATGGTAATCTTGTCCATTCCGTTTGCCGATGCCAGGGTGTTGCAGCCCGTGTAAGGTATTCCCGAGAATTCCATTACTCCCTGGAACGTTCCGTCCTCGCAGTTCGTTCCGTGCAGTGCCGGCATAATCACGTCAAGCCTTGTCACTATATCCTTCTGGAACAATCCTTTTTTGGTACGGTACAGGTTCGTGTCGCCGTATATAGGCTTCATGTATACCTCTTCGCACATGCTGAGCAGTTTTTTGGTGTCGCGGTAGTTCGCCACATTCAGCAGGGCCTCGCCTGTGTACCATTTGCCCTCCTTGGTTATGTATATTGGGGTGATATTGTATCTCTCCTTGTCCATTGCCGCCATAGCTTGGTTGGCGGTGATTACTGAAATCTCATTCTCGACGGAACGTCCGCCGAACACAACTCCTACGTTTGTCTTCATTGTATATATTTATTATGTCTTTTATATCTTCAAGGTTCTTGGCCATTTATGCCTTTTGTCCGGAACTTGTTTGCTGCCGCTCCTATTTGAAATTATCCGGCAGGTCGTTCTCGTACAGAATGACATCCCCCGCATGCAGAATCTGTGCTAGGTGAGCGTGTGCGTGAGTCAAGGAATCTGCCAGGAAGTATCTGTCCACGGGCATTCCCATCTCTTCAATACCGCTTCTTATTGCTTCGCGGTTGGTGGCATTCACTATTATTGCATAATCGCAACTCCTGGCAATGTTGGAGCCAAGCTCCTTGTTTGCTGCGGCCTGGCGGCTGCCCATCTCCACGAATCCAGGTGTAATGACAATGCGTTTGTTCTCTTCCCCGACCTTGAAGTTCTTCAGGACCTCAAGTGCCATTCTGGCTCCATTAGGGTTGGAGTTGTATGCATCGTCAAGCACTGTTATTCCGTTGGCTACCTTCATTGAGAGTCTGTGTTCCACAGGCTGCAGGCGTGCTATGGCATTGCATTGCTTGTGTGCCGGTACTTCCAGGTGGTCTGCTACGGCTATCGATGCAAGTATGTTCAGGAGGTTACCTGTTCCAAGCAGGCGGCTGTTGTACTGGCCCTCGCCATTAAGTCTGAACGACACACCGTTTGCGCCATACTGTACATCCGTTGCCTTGTAGTCCCCTTCGTTTTCAACCGCATACCTCAACAGTTTGCTGCGTATTATTGCCCCCTTGTAGTTTCTTATGAACTCCGAATCGTTGTTTACTATTCCAAGGCCGTTGGCTGGCAGCGAGTTTATCAGCTCAAACTTTGTATCCTGTATGTTTTCTATGCTTTTGAATGTCTCAAGATGCATTTCGCCTACAGCTGTAACTATACCTATGGTGGGGTGTACAAGGTCGCATATTTCTTTTATGTCGTTCCTCTGCTTTGCACCCATTTCAACAATGAAAACCTGATGGTAGGGGCGCAGTTGCTCTCGTATGGTGCGTATGACCCCCAGGAGAGTGTTGAAATTGCCGGGGGTGACGAGTACATTGTATTTCTCGGCTAGTATGCTTGCAAGATAGTTCTTTGTGCTCGTTTTTCCGAAACTGCCGGTCACGCCAATAACCGTAAGCCCCTTGTGACTATCCAATATGCGTTTCGCATCGTTGTAATAGTGGCGGTTGATGGCTTTCTCGATGGGAGTGTTCACAATGTTTGCCAGTATCATCAGTAGGTTTGACAAAACCAGTGCAGCTCCTACAATGACTGCGGCCCATTCCCGTGCCAAGAGGAAAGACGCTGTTGTCAAGGCTGCGAACAATATGATGTTCGTCGCGAAAAGTCTCTTTACTCGCATGGTGAATACCAACGGTGTCTTGAACTTCTCCTTGCGTGCATGGTACCATGCGACAATGGTTATTCCGGTTGCAAATCCCACCCCGATGTGGTGTGGAACAAGTGCAGGTATTAGCATCAACAGGGCCATGAATCTCTTGTCCGATATGATGTTTCCGGGCACAAGCCAACGGAAATAGCGGCTGTAGCGGTACGAACTCAACTGGAACATGTGGATGTCGTACCTGGCAATCAGCAGAAAGAAGAAAATTGCCGTTATGGTATATGTGATTGTAAAACCTATCGTCATCGCTATTTTATTTTGAAGAAGTTCTTTATTACTGCCGTGAACAGTCCCGGGCTCTCGAGGAAAGAAAAATGTCCAGTTCCGTGAGCCACCACTAGCCCGGCGTCGGGAATGAGTTTTTCCATGGTCTTTGCATCACTGAGCGGTGTGGCAGTGTCCATGTTTCCCCAAAACAGCAGGGTGGGCGCCTTTATACGTGGCATAAGGTGCTTGAGGTCCTCGTTCACGACCTTTGACAGTATGGCACGCATCATAGGTGACGCATTGTTGTAGTCGCTCGACCCCGCACCTTTGCGTCGCCTGTCAATGATGGCCTGTGCCTTTTCCTTTGGCAGGAACGTATTGCATAGCCACTTCATCGCCTTGAATGTGTAAACCTTCCGGTAGTATCTGAACGGACGCTTCGGCTTTATTCCTGCTGCATCCACAAGTACCACTCGGCTGACTTCGTTGCGCGATGCGAAAACAATGCTTACTCTGCCGCCGAACGAGTGCCCCATAAGTGCTGGTTTTGTAATGCCGTTTTCCTTTACGAAAGCTTCGACCATGCGGGTGTACTCTTCCACTCCCCATACGGTGTGTGGTTCGCCCGATGCACCGAATCCCGGAAAATCAAAGTTGTAGGTCCTGTAGCAGGTCGACAGTATGGCCTCGATATCCTTGAATATCTCGTTAGTGCATCCCCAACCGTGCAACAGGAGCACAGGTTCTCCTTCTCCTAAAACCTTTATGTTTATGTCTATGTTGTCGTAACGGAAAATCATGGTCTGTCGTGGGGATTATATTAAAAATATAATTTCCTGCGAAGATAGTGATTAATATTATAATATCGTTTCTTGCAGTGCCGGAATTTTCTCGTTTGAAACAAAAAATCTCCGCTCCATAAAGGGCGGAGATTTTTTGCCGGTTCTGTCTCCCTGGGGTCAGAACTTCAAAGTGTTCAAGTGTTTGTCGACTATTACGCCGTCAACTGCATTGATGGTGAACTTCACGTTCTTCTTTGCCTTTAGTGTAACCTTGACAAGTTCTACATTGCCATTTACGGTAGCCTGGTTGCCCTCGTTGATGAATGTCGGGTAAACAGCAGTCTCGCCGTTTGTGTGCATGCGGTTCTTGCTATAGTTCTTCATGCTGCCAGTGTTCAATGCCTCAATAGCCACGAACTCATACTCGCTGGCGTTGTATGGGAGTGCAAGGCTGAATGCGTTCATGTTCGCGAGATCTGTTCCCTTGACTGTGATTACAACCTCTTCGCCAACCTTGTAGACCTTCTTGTCGGCCTCGATTGTGATGTTGCCGGCAATTGTGTTCTCGGCCTTCTCGTAAACACCGTCACCGATGCGTGTTGCAGCAACAGAGATGTCGTAAGCGTCGATGAGCCCGTTCTCGTTGATGTCGCCGATGCTGATGTACTCAAAGTCGCTGTCGCTCTTGCGCAGACCGGTGTAGTTGAGGTAAGATGTGAGATCGTTCTCGTCAACCTTCTTGTCCTTGTTGATATCGCCCGACAGGTAGGTCTCGCTGCCTGGAACCTTGAAGATGTACATCTCACGACCAGAACCGTAGTTGCCTACGCCCTCGGTCACGAACATCTTGATGTAGCGTGCGCTTGGCTTGCCCTCGAACTCGAATACCTTCATCTCTCCATTGCGTGCCCACTCGACAGCTACTGGCTCGCTCCAGTTCTCCTTGTTGGTGCTGTAGCAGAATGTAGCCTTAGTGATAGTGCCGTTGCCACCATCCTCGCGGCACAGATAGTGTAGCTTGTCAAGTGTAGAGAGACCGTTGAGGTCGATTACCATCTCGAATGGAACTGCAGAACTGCTCCACTTTGTGTGCCAGTTGTTGCCCTCGTCGAAGTCGAAGAACTTGTCTGTTCCCTGGCCACCCTGGTTAGGACAGCTTGTTGTTGCAGTAACACCCGTGAGTGCCCACTCGAGCGGGTTGCTCTTGGTTGTTGTCTTTATCTCGCTCCACTCCGATACGTTCTCCTTGTTCACGGCACGTACGGCAAATGTATATTCTGTTACAGGCGCGAGGTCCTCGAACAACAGGCTTGTGCCCTTTATGGTGCTGTATATGCGGCCCTGGAACTTGATCTCATAGTAATCGGCATTCTCAACCTTCTCCCATGATGGAGTGATGGTGTATGCCTGGCAGTTCTCGTCGGTAACGGTTGCCTTTGGAGCTGTGAGTGCGCCGCTGCTTGCGAGCAGGTTGCTCTCGATTTCGAATGCGTAACCTGCAATGGTGAGTGTTGTAGCGTCGGCTGTAACGTCGCTCTTCGCAAGTTTTACCATGATGACTGGGTTCTTTGTCATCTCAACCTTCTCGAACTCAGAGCCCTTTGTCGCGAATCGGTTGAGGTTTGGCCTTGCATCGTAGAACCATACGTTCTCGCCATTGTTGAACTCTTCAATTGAAGATACGCGTACAAGCTTGATGGCCTTCTTGCCTATCTTTGCTGCGATCTTCTTAGGCTCTGCGCTTGCGTTTACCTTGAAGATTGTGCTCTTCTCCTTTACAAAACCATTGAAGTTGCCTTCAGTTGGGCTCACGGTAACAGTTACGTTGCCCTTGCCGTCGCAAACCTGCTCAATGAGTGTTGTTGTAGATTCGCCGGCACGGTACAGTTCTGTTACACCGTCGTCGTCATACTCTGTGAAAGATGTTGTGCCCAATGGATAGAGCTCGTACATGCGAAGAGCATTGTCGATCTCCTTGACATTGTTATTGGGGTTGGTTGTAGGAATGATTGCACCTCCCTTTACGAATACAGGCAACTTCCATATTGGAGTGTCGAAGTTGTTGATGATGCGTCCGCCCTCATACTTTTCTCCTGTGAAGTAGTCGTACCATGTGCCCTCTGGCAGGTAGATATTGTTTCTTATATCGTTGCCGGCAGCATCCATTGCTGTGTTCTGGTAGATAGGAGCAACGAGAAGATATGGACCATACATATACTGGTAGCGTGTTGCTGTGCCCATTGTGAAGCTGTTGGCCTCATCCTCGAGGAACATTGCGCGGATCATTGGCTTGCCGTCAACAGCCTCGCGTGCGATGCTGTATGTGTAAGGCATGATCTCCGATTTCATCTTCATGTATGTACGGTTGATGGATGTTGCAGGTTCGCCGAGTGCGTGTGGGTATTTCTCGTTCGCGCCCCAGCCGTCCATGTTAAGCATCATTGGAGTGTAGGTCTTCCACTGGTATTCGCGGATGAATACAGGCATATTCTTGCCACCGAAGATGCCGTCAACGTCCGATGTGATGTTTGGCTGTCCCGAAAGACCTGAGCCTATGAATGTTGGGATGTGGAAACGGATGTACTCCCATTCACCACCAGTCTGGTCGCCGCTCCAAATTGTTGCATAACGCTGTGTGCCAGCCCAGCCGTCGAGTGAAATGATGAATGGACGTGCGTTGTTGCCGTAGTATGTCATGATGCCTGCAGCATCGGTAACTCCGTTCAAGCCGAAAGAGTAACCTGCGCCTACCCATGCAACGTCGGTCTTGAGTACGCGTACACCGGCATCACGAACCTCCTTCACGAGGTCACGCTGCAATAGTGCGCTCACGCCTTCACGTGGGTGAAGGTTCGACTCGGTCCAGAGGCCGATCTCCACACCGTTCTCGCGTGCATAGTCACCGAACTCCTTAAGGTTCTGTACGTTGCCGTCAAGAGTCTCTGTTTGGCCATATCCAGCGCCGTAACCGTCGTTTGGAAGGAACCAGCCGAGAGGCATATCCTGCTTCAAATAACGGTCAACTGCCGCACGTGCCGAGAATTGGTAGTTGTTCTTCTCGCCATTGAGCGACTCTTTTGTACCGCCGTTGTCGGTCTGGCTCTCCTTGTAACGCTTGCCGTCCTCGTAGAGCATGCCGTTGCCGTCTGTGCTCTCTTTCCAGAAATCGCGGTTGTATGCGTTGAGGTGTCCTATGTAGAAACCGAATTTAGGCATCAGTACAGGGTTACCTGTCAACTGATAGAAGTCGTTCAGCAATGCTACGCCATTGTCGCTTACCATAAAGAATACGTCAAGGTAGTCGCTTTCGTGCATGAGAGTGACTTTGCCGGCATCAGAGGCTCCAAGGTCGTACTCACCCTTGCGGAATGTGTGCCACATGAAGCCGTAGCCGTTTGTTGACCAGAAGAATGGAGCAGGAGATGCTACGCCACCATCGGTCCAGCTGTTCTGGTTCTCGATGTCGATGATCTTTCCCGAATGTGAGAAGCGTCCGTTCTGTACACCACCGCCGTAGAAGAATTCCGAGTCGTTCTTCTTGAGAGTGATGGTTGTCTTTGCGTTCTTGAACAGAACCGGTTCAGCCTCTTCGATTGCAACCTTGCCAGTGGTGAGGTCCTTTACCTTTATCTGGCCTGTAGCCTTGCAGATGGCAACCTCAATCTTTGATGTTGCAACAGTGTAGCTCTTCTCGTTCTCGTTTACGGCGATGCCCTCAACCTTCTTGCGTGGGTTGTCAACAAGAATCTGTGCCTCGGGGTAGCCTTTCATAGGCTGTGGGTCACGTACGATACCTCCGTTGATGTCCTGGAACATACGGAAGATGTTTTCTCCATAGAAGTCGAGAGTAACTCTCTGCTTGCCGTTCAGGCGCAGTTCCACTGTTGTCGGGTTAATCTGTACAACGTTCTCCACGGCTGTCTGTCCGTCGTTGTCCGGGGCTTGTGCCTGCATCGGCGAACCGCCTGCCAGCAGGGCTGCCGACAGAATGAGTGCTCTCATGCTTTTCAAGGTAAAATTCATAGTGCTTGATATATTAAGTTTATGTTTTGCGCGTTTGTGGCATGTTGCTTGTTCGCATGCCTAGTTTATAAATTGCAAAGATACTAAAATATTTATATTATATATAAATTTTCGTGCAAAACCATTGAAAAAGTGCGCATGCAAATAATAAATGGACCTTTTAGGGCTCCGTTGCGCATTTTTTGAACTATCTTCGCATTCCGAAACAAGAAAATGATGATATATCCGCATAATTTTGAGACGAGAATAGAGTTCGATGCCATACGCCGAATGCTCAAGGACGAGTGCCTGTGCCAGTTGGGGCGCGAGCGTGTCGATGACATGCAGTTCATGACCGATTACGGTGCTGTATGCAGGAGACTCGATGAGGTTGTTGAGTTTGTCCGCATGTTACAGGTCGAGGACGGCTTTCCTAACGATTACTATTTCGATGTCCGTGAGCCGTTGATGCGAATCCGCATCGAGGGCATGTATATGGGTGCCGATGAGCTCTTCTCGTTGCGCCGTTCGCTCGACACGATAGGGCGGATAGTGTCGCTTCTGCGCAAGCAGGGCGGTGACTCTGCTACGGGTGACGACAACCCTCTTTACCCATCGCTCAGGGCTTTGGCCGGTGACGTCGAGGCTTTCCCGCGAATCATACGCGAAATAGATACCATAATCGACAAGTTCGGGTCAGTGAAGGACAGTGCTTCTCCTGAACTTGCCCGCATACGCAGTGAACTGTCCCGTACATCGGGCAGCATCTCCCGCACCCTTAACACAATCCTGCGCAAGGCACAGGCCGACGGCCTGGTCGAGAAGGACGCTTCGCCCACGATGCGCGACGGCCGTCTGGTCATACCGGTCGCACCGGCACTCAAGCGCAGGATGGGTGGTATCGTTCACGATGAGTCAGCGAGCGGAAAGACCGTATTCATCGAGCCGGCCGAAGTGGTCGAGGCAAACAACCGTATCCGCGAGCTCGAGGCCGAGGAAAAACGTGAGATAATAGCCATACTTACGACCTTTTCGGCCGAGTTGCGTCCGCAAGTGCCGCAGCTTCTGCAGGCCTATGATTTTCTTGGCGAAGTGGATTTCGTGCGTGCAAAAGCCGAATTTTCGATAAGCATAAATGCGCTCAAACCCTCTCTCGAGAACCGTCCCATGATGGACTGGGGTGCCGCCTATCACCCCCTTCTCGAGATTTCCTTGCGCAAGCACGGCCGCCGCATGTCCCCGCTTGACATTGAACTCGACGGCGACCGCTGCATTCTGCTCATCTCCGGCCCCAATGCCGGCGGCAAGTCGGTGTGTCTCAAGACTGCGGGTCTCCTGCAGTACATGCTGCAGTGCGGAATCCCCATTCCAGTACACGAACGCAGCAAGGCCGGTATGTTCAAAAGTCTGTTTATTGATATCGGTGACCAGCAGAGCATTGAGGATGACTTGAGTACCTATTCGAGTCACCTGCTCAATATGAAGAACACTTTGAAGAACTGCAACGGTGATTCCCTTATACTCATAGATGAGTTCGGCGGCGGAACCGAGCCTCTTATCGGTGCTGCAATCGCCGAAGCCCTGCTCAAACGCTTCAACGAGCGCGGGGCATTCGGAATAATAACCACCCACTACCAGAACCTGAAACATTTTGCCGATTCCACCCCCGGAATCGTCAATGGAGCAATGCTCTACGACCGTGGTGAGATGCGTCCCCTCTTCATGCTGCAGATTGGAAACCCCGGCTCCTCATTCGCGGTTGAGATCGCACGCAAGATAGGCCTGCCCGAAGAGGTCATTGCCGATGCCTCGCAGATTGTCGGCAGTGACTATATACAGAGCGACAAATACCTGCAGGACATCGTTCGTGACAAACGCTACTGGGAGAGCAAACGCAAGAATGTCCATCAGAAGGAAAAGGAGCTCGACGAGATGCTCGGCAAGGTGCAGGAGTCTACCGACGAACTCAAGAAGAGCCGTAAGCAGATACTTAAGGATGCCCGTGAAGAGGCCGAACGTCTCCTGCGTGAAGCCAATGCGAAGATTGAGAATACAATACGCACCATAGTAGAGGCCAAGGCCGAGAAGGAACGTACCCGTCAGGCACGTCAGGAACTGAGCGACTTCAGCAAGCAGCTCGAGGAACTGGCCAAACAGAAACAGCAGATGCAGGCCGACCGGGAGATGGCCCGCATACTCGCGCGTCAGGAACGTCGTAAGAGCGGCAAGAAAGATAAGAACTCCGCTTCCAGTCCTGCTGGCAATGATGAGTCGCGCGAGGTGGTCCGCAAACGTCCGGTGATAGAGCCGGGCATGCATGTGCGCCTTGACGGGCAGCAGGCCGTCGGCGAGGTAATGGAAGTCAAGAGGAACAATGCCGTAGTGCGTTTCGGGGCAATCAAGTCAACAGTCGCGCTTGACCGTCTGCAGCCATGTGAAGCTCCCAAGGAAGAGGTGCGCAAGGTGTCGTTCCTCACGAGCGAGACGCAGGAACAGTTGCACCGCAAGCGTCTTGAGTTCAGGTCCGACATCGACATACGCGGAATGCGTGGCGAGGAGGCAGTCCAGGCCGTCGGCTATTTCATTGACGATGCCGTAGTATGCAATGTCCATCAGTTAAGGATATTGCACGGTACCGGAAACGGCATACTCCGCACCCTTGTGCGTCAGTATCTTAGCACCTTGCCATTCGTCAAGCATTTCCACGACGAGCATGTACAGTTCGGCGGTGCCGGTATCACAATCGTGGAGCTGGAATAATACGGGCTGGGCCTCTTCGCAAATCGGGGTTGGCCCAAAAGCCTCTGTTTGTTCAATATATATTACAAAGATGATGTCCCATATTACTCTTGGAACATCATCTTTTTTTTGGGGGGGTATTTCCAGTGGGGTAGTCAGTCATTGCATGTGTTGTAATGTCCTGGCTATTCCATAGCCTTGCGTATCAAGGCATCGACCGAGTATTTTCCCGCACCGGTAAAGAACATTATGATGAATATCACAAGGTAGATGAAGGCCAGTTCCTTTGCTGCGAAAGCATCGTTGGCGTGTATCACGAAGAATGCTACGCACATTGTGACAATCATGGGAATAAGACATAGCCTGAACAGGGCACCCATTATGAACCCTACCGAGCAGAACACCTCTGCGAATATGACGAGCGAGAACGACAGCATGCTTCCTATTCCCAAGGGGTCAGGGAACGATAGTGATGCATCCTCGAACGTCATCCACTTTGCTATTCCATGGCTCAGGAATGTGAGCCCGAAAGCTATGCGTGCAGCCAGAATAAGGAGCGACGATGCCGTGTATGGCAATTGCTCAGGGAAAAGGTAACGTTTTATGAAATTCATGAATGTATGGTTCTTTTTATGTTAAACGCAGCACACCCCAATAATGTTTTTCTAGGGAAGTGTTCACTTCAATTCGAACTTGACATTCACGTTAAGACTATATGTTATCTTGCCTATTCCGAAAGTTGGAGCCTGTTGTCCCGCCCCGGCAACAGCCGATTCGTCCATTACCATGTTGGCTCGCGACTTGTATAGTCGTGGCTGTGAGTCGTTGCTGTTCATCCAGTAGTTGATGCTCAGTGCCTTGCCTATCTCCTGTCCTATTGCTCCTGCAAGCGTCCTTGCCTCGGCCTGTGCCTGCTGCATCGCTTCTATGGCCAGTTCGTGCTTCAGTTCCTTCTCCTTTGTGAATTTTGTTTTTACAAGGTCAATGTTCGATATCTGCCTCTCCTCGAGCGCCGAAATCACATTCTGCATAGTCGCAACGTCGTGCAACTTGAGCGTGTATGTGGCCTCGGTTCTTGTATTGATATTCTTCGAGAATATCTTGTAGCTTACGTCGCTGCCCATATAGTTGAGGGTGAGGCACTCCGGTATGTCTATGCGGTTTATCTTGAGTGCGCCCAACATGGCCTCCTGCATCTCCTCGAGACTTTTCTTGCCCTTGTAGTCGCTCTCCTTTATTGTTATGCGCAGGTATATTTCGTCCGGGGTGACCTCGCGGGTTGCAGTCGAATTAATGTCGATGTAAGGCTGTGTGATGTTCTGTGCCTTTGCGGTGATTGGCAGAAAGGCAAGCAGGAACATCGTAGTGACTGCTGTCAGGATAGTACTTCTCTTCATATTCTCTTTTTACTAGATATAACAAAACGGCTGCAATTTTGTCATTGCAGCCGTAATATACAAATGTTTTAGTATCTGTTAACTTGAATTAGATGTTTTTTGTACCTCTTTTGCGGAACTCGAGCGGCGGTACTCCCACTTTTTTCTTGAAGAATGTAGAGAACTGTCCCAAACATTCGAAATGCAGTATTGATGATATTTCGGCGATGCTCAGGTTTGTCGAGTACAGCATCTCCTTTGCCTTGGCAAGCTTCAGTTCCTGGCGGTATTGGCCTGGTGATATTCCGCATTTGTTCTTGAACTCGCGGCGGAACAGTGAGTAGCTTATGTTCAGCGATGCGGCAATGTCTTCAAGCGACCTGTTCCCGGCCATGTCCTCCTTCATTATCACTTTGGCCTGGTTTATGATGCGCATTATATAACTGTCGCCGAAGGAGTGGTTGATGTTCTCGTAGTACACGCGTCCAATGAGTGATATTGTGAGGCTGGCAACAATCTGTTGGAATCCCTTCTTTTCATCGGCTATGATGTCGAAGATTTCGTGGTATGTGTTTATGATGTGCTCATCGACTCCAACCTTGAATACGCAGTTCTTGAAGGTGAAGAATCCGTTCTCGATTTTGTTGTCCATGAACGGTCCGTTGAAGCCAACCCAATGGTCGTCCCATCCTGTAGCCGGGTCGGGGGCGAATGTGTGCCATTCTCCGGGGAAGAGCATGAACATCATGCCGGCCTCTATTTTTGTTCTCGAGCACGACGCGCTTTCAAAGTACCCCGATCCTCTTGTTATATATACGAGCTGATATTCGTTCAGTACCCTGCGCTTGTTCTCTGGGAAATTGTAGCCGTCGGGATGTGACGAAAGCGGGTATGTCTCCCCAATGTGCACATGCTGGAATCCTGCGGTAGTTACTGCAAGTCCCCAAGACTTGTCGCGCGGAGATACCTGCAGGTATTTGAAATGTTCTACTTTTCTGTTTTCAGTGATAGCGTTTTCTTTCATCTGTCGTGAATGTGGCGGGTTGGAGCGTCTGTAATGTCTTTCCTTGCGATACCCGCTTTGTGTCAGGTTTATTTATCTCCTCTTTAATGATGTTACAAAGAAAATAAAAAATCTTAACAAAATGGTAAAAATCGGATAAAATATGAGATAAAATTTAGTTTTTGTCAAAGTTTATGCAGGGTAGAAATTATGAGAGATGTTTGCATGGGCTAAACATTATTGCGACAGCAATGTTATAAATTCCGTATTCATCATAAAACAAATGTAAATTATGAACGGAAATTTCAAAACATTCATTTTGTCGGCGCTCTTACTTATGCCGACAGTGTCTGTTAAGGCACAGCAGTTTTTGGAGTTGTCGAATGAGGGCGCACCGATGGTATACATCAGCGAGACGATCAACGAAGCTCCCGATGTGGTAGAGATCTTCCAGACGACGCAGAGTACTTACCACAACGACCCTCGTGCTCCGCGTTTCGTGCTGGTTGACCAGCAAGGCAAGTGGGCTTTGGGTATAGGCGGCTATCTGCAGACGAAAATCGAATACGACTTTGCAAAGGCAGTCGACAATGTCGATTTCTTCCCGTCTGCAATACAGCGTGGTGGAGCACCTTCAAGCCAGTACCGTATGGACATGACCAACTCCACTCTTTTTCTCAAGCTCGTGGGCCGTAGCCGCTTGCTTGGCGATTTCGAAGTATTTACATCGGCTACATGGCGTGGCAGCGGTCTTGGGCTCCAGTTGCAGAATGCCTACATGCGTACAAAGTATCTGACAATCGGTTATACCGTAGGCTCATTCATGGACCTTGCAGCAGTCCCCGTCACAATAGACTATGGCGGTCCTTGCGGTATGACATTCTACCGCTCCACGCAGGTACAGTTCAGGTATGGTTTTGATTTTGGTCTCTCGATGGGAATAGCTCTCGAAGCACCTACAGTAAATGCTACCGAGAACGAGAATATATCGATGGGTGCACAGCGTATGCCCCACATACCGGTGTTTGTCCAGTACGATTTCAGGAACGACCCCTCCAACCACATCCGCCTGGGCGGAATACTGCGCGACATCTCATATACCGACAAGATTACAGGCCGCGACAGCGACAATATGGGTTGGGGTGCCCAGGCAAGTGTGCTGGGTACTATGGGCAAGTTTCAATTGAAAGGGCAGTTCTCCATTGGTGAGGGAATTGGCTCGCTTGTCAACAATATATCCAATGTGGGTGTTGACATGGTCCCCGACCCACAGTCTCCCGGCAAGGCTATGTTCCTGCGCAGCTTAGCGTGGTATGCAGGTGTACAATATAATTTCACCAATGATGTGTTTGCTTCGGCTACTTTCAGCCAGACAATGCTCCATTCGCGTTCGGGCTATGCCGAGGCCAACCCCACAGCTTACCGTAAGGGACAGTACCTGGCAGCCAACGTTTTCTATAATATAACCCGTAACATGCAGCTCGGAATAGAATACCTGCATGGCTGGCGCACCGATTTCGACGATGAAACCTATAATGCCAACCGTGTGAACCTCTCGGTTAGGTACGACTTCTGACACATTCCGTAAACCCGTTTTTTACGGCATGCAAGGGCTACCGAATCGACCCTTGCATGCCGTAATCTTTTTGTAATAATAATGTAATTGTTGTTAAACATGCATGTAACTGCCATGTAATCCATGATTCCCATTTTTGCAATGTGAAAATATTGCCCATTGCCGGCAAGTAATGAATAATAAACAGTGCAAATCATGGATTTATCCTTTTTTCTTGAAATGAGCGGCGTGCAGTTGGCATACCTGTTCATTGTCGTGTTCCTTTTTCTCCTAGCACTCATCGACCTGTGGGTCGGTGTCAGCAACGACGCGGTCAACTTCATAGGCTCCGCAGTCGGCTGCAGGGCTGCCAAGTTCAAGCATGTGCTTCTTGTTGCCGCAGCCGGCGTTTTCGTGGGCGCAGCATTCAGTAACGGCATGATGGAGGTTGCCCGCAGCGGTGTCTTCAATCCCGGCGGTTTCGTCTTCAGCGAGGTTATGGTCATTTTCCTTGCAGTCATGGTCAGCGACGTATTCCTGCTCGACCTTTTCAACTCCCTTGGTCTTCCCACCTCCACAACCGTCTCTCTGGTGTTCGAGCTGTTGGGAGCAGCGTTCATAACAGCTTTGATAAAAGTTGCCACAAGCGAAGCCGATATTGATGTAGTAGGGCTTCTTAACACCGACAAAGCTCTTGTGATGATAATCTCGATATTCCTTTCGGTTGCGGTCGCATTCATATTTGGTCTTGTGGTGCAATGGATATCGCGCCTCGTGTTTACATTCCATTTCAAAGGGAAACCAGGGCTCAAGACCGGTCTCTTCGGCGGCGTTGCTGTTACCTCGATAGTCTATTTCATGCTTATAAAAGGCCTTAAGGGAACCACCATAGTCCCCGATGCGGCCAAAGCTTTTGTGGACGACAATACATTGCCCATCCTCGCCGCCTGTTTCGTGCTGTTTACGGTGCTCATGCAGGCATTGCATTGGGCAAAAGTGAATGTCCTGAAGATAGTAGTGCTTGTGGGCACATTCTCACTTGCCCTGGCCTTTGCCGGCAACGACCTCGTGAACTTCATAGGCGTGACCTTGGCAGGTTTTGACTCATTCATTACATTCGTGGGTTCCGGTGCAGCCCCCGACGAACTCGTCATGACATCCCTTTCCGGCTCGGCAAGGACACCGTTCTACTTCCTTCTTGCTGCCGGTGCCGTTATGGTCACTGCATTGTGGAGGAGCAAGAAAGCCCGCAAGGTGCTCGAGACCTCAATAGGACTCTCGTCGCAGCAGGACAGTGAGAACGAAATGTTCGGTTCTTCGTCATTCGCACGCAACCTTGTAAGAGTATCTACCAAGATGGTTACGGCAATTTCGAGCAAGACCCCTAAAGGAGTCAAGGAGTGGGTCAACCGTCGTTTTACTCCGCTGGAGGAGCGTGAGGATGTCGCATTCGACCTTGTCCGCGCCTCGGTGAATCTGGTGCTTGGCGGCCTGCTCATTGCGGTGGGTACATCCCTCAAGCTTCCCCTTTCTACCACATATGTCACATTCATGGTTGCCATGGGTACTTCATTGGCCGACAGGGCATGGGGTCGCGAAAGTGCCGTTTACCGTGTGACAGGTGTCGTTTCTGTTGTCGGCGGCTGGTTCATAACAGCGGGTGCCGCGTTCATTCTGGCAGTAGCAGTTGCAGCAGTAATGTATTTTGGCGGTCTCCCGGCTATGTTCCTCATGATAGCCCTTGTGATATACCTTCTCTACCGCAGCAAGGTAAAGTATGACAAGAAGACAAAAGCCGAGAACGACGACAAGGTAAGGCGCACGGTGCTCGACAGCAATGACCCGGACGAGGTCTGGAGCGCTCTCAAGTCCCATTCAGCCGGCACGCTATCCACCTCCCTGTCATTTTGTGCAGTAACCTATAGGGCTCTGTTTGAATCTTTTGCGAAGGACTCGCTGCGTCCAGTCAAGGGAGCAATGTCCAGAATCGTGGAGAACAAGGCACTGCTCAAGAAGAACAGGCGTTTTGAGACAAAGGGTATGCAGCGTATAGACCAGGAATTAGCCTTCGAGCGCAGCACGTGGTATCACCTGTGTACCAACAGCTGCCAGCAGATGCTCAATACCCTTACACGCATTGCCGAGCCGGTCAAGGAGCATGTGGAGCATAGCTTCAGCCCGCTGTCACGGGCCTGTATCGAAGAGTTCTCGCCATATTGCCGCGATGTATACAATGTGCTCGAGGACATGGAGAACATGATTTCTGCCAATGACTTTACATGTGCCACCGAGCTGTCGGAGCGTGCGAAACTTCTGAAGCGTTCTCTGGCAACCCTGCGCAAGGAACTTACACAACGCCTTCATACGGGCGACGGCAGTCTGCGTGTCGATTTTGTCTACCTCAATCTTGTTCAGGAGAGCCACGAACTTCTCAGCGAGGCAAGAAACCTCTTGCGCGGGTGTGGCAAATTCTTCGACTGAGCAGCTGCAGGTGCTTTAAAAAACAGGAAAGGTTATTTTCCTGTTTTTTTATTTCAATAAGTTTTGCATTTTGAAACGAATGTATATTTTTGTAACAATTTCGTAATAATTCTGTAATCCAACAGTAATTATTGTGTACGAATTTTGTAAAGTGCAGGCAGGCCTCTTTTTAGCTTTGTCTCTTTTTGGAAAGCATTGATAATAAATAAAATATCTTATGGATTTCTTTAATGAAATAGCTTCCTATGTATCGGGGCTCAGTTCCGTGGAACTATCCTATTTGTTTGTTGTGCTGTTCATGTTCACTCTTGCAGTGATAGACCTTACCGTTGGTGTCAGCAACGATGCCGTCAACTTCCTTAGTGCTGCGGTAGGCTCCAAGGCAGCAAAAATAAAGCACGTTCTCATAGTAGCTGCGCTTGGCGTCTTTGTCGGAGCTTCGTTCAGCAGCGGCATGATGGATGTCGCCCGTCACGGAATCTTTGACCCAGGTTTCTTTACTTTCGAGAATGTGATGTGCGTCTATCTGGCAGTAGTCATCAGCGACGTCTTCCTGCTCGACCTTTTCAATTCACTGGGACTGCCAACCTCTACAACAGTGTCAATGGTATTCGAGTTGTTGGGAGCCTCATTCATCACTGCTCTCATAAGTTCCGGCAGCAGCGGTCTGGGCATGCTCAACACCGACAGAGCCCTCACCATCATAATCTCGATTTTCCTTTCAGTAGCCATCGCCTTCGTCTTCGGTCTTGTCGTGCAGTGGATATCACGTATCCTGTTCACTTTCCATTACCGCAAGAATCTTGGTGCCAAGATAGGTCTCTACGGTGGTTTCGCCACTACAGCCATCATCTATTTCATGCTTGTCAAGGGCCTGAAGGGCAGTGCGATTGTAGGTTATCTGCCTCAGGACTTGCACGACTTCATCTATGAAGATACAGCATTCTTCCTGCTTGTTGCCTTCGTCTTCTTCACAATCCTCATGCAGTTGCTCCACTGGTGCAGGGTGAATGTGCTCAAGGTTGTAGTGCTCATGGGAACATTCTCGCTTGCCATGGCCTTTGCCGGTAACGACCTCGTGAACTTCATTGGTGTCACGTTGGCAGGTTTTGAGTCGTTCAAGGATCTTGTGGCCAACGGCAACGGCGCTGTCGATTCATTCACTATGGGTTCGCTGAACCTCCCGGCCAAGACAAATGTGCTATTCCTCATCGGTGCGGGTGCCGTAATGGTATATGCCCTTTTTACAAGCAAGAAGGCGCGTAAGGTACTTCAGACCTCAATCGACCTTTCGAGTCAGCAGAACGAGGAGAACGAACTCTTCGGTACATCATCAATAGCCCGCAACATGGTGCGTGCCGTTAGCAAGTGCGTCGATGCCGTTTCCCGCAACACACCGGCCGGTGTAAAACGTTGGATAGGCAAGCGCTTCACACCACTCGAAGAGCGCGAGGACGTAGCCTTTGACCTTGTGCGTGCATCGGTTAACCTGGTACTTGCCGGTCTGCTCATTGCTGTCGGTACATCATTCAAACTGCCGCTCTCCACTACATATGTTACATTTATGGTAGGTATGGGCTCTTCACTTGCCGACCGTGCCTGGGGTCGCGAGAGTGCCGTTTACCGTGTGACAGGTGTCGTTTCCGTTGTCGGTGGCTGGTTCATAACAGCAGGAGCAGCGTTCATAATTGCAGCCTTTGTGTCATCCATTATGAATTTCGGAGGCGTCATTGCGATGTATGTAATGATTGCGTTAGTAATATACCTGCTTATACGCAGCCATGTCAACTATAACAAAAAGAAGAGCACCGAGAAAGTCGATGAAAAGATGCTCGTAGTGCTCAAGTCCGACGATCAGGCCGAGGTGTGGAACAACCTCATGTTGCATGCGGCCGATACCCTTACTCACACCCTTGCCTTCTCGGCCGACACCTACAAGGTTATGTTCGAGTCATTCTCAAAGGATGCCCTGCGTCCGTTGAAGAGCTCGCTCATAAAAATAGTTGAGGAGAAATCCTTCATGAAGAAGGAACGCCGTGCCGAGACACGAGGCCTGCAGCGTATCGACCAGCAGCTCGCCTTCGAGCGCAGCACATGGTATCACTTGTGCACCAACAGTTGCCAGCAGATGCTCAATACCCTTACACGTATCGGTGAGCCCATGAAGGAACATGCCGACAACAGCTTCAGCCCCTTGTCCAAGGTCTATGTCGACGAGTTCTCTCCCTACTGCCGCGATGTATACAATGTGCTCAAGGATATCAACGAGATAATACAGACAGGCAACTACGAGGCTTCGGAGGAGGTATCGGCCCGTGCGAAGAACCTCAAGCACTCCCTTGCCAACCTGCGCAAGGAGCAGACAATGCGTCTGCACCAGAGCCAGGGCAGCCTGCGTATGGACTTCGTCTACCTGAACCTCATCCAGGAGAGCCACGAGTTGCTCAGCGAGGTCCGCAACCTCCTGCGCGGTAGCAACAAGTTCTTTGCTCCATTGAACGAACGGTAACAGTCCCCGCATCCGCGGTGTACCCATAAGTGAAAAATGCCGGCAGAGTGTTAATATTGCATAATTGACTCATCTGCCGGTGTTTTTTTATTAAATTTGTGGTAGTTTGAAACCCTAAATCAAAGATTGAACATTATGAAATATATAGGTCCCCATGTATCGGCAAGCGGCGGAGTCGAGAACGCCCCGCTGAATGCCACGGCAGTAGGAGCCAATGCCTTTGCTCTCTTTACAAAGAACCAGCGCCAGTGGGTGTCGGCTCCGCTCACGGCAAAGAGTATTGAACTGTTCAGGGAGAACTGCCGCAAGGGCGGTTTCGACCCGGCCCACATATTGCCACACGACAGCTACCTCATAAACCTCGGCAACCCCGACGAGGAGGCCATACAGAAGTCCCGTGCCGCCTTCATCGACGAGATGCAGCGCTGCGAACAGCTCGGTCTCACCATGCTGAATTTCCATCCCGGCAGTCACCTCAACAAAATCCCCGTTGAGCAGTGTCTCGATGAAATCGCAGCCAACATAAACCTCGCACTCTCAAGGACAAATGGCGTCACTGCCGTTATCGAGAACACGGCAGGGCAGGGCAGCAATGTCGGCAACAGGCTCGAGGAGATACGCTACATCATAGACCGCGTCGATGACAAGAGCCGTGTAGGCTACTGTATCGACACATGTCATTTCTATTCTGCCGGCTACGATATCGTCGGCGACTACGACGGAGCCTTTGCCCAGCTGGAACAGGTCGTCGGGCTTGAATACCTCAAAGGCATACACCTCAACGACACCAAGAAACCCCTCGGTTCCCGTGTCGACCGTCACGACAATGTTGGTGTCGGCCTGTTGGGCATCGACTTCTTCAAGCGTTTCATGAAAGACAGCCGTTTCGACAATATTCCTATAATCCTCGAGACCCCCGACGAGAGCCGTTGGGCAAGTGAAATAGAACTTCTGCGCAGTTTTGAATGATTATGGACAGCAAGGCAAGGATACTGGTCGTCGATGACGAGCTCGACATATGCGAGATACTCAAGTTCAATCTCGAGAACTGCGGCTACGAGGTCGACATCGCGACATCGGGCGAGGAGGCACTCTCCATGCAGCCCGGCAGGTACAACCTGTTCCTTTTCGATGTAATGATGGACGACATGAGCGGTTTCTCCCTTGCGGCCAACATACGCAAGCTCCAGGGCTGTACCTCAACCCCAATCATATTCATCACTGCCCGCACCGGAGAGAATGACCTCCTGACCGGGTTCAACCTCGGTGCCGACGACTACATCTGCAAGCCCTTCCGCGTCAGCGAGGTCCTTGCCCGTGTCAAGGTCGCCCTTCGCCGCAGCCAAGGCGCGGCACCCCATGTATCGGGTGCCGGCATATTGTCGTTCGGCGATCTTGAACTGAATACCGAGACCAAGCGCGCCAGTGTCTCCGGTGTTGACGTCGCGCTCACCAAGAAGGAGTTCGAGGTCCTTCACATGCTCCTCGGCAAGCCGGGCAAGGTCTTTTCCCGCGAGGAGATACTCACCCGGGTGTGGCCAGATGATGTGAACGTCCTCGAGCGCAGCATAGATGTGAATATGACGCGCCTGCGCAAGAAACTGGGCATATACGCCGGCAACGTAGTGTCGCGCAGCGGCTACGGTTACTGTTTTGTGACCGAAACAAAAGAATAGCATGTCAAGGTTCTTTACACGGTTCTTCGTGCCCATAGTGGCACTTCTTCTGCTGTTGGCAGCAGCGTTTCTCTACTACCACCATGCCAGGGAGCAGAGTGTTGCGGTCATGAACCAGCAGGGAGCCATGCGCAACATCAACGAAAGCGTGTACGATCTCATGCGCATACGGGGCGAGGGCGTCTTCAACGACTCCTGCGCCACCTATCTGCGTCGTTATGTAGAACATTACGACAAGCAGGGCCTTCGCGTTACCATCATCTCGGCATTGGGCGGCAATGTCCTGTTCGACTCCTCGCTCCCAGCAGGAGTGGATGCCGCCGAAAGCCATGCAGGCAGGCCCGAGGTTGTCCAGGCCCTCTCCCGTGGCCAAGGCTACGATGTGCGCCGCCAGTCGTCAGTGCACAACAAAGAGTATTTCTATGTCGCCACCTACAGCCCCGATTACGACTTTGTCGTCCGCAGTTCCTTGCCCTATGAACTTGCCTTGAACAGCGGCAGTACGGGCAACCTGCTTCTGGTTGTAGCGCTGGGCGTTATAATAGCTCTCGTGCTCTTTCTCATCTACCGCATCATGAAGCTTGCCGGCAGCTCCGAGTATGCAACCCAGAAACTCTTGCAGCACCTTCGCATATCCCAGGAAGGCGTCGCCATATTCGACTCCCGCCATCGTCTGCTCTTTGCCAACAACCTCTTCCGCGAGTATGCCGACCTCATCTCCACCAAGCACCTCTCCCGGCTCGAGGATATGCTTCACCAGCCCGAATTCCGCAGTATAAGCCGCTTCATCGAGAACGACGGCTATCTGAACAACGACACCCGTGAGACACACATCTCGGAGAAAGTCGAGGTTTCGGGCCGCATCTTTGCCATACGCTGCGTGCTTTTCAACGACAAAGGCTTCGAACTCTCCATAAACGATGTAACGGCAACCGAGGAGCAGTCACGTCTCAAGCGTCAGCTCACCCACAACGCCGCCCACGAGTTCAAGACCCCGGTATGCAGCATCCAGGGCTATCTCGAGACCATAATACAGAACTACCCCCATAACCTCAGCGATGAACAGCTCATGCATTTCCTTGGGCGTTGCTACAGCCAGAGTGCCCGCCTGAACAACCTCGTTCAAGACATGTCGCAGCTCAACGAGATGACAAGCCCCCTCCAGCGTGTCAACAAAGAGCCCGTAGACCTGCCGCTCTTGGTGCGTGGCATGCTCTCCGATGTCGGCAACAAGATACAGGAGCAGGATATCGTCGTGGTCGACGAGCTTCCCCGCACCCTCTTCATCAATGCCGACCCTTCCATGCTCTATTCAATCTTCAGGAACCTCATGGATAACGCCATATCCTATGCCGGCAAAGGGGCCACGGTCCGTCTCTCCTGTTTCCGCAGTGACGAGCAGTTCTGCTACTTCAGTTTCTCCGACAACGGCCCCGGTGTCCCCGAGGAGCATCTCCAGCGTATATTCGAACGTTTCTATCGTGTCGACAAGGGCCGTAGCCGCAAGCTCGGCGGTACAGGCCTTGGCCTGGCCATTGTGAAGAACGCCGTGGCGCTGCATGGCGGCACCATATCGGCTCGCCGCTCAGCCGAAGGAGGCCTGGAGTTCGTCTTTAACCTGCACCGGTAGGAGTGTAGAGCAAAGATAAAAGAGCAAAGAGCAAAGATGAAAGATGAAAGAGCAAAGATGAAAGAGATGTCTCCGCTTTGGTCGACAGGTCGGTGCGTTAACTTATTGAACATTGCTCGTTTGTTACTATCTCTGCGGTAAACCGCGAAAATAGACTTTGGGGCCGCAAACGGCACTCCTTTGTGAACCTAAAGGTTGCAGCCGTCGCAAGCAACGCTTTTTTCGCGTTGCCGCTGTAATATATCAAAGTAAACTTTGTATATCTTGCTCGTTTGTTGCTATCTCTGCGGTAAACCGCGAAAATATACTGCACTCGCTGTAAAAAACATTGAAGTAAACTTCATGTTTCTTGCTCGTTTGTTACTATCTTTGCAGGCGGAACCGCATGGCAAGTGCAGCAACAACGCTCCATTCCAATGCGGCCGCTGTAAACATTATGAATAAGGTATCGGAAAACCCTTTCAAAAACCGAACTGGCGGCGACATGCCGCTAATGGTAGTGACAGCCCTCTTCGTGACACTCTATCTCGTGTCCAATGTCATGGCTGTAAAGATAATAAGCATCTTCGGCTACTTCTGTTTCGATGCAGGTACAATAACCTTCCCCTTTGCCTACATGCTAGGCGATGTGCTCACCGAGATATGGGGCTACCGCACCGCGCGCAAGGTCATATGGATGACATTCATCTGCAACGTTATAATGGTGCTCTGCACGCAGTTGGGCGTGTGGCTACCCTCACCCGACTACCTCGATGCGACGGCCGAGTCCTATAACACCATCTTCACCTATGTGCCGCGAATCGTCGTGGCATCATTGGCCGGCTTTCTCCTTGGTGAGCTATCCAATGCCTGGCTCATGGAACGCATAAAGCACATGACTCGCGGGCGTTACCTTTGGGTGCGCACCATAGGCAGCTCCATGGTCGGCTACCTTTTCGACACTCTGCCGTTCGTGCTCATAGCTTTCCTGGGCGTTATCAGCACACGAGATTTGCTGCTCATGATAGCCCTGCAGTACTTCATGAAACTGGCCATCGAGGTTCTTTTCGGCACCCCCATGGCCTATGTCGTGATAGTCTTCCTCAAACGCCGTCTCCTCAACACCCGCAGCAATGGATAGATATTCCCTCATACACACCGGCATGCGCCGTGAATTCGTTCTTCTGCAGGGGTGCGGCTGCCGTTGGGGCAAGTGCACGTTCTGCAACTACCACGAGGATGTCAGTGCCTCGCCGTTCGAGGTCAACCGCCCTGTACTCGAGCGTGTTACGGGAGAATACGGCGTGCTCGATGTCATAAACTCAGGCTCGGCCATGGAGCTCGATGACGACACCATTGAACTCATAAAGCGTGTCGTAGCAGCCAAGCACATACACACTCTCTGGTTCGAGGCCCACTTCATGTACCGTAACCGTCTAGACACCTTCGCGCGGCAGTTCGCGCCGGCAACGGTAAAATTCCGTTGCGGCATCGAAAGCTTCGATCCCCAGCAGCGCAAACGTTGGAACAAAGGCATTCCGGCCTGGGTCACCGCAGCCGATGTCGCACGCCATTTCCATGGTATATGCCTCCTGTGCTGTACCGATGACGACAGCCGCGAACGCATACTTGCCGACATAGACACCGCGCTCCGCCATTTCGAATACTTCAGCGTAAACCTCTTTTGTAACAACGGGACCTCTGTACGCCGTAGCGAAGAACTTGTCTCCTGGTTCAAAGAAACCTTCTACCCAACCCTTGAGGGCAACCCCGCGGTAGAAGTCCTTCTTGAAAATACCGACCTTGGAGTGGGCTGACAACCGCTCCATGTTTGCCGAAACAGCATTCACATCATTCCTATAGCTTAAATTAGGTTAATCCGGAAGTTTTTTTTAACAGGAAATTTAAAAATTTCCATTAAATATATTTTCTTTGGAGTGAAAACAGATGAATGTCGCCTGTTTCCGAACAATATTGCCAGCATTTATGTTGCTATTGAAAGTATTTTACAATTAAAGAATCATTCATTATGGCAGTAAAGTTTTATAAATGTGCCCATTGTGGCAATGTGGTAGAGAAGCTTGTCGATTCAGGTGTTCCCCTGGTGTGTTGTGGCAAGCCCATGACCCAGTTGGAGGCAAACACCGTTGATGCAAGTGTCGAGAAGCATGTACCCCATGTCACCAGGCCGGCCGACGGCATTCTCCGTGTCGAGGTAGGCAGTGTGCATCACCCTATGACCCCCGAGCACCACATCTCGTTCATCTATGTCGAGACGGCTGTTGGCGGTATGAGGGCCGACCTCAAGGACACCCCGGTAGCCGAATTCTGTTGCTGCAATGTGGCTCCCGTAGTCGTGTACGAGTACTGCAACCTCCACGGCTTGTGGAAGAAGGAACTTTGAATAAAAAAATGTACAACTGATAAAAATTACTATTATGGAAAAAAGCATTAAAGGAACACAGACCGAGAAAAACCTCTTGACATCATTTGCCGGTGAATCACAGGCAAGAATGCGTTACACATACTTTGCAAGCGTGGCAAAGAAAGAGGGTTATGAGCAGATAGCAGCAATCTTCCAGGAGACAGCCGACCAGGAGAAAGAGCATGCAAAGCGCATGTTCAAGTGGCTCGAGGGCGGTATGGTAGAGATAACCGCATGCTATCCCGCAGGTGTCATTGGCACAACAGCCGAGAACCTCAAGGCAGCCGCAGCAGGAGAGAACGAGGAGTGGACAGCCGATTATCCACGCTTTGCCGACATCGCCGATGCCGAGGGCTTCCCTGCAATCGCCGTTATGTACCGCCGCATCGCTGAGGCCGAGAAAGGTCACGAGGAGCGCTACCTCGCATTGCTTAACAATGTTGTTAACGGAACAGTGTTCAAGAAGACCGAAGAAGTCACATGGCAGTGCCGCAACTGCGGTTACACCCACACCGCTACAGACGCTCCCGAATTGTGCCCCGCATGTCTGCATGCACAGGCCTACTTTGAGGTAAAGAAAAATAACTATTGATTAGATAATATAAAGCATGGAACGGCGGGGTGTAGTGTCTCGCCGTTCCATGCTTTATATGTTTTTCTTGTAAAAATTCAGTAGACGTGGGAGATTATTGTGCGCGTCGACAGTGTAGGCCTGTCGCTTTATCTCAAGGATTAAGGCATCATCAAGTGATTGCCTTTTGTATAACAATCGGGTCCGGCATTGCCGGACCCGATTGTTATGTATGATTCAAAGTCTTTTTAGAACATCTTTTCAGGATAAACACCCTCTTCGCCAAGTTTCTTGAACTTCTCAACAACCTCGGGACGGTCCTCGGGATATGTAACACCGAACCATTTTGAAGTTGTGTCAAGAACCTCGCATGTAGCTGTTCCGTCCTTGATGAGCTTGTCGACCATAAGGGGGATGAAGAATTCACTCTTGAGGTTCTCTATATTCTTCGGGTCAGACAGGAATGTCTTGAAATACTCCTCGCTGTGTGCGAAGTAGTCGGGTGTGAAGCCCCAGAAGTTCATTGAGACGGGGGTTGTGTCAGGAATGGCAACCCATTCGTCGTTGTCGTCGAGGTACTTTACAACACCGTCGAAGCGCTGAATCTTTGTGCGCTCAACAACGCTGGTAAGAAGGTTGTTCTCGTCGTTCTCGCATATACCGCGGCTCACTGTTCCGCTATCGGACAATGTGTTGCCAACGCGGAAACCTACCATCGCATACTTGCCAGTGCTGCCCTCGGGGAGGTTGCTGAGCCACTTGCCCATTACCTGGAACGCGTCACGGTCGTAGAAGTCGTCGCAGTTGAGGACCGCAAAAGGCTCGTTGATGGCGTTCTTGCCCATCATTACAGCGTGGTTGGTACCCCAGGGCTTTGTGCGGTCGGCCGGGCATGTGAAGCCTTCGGGCAGCGCGTCGAGTGCCTGGAACACGAGCTCGCAGGGAATGTGGTCCTGATACTTGGTGAGTACTATACGGCGGAAATCCTCTTCGAAATCCTTACGGATAACGAATACCAACTTGCCGAATCCGGCATTGATAGCATCGTAGATGGAGTAGTCCATGATAGTTTCGCCGTGGGGGCCGAGTGTGTCAAGCTGTTTAAGACCTCCATAACGGCTTCCCATACCTGCTGCGAGGAGAAAAAGTGTTGGTTTCATTTTTATATAAGTTTTAGGTTAAAGTTGTTCTTGAGTATACTATACTGCAAATTTAGTTTTTTTTTCTTTCCACGTTGCTTTTTCAACATATTTTTCGTTGTAATTCTTGAAAAAAACAAGCGAGGTGCCGAATCTCCGGCACAAGTCTGAGCTTTTTTTAAATAATTGGCTCATATGAATGCATTTACTCCAGATTTTTAATCTTTGAGATAGATCTTGGAAATGGACTTAGGGTCGCAAACGGCACTCCTTTGTGAACCTGAAAGTTAGTGCTGAAGCATACTCCTCGTGGGAACTAAAGCTTAGTGCTAAAGCACACTCCTTTGGGGAGCTAAAGCTCCCGTCGTCGCAAACAATGCTAATTTCGCATTGTCGTCGCAAACAATGTTCTCACATTGTCATTGCAAGCAATGCTTTTTCGCGTTGCCGCTGTGAAAAATATTGCACTAAACTTCATGTTTCTCGCTTGTTTGTTACTATCTTTGTAATTTCCATTCTATTAATGCTTTAATAATAGGTTAGTCATGAAACATAAAATAGCAATACTTCTGCTGCTCGTATCCTTTTTCTGCGCAACGCCTTCTGTGGCGCAGAACTTGAGCCGTGCAATAGCCTTCAAATCGGGTGAGGAACTAGGTTGCAATCTTTATTTCAATTGGAAATTTATATGGGTTAAGGTGGGCAATGCAAAGCTTACCATAAGCGATACCATATACAACGGGCAGAGAGCGCAGTGTATGAAACTTTTGAATTCGACCAATCCCAAGGCTGATTCCTTCTTCCTGATGCGTGACACGTTGCTGACGATATTCACCCCCGACTTCAAGCCGCTCTACTTCCGCAAAGCTTCACGTGAAGGCAAGAAGTTCCGTATCAGCCAGGTATGGTATGACTATTCGATTCCGTCCAAGGTGAAGGTCTCGCAATACTACCGGCGCAATGACAATGAGCCGCGCTACAGCGAGGAATATGTCAATGGCCCGGTGTATGACATGATGAGCCTTTTGGCATATGCGCGCACTATCGATTTCACAACTATGCCCATAGGTACCCGCCTGACCTTTCCTGTTGCTACGGGGAAACGTATAGAACCCCAACATCTAGTCTACCGCGGAAAGAAGGTCTCCAACTCCGATGAGGGAAAAAACGGATACAGTTGCTTCTTGGTTTCCTTGATAACAGAGGAGGACGGAAAAGAAGAGGAGATAGTCAACTTCCACATTACTGACGACAAGAACCATTTGCCGGTACTGCTCGACCTTGTGCTCAATTTCGGTTCTGCAAAGGCGAGGCTTTCAAAGAAGAAAGGAGTGTTGCACCCCATGACATCTGTTGTTGTTGAGGACTGATGATGTACCTTTGTGAATATAGTAGATATAGGTGATGATAACCCGTTGCTATCTTGAGATAACTAATGTCTGCAACCTCGATTGTCTCTTCTGCCCAAAGACGAGGAGGCAGGCCCGCACTCTTTCCCTTCAGGAATTCGATGCACTTACCGACCGCCTTGCAGGTCATGTAAAGTTTCTCTATTTTCATCTCATGGGCGAACCGCTGCTTCACGCCTGTCTGCCCCAATTCATAGTGATGTCGCGCGAGAAAGGCTTTATTCCTGTGCTTACGACCAATGGCACCCTGTTGTCGCGTGCTGCTTCTGTTATTGACGCGCTTCCGCACAAGGTGCAAATCTCTCTCCATTCACACGAAGGAAACGGTAAGGATAACCCCGAGGAGTATATTGCAGGTGTCATGCGCTTTGCTCTCGAGGCTTCATCGCGTGGGATTGTGGTCGTTCTGCGCCTTTGGAACCAGGGCGGCTACGATAGTGCCAATGCGTCTCTTCTTGAACTCATGGAGCAATACATATCACGTCCGTGGAGCGAGAGACACGACGGCTGGCTTCTTGCCGACAGGATATATCTCGAGTATGACCGCATGTTTGAGTGGCCCGACAGCGAACGCGAAGAATGCACTGGCGAAGAATCGTTCTGCTATGGTTTGCGTAACCAGATAGGAGTGCTTGCCGACGGTACGGTAGTTCCCTGTTGTCTCGACCATGACGGCGACATTGCTTTGGGCAATCTTTTTGAGAAGACGCTCGACGAAATACTCTCCTCGCCACGTGCCCGTGACATGTATGATGGCTTCACTCGTCACGAGGCCGTAGAGCCACTATGCCGTCGTTGCGGATATGCCAATGTGACAAAGAGGTTCAGAAAGTAGTCGCCCTCCTTTCATGGTTGGTGGAGTGGTGGCAATGCGCAACTGTAATTGCTGCCCATCTGTTCCGGTGTTTACTTCCTTCTGGAATGGTCATTGTGCATTTTAATGGCAAATACAATGACGCTGCATATGCAGGTTACTGCGTTTGTCAATACCATTGACCATATTATGTTCGGTTCGTGCAGCAGTCCTTGCACGACGAATGCTCCTGCACCCACAGCCATCATCAAGAATGTGGGCATGGCTATGCCGTCGGTGTTGCGGGTGCGTATGGTTTCTATTGCCTGCGGCAGGTAGCCCAGAATAAGTCCCAGGCTCGCAATGTAGCCGCAAATGGTGTATATGATGCTCTGCTCCATTATTCTTTCTCAGTTCTCTTTCTTATAACAAAGACATAGAGCAGGAGTATAATGTTCATCAGTAGGGCATATATTATTGCCGGCAGTGCCATCTCGCCGCTGTTGAATATTATGGGGGATGTCGCTATGGCAATTGCCTGGGCTGCGTTCTGCATGCCTGCCTCTATGACTATGGTGCGGCGTACGGCCGTGTCATTGCCTGTGGCGCGCGACAGCATCGAACTGCATGCCATGGCAAGTAGTATGAGAAGTGCGGTCGCACTGCCCAGAATGGCGATGTTGTCGATTATCTCCTGTGTGTATTGAAGGAAGAATACCAGTGCCAGTGCCATGAGTGCCGGGAATGCGCATTTGCTCAACACCCTGTTCACCTTTCTTGCCGCCCCGGGGCTTATCTTGCGCAGCGCGACACCGAGCAGTATGGGCACAAACAGCAATACGATGTTCTGCATTATGAGCTTGCCTATAGGGAGCTCTATGGTCTCGCCGCTCTGCATGGAGACGAAACGCGCCGTGTATGCCATTATCACCGGCAGGGTGAGCAGTGTTATTATGCTGCTTAGCGCAGTGAGTGTCACCGACAGGGCTACATTACCCTTGGCGAGCATGGTGAATACATTGGAGGAACTGCCGCCCGGGCAACAGGCTATAAGCATCAGGCCCATGAAGTATACGGGTGACAAGTCAAGTGCCCATGCTGTGGCGAACGCTATTGCAGGAAGCAGTATCAACTGGCCTGTCATGCCGGCAATGACTCCGCGTGGCGCCTTTGCCACGCCTATGAAGGCTTTGCGGTCAAGCTCTGTCCCAAGAAGGAACATGAGCACTACAAGTATTGGTATTACAATGAAAATGCTGCTCATTATCTTTGTTCTATAACTGTATGGAAAATGCGGCAAATCGCTTTCTGTTCAGTTAGGTAGCAGCTGCTACTCTTTCATGAACCGCATCATGGCCCAACGGTTGTCCTCGGCATAGTCGAGGTAGCGCAGGCCGTGTCTTGCAGCCTCTTCCTTCAATACCTCCATGTCATCGGTATAGAATCCGCTTATGAATATCTGCGAGCCACTGTGCATGCAGCGCACGTAGTTCACCATGTCCATGAGCAGTATGTTGCGGTTTATGTTGGCTATGACATAGTCGAAACTGTCACTCTCCTTTATTGCGTCGGCTCCGCCAAGGCGCACCTCGATGTCGGGAGTGCCGTTTAGCACAACATTCTCTTTTGCGTTCTCGAATGCGAACTCGTCAATGTCAATGGCTACAACATCCGTTGCTCCGTGCTTGCGTGCAAGGATGGCAAGCAGGGCTGTGCCGCAACCCATGTCAAGGACGCTCTTGCCTGCCATGTCGCTTGCGAGTATGGCGCGCAGCATGTGGCATGTGGTCTGGTGGTAGCCTGTCCCGAATGCCATCTTCGGGTCAATAAGTATGTCGTACCGCGCTTTGGGAACGTCGGTGTGGAACGTGCTGTGTATGACGCACTCTTCGCCCAGCACAATGGGCTTGAAGTAGTTCTTCTCCCACTCGGCGTTCCAGTCCTCGCCTTCGATGAACTCGCTCTCGTATGTTATGCCGAATCCCTCGAGTGGAAATCCTGCCACTATGGCTGCTATTGCATCGGCATCATAGAGTGCCTGGGGCACATAGGCCGACATGCCGTCCTCCTCGGGGACGAAACTCTCGAAACCTGCATCGGCGAGCAATGCTGCAAGGACATCGGTAGCTACCTCTTCGTTGGGGGTGACGGTGAACTTTACTTTTGTATAATCGTTCATGGTATGTTTTTTTGTTTTGCGAAGTTAATGATTTTTGTTGAACAGGGCAATATGTTTGTTCCTCACCTTACACGCGATCTGAACCGCAGGTAGAACATCACTCCGGCACTGGTGAGCCCGAACGGGAACGACATCCATACGCCGGTCAGTCCCCAGTCCATCACGAACCCGAACAGGTAGCCTGCCGGCAGCGATATCACGAAATAGGCGATGAAGGCATAGAGCATTACAGGCTTCACATCGGCTATCCCTCGCAGGGCGTTGGAGAAGTTGCACTGCAGGCCGTCGCCGAACTGGTATATTATGAACGGCATGACGAGGCTTGCCACGAGTGCCGTGACCTCTTTGCTGTCGGTGAACAGCGGGCCTATATGGTCGCGGGCAATGAACATGAGCACCGATGTCGTGAGTGCCATGACGAGTATTATGTGGAACCCGGCATTGGCCGACCTGCGTATGTCGTCCCTCTCGCCTGTCCCGCTGTAGTTGCTTGTCTTAACGGCCACTGCCGCTGCAAGCCCGTAGTATATCATGAACCCGAGCTGTCCCACGGTACACATTATCTGGTGTGCTGCAAGTGCTGCCGTGCCAAGCCATCCTACCATTATCGTGGCAAGGCTGAACGAAGCTGTCTCCATACCCATCTGCATGGCAACCGGCAGTCCCATCCTGTTAAGTTCGGCAAGGCTCCTTTTCTTAATGCGGCTGCGGTTGAACCCCTCGGCATACAGCCGGTAGCGTTCCCGTCCGAAGAATACGGCCATCATGGCGGCAAGCATGGCCATGCGTGACAGCAGGGTTGCTATGCCTGCGCCCAGCAGCCCCAGTTCGGGCATGCCGCACTTGCCGAATATTAGTATGTAGTTGCCGGCAATGTTGAGCGCATTGCCGCCCAGCATAATCCACATGGGGGTTGCCGTGTCCGTTATGCCGTCGGCAAACTGCTTGAATGCGTTGAACAGCATTACGAAAGGCATTGAAATAAGCAGGGTGGTGTAGTAGGGGCGCATGAGCCCGAGCAGCTCGACCGGTTGCCCCAGGTTGTGGATGTTGCAGTAGAGAATGCCCATTACTGCCATGAGCAGCAGTGCTATGGCACTGTTGGCAAGGATGGCGTTCTTGAGCATGCCGCCAATCTCCTTGTGTCTGCCGCTGCCGAACAGGCGTCCTACAATGGGCGTGAGACCATATGAGAACCCGGTGGCGAAGATTATGGCAAGGTTGAACATGTTGTTCACGAAACTGGCTGCACCCAGGTCGGCTGTGCTGTGCCGGCCAACCATCAGTGTGTCGGCGAAGGAGACAAGTATGATGCCGGTCTGCCCTATTATTATGGGCAGGCCAAGTTTAAGAAGTTCCTTGTAGTGGGCAGTGTAGGGTTTCATTGTGCAGGCGTTATTTCCGGATCTCCCTTGTGAGTTTCAACTCAATTACATTATGGCAACGAGTTCCATCTCGAATATCAACGTGGAGTATGCCGGAATATTCCCGTTTGCACGGCTGCCGTAACCCACCTCGTGGGGTATGTACACAATCCAATGGTCGCCTATGCGCATCTGCGTCAGGGCTATCTGCCAGCCTACAATGAGGTCGCTCAGGCGGAACGCCTCGGGGTAGCCGCGTTCGTAGCTGCTGTCGAACACCTTGCCGTTGATGAGGCTGCCTTTGTAGTTGACAGTCACTACGTTCCCCTGTCGGGGACTGCGGTCACCGTCTCCGCTCTTTAGTATCTTTACAAGTACACCTTGTGAAATTTCAAACAATTCCTCCTCGCCGTCGCGCAGAGCCTGCATGAAGGCCTCGTTCTTTTGCTTGTATTCGGGGTTTTTTACCTTTGCCATGGTTCTCTTTTAAAAAAGGTTACTAGGGTTTCTATGGTGACTACGTAGTTATCTTAGTTATCATAGTTATCATAGCTATCCTAGTTCTTATACCGGTTTATTCCTCACTCATCAGCTGTTCTATTGCGTGGCACAGTTGGTCGGGGCACGATGTTGGCTTGCCATTGCAGCTTATGCCCTTGAGGCGGGCAATGACATCCTCGTACTTCATTCCCTTTACGAGCCGTGCAATACCCTGCAGGTTGCCGTCGCAACCGCCGTAGAACTGTACATTCACTATTGTGCCGTTATCGCCTGTCACTTCTATGAAGCGCGAGCATGTGCCGCGTGTCTGGTATGTTATTGTCTTCATTCTTTTTTTGTTTTGTTTCTTATGTGCGAAGATAAGAATAAAAAAGCAGCGCACCAAATGCGGTGCGATGCTCGTACAGTCAAGCTTTTGGTCACTTACTTGACCAAAACCTTTTTGCCATCTATGATATAGATTCCCTTTGTGGGCTGTTCTACCTTGCGGCCCTGCAGGTCGTAGATACCTTTTACATTTACATCCTCACCTGTTACCTCTCTTATTCCAGTCGTTTCGCCTGGTTTCAGGTATGTGTATGTAATCTCCATGTTCTTTGCCACGCGTGCGAGTTCTTCGTATGTGACATCACATTCAACCGATGTATATCCATCGAATATCGGTGTCAGCATGGTGAACTGGTCGCCGCCCTTTACATAGCGTGTTCCGCTTGCAAGTTCTTCGTTCTGTATGTTTACGCACCGGTACGATACGGTAAAGTAGGGATGCGGCATGTAGGTGTAGATGATGAATGGGTGTCCGTCGTCCCAGCCTGTGAAAGTGTTGTTTGCATTGCCGTTCCAGTAGTAGTTGTTGCTTGTTCCCTTGATGCTCCATGTCTCATTGTCCCAGTTGTATGTGAATGTGAACTTCTCTGGCGTGTTGCTGCCGGTTACAAGCGAGCCACGGAGTAGCTGCGGAATGTAGATGCCGTAATTGTTCTTTACGGTAAAGGTCTCTCCGTCACCCTCTAGGTTCCAAATGAATGCCGGGTTGGCCTCTCTGATGCCGTTTGTGGTAGTGATACCAGCTCCAACTTTGCTTGCACTAAGGAATCCACTGCGTGCAGTTTCATTCTTTGCATTGTATATAAGGTATGATGCTCCGTCTATAAGTTCATTTACGGCCTCCCCGATGCTTGCCGCACCCATTATGCCTTCGCAGTCATAGTATACATCTATGTATATATCCTCCTCGGGGGTTATGACATCATCGCCTCTCCATGTGTTCTCAACGTATGTATAGAATTCAAGATCCGGGTTGCATACAGTGTGACTTTCGCCTATGGCGCATGGAACTTCGATTGATGTTATAAGATTGCCGTCCATGGTGTAGCACATGTAGATAATGTTGTATGCTGTTCGCTTGTAGATGGGTCTTACAGTCTTGTTGCTGTCCATGTTGTCGAATACAGGTGCATCGGCAGTGCCTGTTTCTTCGTATGATACCACGCTGTAGTTTGCAATCTCCGGTGCAGTTGCCGTGAACGGCTTGTCGGTAGGTACGCTAAAATGTACGGTCTGTATCCAACCGTTGTGGTCGTCGTAGCACTCGTATGTTACAATGTAGGACTTCTCGTATACCCAGCCTGTTCCCAAAGGATAGGCACTGCCTATTGCAATGGTGTTGGGGTTGCTTGCCACGCGCTCCGACAGTGGGTGCAGTGCACCGTCACCGGCCTTTATGCTGTAGTCGCCGCTCTTGGCATTGTACACATTGGTGAGTGTCACGCCCTCTTCGCCCAACGCAACGGGGGCTGTTGTGCTGCTTATGTAGCGTCCTGTAACCACGTTGCGCAGTTTCATTGTCTGCCCTGTCGCAGTCTCGGCTGCATCCACGACCTCCCATACGTCGGCTCCGTACTGTTGCTGTGCTGCAGTTACGGTGTTGTTGCCGTTGTCGTACATGCTCCAACCCTTGAAACGCTCGGTGTTGTTCACAATACGGTAGAATGTGCCCTCCACGGGATATTCTACTACAATGTCGCTGCCCTGTGCAACCAGCGGGCGGAACTCCCATACACCACCGTTGCCGTCGCTCGGGTCGCTCCACAGGTTAATGGAGTTGTTCTGCCCGCTTCCTGCATAGTTCAGGCACATTGATGTGTTCGATACCTTCTGGCTGCGTATGCTGTAGTTATAGTTGTTGCCTTTCTGTTCGTGAACCTTGTCGCCGAGGATGAAATCGTAGTGACGGTTGTTCTCGTCATAGTCCCAGCGGCCGGTGTTGTTCTCGGCTGTAGGTGTGCCCTTTACCGAGCCGTTTGGCTTCGCCTTGTTCACGATAGCCCAGCGCTCGGGATTGGCGGGGTCCTGCATGAATGCCCATAGTTGGTAGTCGTATCCTGCGTTGGTCTCGTCCTCGATGATTTCGCTATTCCACAGGCGGCCTGCAGGTGCAGTGCCGGTCTTGTCCGCAACGTTCAGTCCCTCGCGCAGCAACTGTATGCAGCGTCCGGCACGTGCGTTGTCGGTGGCGTTGGTTACAATGCGGTACCATGTCTTCTCTTCGTCGGTAGATGGGGTTGGCATTACTTTGTCGTCATTGGTCTTGTTGTCGAGAATATAGTGACGACCATAGTCGTAGTTGTTGTAGTTGAGCAGCAGTGTGTCCTTAGTTATACGCTGCTGGAAGTCACTGAAATCCTTCTTTGTCTCGGGTGTCCAGCCTGTCTCGGCAATTGCGGTGAGACGTGGAAGGGCAAGATACTCGAGTAGGTCGTTGTGCTGTACATGTTCGGTCCAGAATGTGCCCTGTACGCCCACATAGTATTTATGCAGGTTCGATGGTACGCTTGCAGGAATGGGCTTGTAGTCATAAACAGCCTTCACGTTGTCTGTTCCGTAACCAGCTACAGGCGGCTCGTTGGCATCAGTGCTCTGTTTGCGGTTAATATAGTATGGTACCTGAGTGGTTATGATGGACTTCATGCCATACTGTGCTGCCTTAAGCGCGCATGGCTGTGCATTGCCAATCTCCCAGCACATCATTGTACCTCCTGTACCCTTGATGAGCTCTTCGTCGGTACCGCCGGCGGTGAGGCTCTCATTCCACATAATTACGGTGCGTTTTTTGTCGCCCTCTTTGGAGGTTACGTGGTCCGATATCTGACGCACAAAGTGCGACTGCAACTGGCGGTAGTTGGTAAAGCCCATCTTCTGCATCATCGCTTGGCACTCTGCATTGCTCTGCCAAGCGTTTGTCGGTGTTTCATCACCACCGATGTGTATCTGACTATAGGGGAATACCTCTATTACCTCGTCAAGAACGTCCTTTGCGAACTGCAATACCAATGGGCTTGCAACGTTGAGCACGTCGCTGAAGATGCCACCGCTTGTCTGTACGCTGTGGTTGCCGTTCGGGGTACAGCTGAGTTCGGGGTATGCTGCGTTTACGGCGCATGAGTGACCGGGGAACTCAATCTCGGGCACCACTTCAATGTGACGCTCGGCAGCGTATGCCACAATCTCTCGGCACTGGTCCTGGGTGTAGAAGTATGGGCCGTAAGGCTCGCCTGTATAGTAGCCGCCATATACGCGGTCGGTAATCCAGTTGTTGCTTCGTGTTGCACCGACGGTTGTCAGGCGTGGGTATTTCTTCACCTCGAAACGCCAGCCCTGGTCGTCGGTGAGGTGCCAATGGAAACGGTTAAGCTTGTAGTATGACATCACATCAATAATGCGCTTTATTTCATCCATATCGAAGAAGTGACGGCTGACGTCGAGCATGAAACCACGATATTCAAAGCGTGGCGCATCGACGATGCTCACTACCGGGAGGGCATATTCGGTCACAGTCTCGTCCTTTACACCGGCCATGACATTTGCAGGGAGCATCTTCTTTATACTCTGGAATGCGTAGTAGAAACCATTTGAGCATGTTGCATTGATGGTAATTCCATTGGTGGTCACGTCAAGTGTATAACCCTCGGGGCCAAGGTTCTCGCTACCCTTGTAGAGCGACATGGTGATGAGCGCAACGGCATCTTGCCCCTTCACGTCAACGTTGTAACCTGTAACGTATGCAAAGTGATTTGCAAACTTTACGGCTTCGTTTGACAGGCTGTCGGGCAGTTCGCCTGTTGCAATGGCAAAGTTTTGTGGTAACACGAGTGTTCCAGTGCCCTTTGTCATTTTCATGGGGACTGGTGTCAGGTTAATCTCACTGTCGGCTCTTGTTGCCATGGGGAGGCATAGTAGAGCCATCAGAAGCAAAAGCGTAAAATTCTTCATATGGTTAAAGTTTAAGTTTAAACTTAATTACAATATACAAATATATTCAATTTATCGAATGTATGTGAAAAAATACTTGGAAATGATTAAAAGATAACTGTAATGGTTTGCTTTGCTGCAAACATGGGACTGGATTTTAACTATATGCAGGGCTGCATCTACCGGTGCAGCCCTGCATTCATGGATTATATCATAATCTTACTTTGAAAGTTCAAGCATTCTCGCGATTGGTGCCTTTGCGGCTTTGCGCAGCTCCTCGTCGAGCTCAACGGTGGGCCACTCATGCTTGAGGGTGTTGTACAACTTCTCCAGTGTGTTCAGCCTCATGTATCCGCACTCGTTGCATGCGCACGGGCCAGTTGTGGGCGGTACAGGGATGAATCTCTTTTCCGGGCAGCGCTTCATCATTTCGTGCAGTATGCCGCTCTCGGTGGCGACAATGAATTCTGTGGCTTCGCTCTTCTCGGCGAATGCGAGTATGGCAGCGGTGGAACCTATGAAGTCGGCAAGTGCAAGGACACCGCTCTTGCATTCGGGGTGCGCAAGAACCTTCGCTCCCGGGTGCGTGCTCTTGAGCTCCACGATTTTTTCTATCGAGAACTGCTCGTGTACGTGGCAGCCACCGTTCCAAAGCAGCATGCTGCGGTTTGTTACCGCGTTCAGGTATCCGCCCAGGTTCTTGTCAGGGGCGAATATTATCTTTTCATCCTTGGGAAAGCTCTCCACAACAGCGCGTGCGTTGGTCGATGTCACTACTATATCGGTGAGAGCCTTTACGGCAGCCGATGTGTTGACATACGCAATTACCTTGTAGCCGGGGTGCTCCTGCTTGAACTTGGCAAGTTCGTTGGCCGGGCAGCTCTCGGCAAGTGAACAGCCTGCGTTGAGGTCGGGTATAAGCACCTTCTTTTCGGGTGACAGAATCTTGTTTGTCTCTGCCATGAAGTGTACGCCGCACATCACCAGAATCTCGGCTGTAGTCTTTTCGGCTATCTGCGCCAGTGCGAGGCTGTCGCCCACGAAATCGGCCACATCCTGTATGCTGCCGTCGGTGTAGTAGTGGGCAAGCACTACTGCATTCTTTTCTTTGCATAGGCGGCGTATCTCTGCCTTTAGGTCTACACCTGCGGGAACAGCTTCGTCGATGTACCCTTTTTCAATCCATTCATGCTTTATCATATATCCAATATTTTCTTTATAACATACAAGTAATCACCTGCATTGCAAAGATAATAACAAACGAGCGAGATATACAAAGCTTGCTTTGATATTTCACAGCGAGTGCAGTCTATTTTCGAGATTCATCTCAAAGATAATAACAAACGAGCGAGATATACAAAGCTTGCTTTGATATTTCACAGCGAGTGCAGTCTATTTTCGAGATTCATCTCAAAGATAATAACAAACGAGCAAAACAGAACTTTGTGGAACAAATAAATATGTTCTATAAACACGCTCCCATTCACTCGTAGGTACGAGCTTTAATCTTTTTAATCCTCTTCGGCCTTCAGCGTGGGTAGACATATGTGGTTTTTTACCGCTAGCACACGTGTCAAGAATACGGCTATGCCGCATGCGGGGAACGTCAGCTCGGCAGGACAACCAATCCAATCACACAGGCCGAACACTATACCGCCCACTACACAGGCCATCGCATATATCTCCTTGCGGAATATGAGCGGTTCCTCGTTTATGAGCACGTCGCGTATTACGCCACCGGCCGCACCCGTCATTGTGCCCATTACCACGGCGACCCATATCGGTAGCCCACAGTCAATGGTCTTCTGTATTCCCACAATAGTGAATAGTGCAAGCCCTATGGCATCGAAGATGAAGAACGTGTTGTGCATGTGCACAAGGTAGCGACGGAACAGTATAACCCAAACAAGGGCAAGGCCAGTGCATGAGAGGTAAAAACCGTCATGCATCCAGAACACTGGAACGTCCAACATTACGTCGCGCAATGTGCCGCCGCCTATGGCTGTGGCTGCACCCACTACGTATGCGCCGAACCAGTCGAACTGCTTTGCCGATGCCAGCCTTATGCCGCTTATGGCAAAAGCGAATGTCCCGACAAAGTCTATTATTTGCAGGAATGTGATATTCCCGAACCAATTCAGGATTGTGCTGATTAATTCCATTGTTTTCTAGTTTGTCCGATGCGAAGATAAAGATAAAATCCGATTCTGCCGATTATGTTAACCGAAAAATGATTAATGACTCTATGGACATTGATGACTTTAAAATAAAAACAACAGATATATGAAGAAGAATTATGTATCACCTCTCATGGTGGAGGTAAACGTTGCAGCAGAGACAATGCTTGCAGCTTCATTGAAATTGGATAACGAAAAGACTGTAGATACCTCGGCCGAGGGCGGCCAGCTCGGTGGCAGTCACCGCGGCGAGTGGGGTAATTTGTGGAACTAATCCGCAAATTGATTTGTTGGCGAGCTTTCGGCTGATGGTCGCTGTGGCATTGTGTTAGTGTTGTCGCGTCGGTAGTGATAAGCAAAGCGAGCCAAAGGATATAAAATTTATGATGACAAGCATTTACTTAAATTAAGTAATTTTCTCATTTGTTTAGTTGCGGAGCAGATCTTTTTAAAGACCTGCTCCATTTTTTGAAAGGCCACATTACTCGCGACTGATTTTATTGATTTTTCTACACTCTGTTTTCGGTTTTAACCTTTTACGCTCCTGTTCGTTTTAATTCCTTTAGCTCCCTTAACTCCGTTTTTTATCCTTTAAAATTGCATCTTTTAAAAATAAATTTTATTTTTACACACAATAATTTATCATTTTATGAAAAAACTCTACCTAACCATTCTAACCTTGCTGCTACTTGTGTCGCAACAGGCACTTGCAGCGCAGAGCGTCAGCCTCAGATTCAACCGCACAGGCACGGACGCTTCGTCAGTGACAATCAGTGTGGTCGATGAAAACGGTGCTGCCATCAGTGGAGCGTCGGCAACAATGACATCATCACATGAATTCAAGGGTACAGTCAATGCTGTAACAAACAGCATCATCTGTCCTAATGTAAACGCAAACACAAGCCCCACCATCACTCTTTCGTTTACCATCAGTGGAGTGCCGACAGGGTTCTCTTTCAACAAGGTAGGGCTTTATGTCCACGCCCTCAATGGTGGCAGCAACTATCAGGAACCCAATGACAATGTTGTCCGCCATTGGAATGTAGACACAAAGGTTAACGACGCGACATTCGGTGCACTCAGAGACATCGACATCGCAGCCGGGGTAGGCTCCTCGGGCGCGGTGCACAAGATGTGGGAAATTGCAGGCAGCACGGTGAATGCTGATGGTACATTGACCGTTGCACTCACAATAACCAAAGGAAGCACAAATGCAGGCTGTTTCTTTGGACTGAGTGAGGTTAAGCTCTGCGGCGATGGCGAGACTCCAACCCCGGAGCCGGAACCGGAGCCAGAACCAGAGCCCACACCAAGCGACGGTGCAAAGGTGTATTACATACAGTGGAAGAACACTGGTGCCAACTACATTACCGAGGAGAGCGACCATCGTATGACCGTGCAGTCAAGGGATAACACCAAACCACAGTTCTGGATGTTCATACCAACTGAGAACGAGAACTGCTACTATATAAAGAACACTGCGACTGGCCGATACATGGGAAGCTGTAACCTCACTCCAGCATCGGCTTCAAAGATTTACACAAGCACATCGCCGGTAGAATACTATGTAGGCCCAAGCACCGCAAAGAGCGGATTGCACTGGCTCAGCTCTACCGACTGTGCCAGCTACAACAGTGAGAGTTCCGGTCCACGCGCTTTGAACAAGGACGGTGCATCGGACTATGTCATCACTTGGGTGACACGTCAGAACGGCACATATGACGACGGTTCATATTGGAAACTCGTTGAAACTCCCGACCTTTATGAAATTCGTGCCTTCGAGCCAAGCACTGCCATCGGCAACATTGGCGCAAGTTACAATGTCGAGAGCGTGAGCGGAAAACACCTCACCATTGTGGGTGGCACTCTTGCACTTGCCGACCCCGACTCTTTCGACGAGAGCCAGGAGTGGTACTTCGTGGGAACAAACAACACAACCGGCTACAAGATAGCATCGGCTGCCGAGCCTGCAACAGTAGTAGGCATCGAGAACGGCAACATCATCACAGGCGAGGGACTCGCAACCGTGTGGAAGGTGAATGCCGACAAGACAAAGAACGGATATTTCTACTTTACAAGCGGTGAGACCACACTTACTGTTGACGGCGAGAGTCTTTTCCGTTTCACACGTCTGCGCAGTGCTTTCCAGCGCAAACTCAAGATCTACAACAACCCCTGCGGTGTAGCCGGCAACAACTATATCACAAGAGCCACTATGTACGGCGAGGGAGTATTGGACAATATTGTTTACGAGACTGCTTCAAAACCAAGCAGTTGGCACGTGGTTTATGCTGCTGACAAGGGCGCAGTGGCAAAGGGCGGCCTGTTCACTCTTGACGTAAAACTTGCAACCAACGTTGCAGCCGATCTTAACATCACAGCATACTTCGACTGGAACAGTGACGGTGTGTTCGAGACAACAGAACCTGTTACAGTAAACGGCACATCAGGAACAGCCGAAATAAACGTACCCGAGTGGGCTACCATGGAGCAGACACGCATGCGTGTGCGCGTCAACAGCAATGGCCTGGACCTTGCCGAGGACGAAGTCAACGGTTTTATCTACGACTTCCACATAAAGGTTGCTGAACCACAGGTGGGTCGCATTGTAACCGTAGCAGCAAACTCATGGGAGCGCGGTAGTGTGATGCTCTCTGAAGTTGCCGACAGCTATGCATACGGCACCACGCTAACGGCCAAGGCTGCAGCCTATGGCACAGCCAGGTTCGTATGCTGGCGAGAGGAAGGCGTAGTTGTATCTACCGATGCCGAGTATACCTTCACTGTCGACCGCAACGTAAGGCTAGTGGCATACTTCAGCCCCAACACCGACGAGAGCAGCTATCCCACAGGCATTACTGCTGTTAACAGCGACGACACCGTCACTATATCACAGCAGGGAGGCTGCATTGTGGCACATGGAGCCAATGTAACGGGCATCACCCTCTACACAATCGATGCAGCAACAGTAGCAAGCAGTCATGGAAACACAATGTCCGTTGTCGGTGTAAGGGAAGGCATCTACATTGTACGTGCCACAACTGCAACCGGTTACAGGAATGTGAAGATATTCATAAAGAAGTAATAACAGATAAAAAACAAAAATATGGAAAATAGCAAATTGTTACTTTTCGGTTGTGGATTGCTTGCATCGGCAGCGGTTCAGGCACAGGAAAGTCAGAAACCTAACATAATATATATAATGTGTGACGACTTGGGATATGCCGATGTAGGCTGCTATGGCCAGCAGTACATTGCCACCCCCAACCTCGACCGCATGGCCGAGGAAGGAATGCGTTTCACCCAGGCCTATGCCGGCAGCCCGGTGAGTGCGCCCTCGCGTGCTTGCTTCATGACAGGACAGCACACCGGCCACACCAAGGTGCGCGGAAACAAGGAGTACCGTATAGGCAACATGTACTATGGCAACAATCAAGATCCCACACAGACCGGTCAGGAGCCATACGACCCTGCACACGTTATCCTGCCCGAGATTATGAAGGACAACGGCTACACCACCGGCATGTTCGGTAAGTGGGCGGGCGGCTACGAGGGTTCGGAGTCAACCCCCGACAAGCGTGGCATCGACCGCTACTACGGCTTTATGTGTCAGTTCCAGGCGCACCTTTACTACCCCAACTTCCTGAACTCGTATGACCGCGAGGCGGGAGACACAGAGGTGCGACGCGAGATATTGCAGAACAACATCAACTACTCAATGTACGGCGAGGATTACAAGAATCGCCGCGACTACTCGGCCGACCTCATTCATCAGGAGGCTATGGAGTGGATTGACAAGCAAACCGCCGACAAGCCATTCTTCGGCATCTTCACCTACACCCTGCCACACGCAGAACTTGCACAACCTAACGACTCGATCCTGCAGGCCTACCAAGGAGCTTTCTGCCAAGAGAAAAGCTATGGTGGTGATGCCGGTTCGCGCTACAATCCTACCAATATCGCACACCAGCAGTTCGCTGCCATGGTGACACGTCTCGACGCCTATGTAGGCGAGGTTATTGCCAAACTCAAGGAAAAAGGCTTTGACAAGAACACACTCGTAATCTTTACCAGTGACAATGGTCCACACACCGAGGGTGGTGGCGACCCCGACTACTTCAATACCGAGCGGCTGCTGCGTGGAACAAAGCGTTCCACTACAGAAGGCGGTATCCGCGTTCCGTTCATTGCATGGTGGCCTGGAGAGGTTGAAGCCGGCAAAGTCAACGACCACCAGTTGGCATTCTATGACCTGATGCCTACATTCTGCGAAATTGCAGGCATTGACAACTATGTCGAGCGTTATACAAACAAGAACCTTGCCAACGACTACTTCGATGGCCTTTCGTTCGCTCCCACACTCCTTGGCGAGGGCGAGCAGCAGGCTCACGACTTTCTGTATTGGGAGTTCCACGAGACAAATATGATGGCTCTGCGTATGGGTAACTGGAAACTGGTGGTACAGAACGGCAACTGCAGCCTGTACGATCTCGTAACCGACACCCATGAGGACAACAACCTCGCAAGCCAGTACCCCGATGTGGTAGAGGAGATGAAGGCTATCATCAATCGCGAGCATACCTCAAGCAATATCTCTCAGTTCAACAACATAACACTGCCAAAATAAACGGATGACTTAATATAAGGGTGCTCCAAAACCCGTTCTTGAACGAGCAAGGGGCTGCCCAAAAGTTCTATTCTTGAACAATCAATCCCCACCAGAGTATATATTCTGGCGGGGATTGATTTCTTTGTAAAATGACTTTTGAGTCAGCCTCATTGTTTCCCTTGTAAAGTGACTTTTGGTCATTTTCTTTTATATGACGTTTTGAGGCCGTAATCCGGTTCTTGGTATTGAAAGGGATTGCACAACAGGCATTGACGAGATGAAAGGTGAAAATGGAAATGTGAATGGTATCTTTGATTTCTACGGCTGCTGTGGAGGCTACAACGCAGGCACCTTTGATGTGCGCATAGGTTGGTCGTGGGTGGCACCGGCGGACTCCTTCTGAAATTGCAGTGCGGTTTTTGTTGCATGTAATTAAACGAGGCGGCCGTGCCCATTTTTTTTTGCACAGCCGCCTCGTAATGTCTGTCAAGCGTTACTTTATCACTCCCAGTTCCTTGCCTACCTTTATGAAGGCGTTGATGGCCTTGTCGAGATGCTCCTGTTCGTGTGCTGCCGACAATTGTACGCGTATGCGTGCTTCGCCCTTTGGAACTACCGGGTAGTAGAATCCTGTAACAAAGATACCTTCCTGTGCCATCTTCTGCGCGAATACCTGCGACAGCGGTGCGTCATAGAGCATTACTGCGCATATGGCCGACTGCGTGGGCTTGATGTCAAAGCCTGCTGCAAGCATCCTGTCGCGGAAGTAGTTTACGTTGTTCTGCAACTTGGTGTGCAGGGCATCGCTCTCGGCAAGCATCTTGAACACTTCTATTGATGCGCCTACTACCGATGGTGGCAGCGAGTTCGAGAAGAGGTATGGACGTGAACGCTGGCGCAACATGTCTATAATCTCCTTGCGGCCTGTTGTGAAGCCACCAACTGCTCCGCCGAATGCCTTGCCGAGCGTACCTGTAAAGATGTCTATGCGGCCGTAGCAACCGAACTGCTCGGCAACACCGTGTCCTGTGGGGCCGACTACGCCGGCCGAGTGGCTTTCGTCGACCATGACAAGTGCATCGTATTTCTCGGCAAGGTCGCATATCTTGTCCATTGGGGCTACGTTTCCGTCCATAGAGAATACGCCGTCTGTAACGATGATGCGGTAACGCTGGGCCTGGGCCTCCTGCAAGCAACGCTCAAGGTCGGCCATGTCGGCGTTGGCATATCGGTAGCGCACTGCCTTGCACAAACGCACGCCGTCGATAATGGAGGCATGGTTCAGTGAGTCGGAGATGATAGCATCCTCTGCTGTGAACAACGGTTCAAAGAGACCGCCATTGGCATCGAAACACGCTGCGTAAAGAATTGTATCCTCGGTCTTGAAGTAATCGGCAATGGCCTTCTCGAGTGTCTTGTGATAGTCCTGTGTTCCGCAGATGAAACGTACCGACGACATGCCGTAGCCACGCTCTTCCATGGCTTGCTGCGCTGCCTTCATCAGACGTGGATTGTTCGACAGGCCAAGGTAGTTGTTGGCGCAGAAGTTGAGTGCCTTGGAACCGTCCTCGAGGGTTATCTCTGCAAACTGCTGCGATGCGATGTTGCGCTCTCTCTTGTACAAACCGGCCTCGTCTATGGCAGCCAGTTCGTTCTGCAAATGTTGTTGGAACTTACCGTACATTGTTTATTGTATTTGTGGTTTATCAATGAATTCCTATCGTGGTTCTTTGATTACAAATTTACCTTTTTATTGAATATTACCAACAGCACTCACTGAAATATTATTAATTTTAACGCAAAAAAATATCTCTTTGGGGGGTGTATTACAAAAATACTTGTAACTTTGGAATGTGGATGCCGTGGGGGTATCCGTTCCCTGAAGAAACTCTAAACAATTGATGATATGAAGAACGTACTTGTTATTGGTTCTACCGGGCAGATTGGTTCGGAGCTTACAATGAAGTTACGCAACATGATACCGGGCGGCAATATCGTTGCCGGATATATCCCTGGTGCCGAGCCCAAAGGAATACTTCTTGAGAGCGGCCCGGCCGAGGAGGCGAACGTTAAGAACGCAAAGCAGCTTGCCGACATTGTGGAGAAATACAAGATTGATACCATATATAACCTTGCAGCACTGCTGTCGGCGGTTGCCGAGTCGAAGCCACTGCTTGCATGGGATATTCAGATGAACGGTCTGATAAACATTCTTGAGATTGCGCGCGAGAAGAACTGCGCTGTGTTCACCCCTAGTTCAATTGGTTCGTTCGGTCCCGGCACGCCTGCTGACAATACTCCGCAGGATACCGTGCAGCGTCCTCGTACAATGTATGGCGTAACAAAGGTGGCAACAGAGCTGTTGAGTGACTATTATTTCATAAAATACGGTGTCGATACACGCTCTGTACGTTTTCCGGGGCTTATCTCTAATGTTACCCTGCCGGGCGGCGGTACAACGGACTATGCCGTAGAGATATACTATGCAGCTGTAAAGGGCGAGGATTTTGCATGCCCGATACAGGCTGGCACCTTCATGGATATGATGTACATGCCCGATGCACTGAACGCTGCCGTTGACATTATGAACGCCGACCCTGCACGCCTTGTGCACCGTAACGGCTTCAATGTGGCATCAATGAGCTTTGATCCTGAGATAATAAAGGCTGCCATACAGAAGTATATCCCCGACTTCAAGATGCACTATGAGTTCGACCCCATCCGCCAGGCTATTGCCGACTCATGGCCTAATAAGCTCGATGACTCGTGTGCACGTGCCGAGTGGGACTGGAAGCCTACATATGACCTCGACAGCATGACACAGGATATGATAAAGACCCTGAAGGAGAGATTCGGGAAATAAAGGCAATTTGCATATACGAATGAGGCCGAGCCAAAATTTACTTTTGACCCGGCCTCATCTGTTGTTATCTTTACTCTTCACTTACGTTTATCTCGAAAGTGCTTGCAGGTAGTCCAGCTTCGTTGACAAGGTTGGCATCGGTGTAGGGCTTCCAGGCGTAGCGTACGCGCTGTACGCTGATGGCACTGATTGTGATGCGGTTGCCATCTATTTTAATATCCTTGCCGGCTACAGCCCTGAACGGACCGGCAACGCCCGAAACTTCGAGACCGCGAAGTTCCATACCGTCGCTTGTGGCGATTGTTACGGCATTGCCGAACTCGAGTACAATGTTCTTGCCTTTGCGTGTGGCTTTCTCTATTGTGGGGCCGTGGTGCTTTACATGCTCCATGCCGAATGTTTCGTTTAGTGCGAGACGTGCGAGGCGTTCGCCTATCGGTGCCTTCTCCTTGGGGTGTACGTCCCATGTGTGTCCCTTGTCGCTTGAGACGGCATAGTCGCAGTTGGGGATGGACGCTGCAAGCCTGCGCTGCGAGTCGCGGAAGTGTGGCCACGACGGGCGGTTGATGCTCGAGAGCTGCACGAAATAGAATGGCATTCCGTGGTTGTTCCATGTGCGGCGCCAGCTGTCGACAAGGGTGGGGAATATCACCTCGTGCAGTTCCACATTGTGGGCGTTTGATTCTCCCTGGTACCAAATGACTCCGCTGATGGGGTAGCTTGCTATGGGGGCTATGCCGTTCTCGTACAGGTAGCATGGCTCGTAGGGGTGACGCTGAAGTTTGTTGTTGCTCTTCTTGATATTTTGTTTGGCACGTCCGCGACACCAGTCCTGTATCATGTCGTTATCTTTCCAGTTGTAGAGGATGTCGACCAGCACGGGGTGGAACTCGAGTGTGCGACGGTCGATGAATGCTTCGGCCGGGGCACCGCCAACGGCATTGCATATAAGTCCAATGGGAACACCCAACGAGTCGGCGAGCATGGCGCCGAAATGGTATGCAACAGCCGAGAAATCGCTAACATTCTGTTCGTTCTGCAGTTGCCAGCTTGTGGGGCTGTAGTAGTCGTGTGCGTTTATTGCGGCAAGGTCTATGCTGTCCCATTCTATGTTGTCGGTGAATACGCGTGGCTTCATGTCGTAGAGGCGTATGTCCTTGCTGTTGACGTTGGCGAGGCTCTGCTGCTTGTGCGAACTCTCTTTTACCATGAATGCCATGTTTGACTGGCCCGAGCATAGCCAAACCTCACCCACGACGATGTTGCTGTATTCCTTCTTCTCCTTGCCGCACTCAATAGTCATGGTGTAGCTCTTGCCGTCGGCCTGCAGGGGGGCGAATGCAACTTCCCATGTGCCGTCGTCGGCAGCAGTGGCTTTAAGTTTCTGTTTGCCGAGCCGGGCGGTTACCTCATCACCGGCATTGGCTGTTCCTTTCACTACAAAGGGCTTGCCGCGCTGTATTACCATGTTGTCGCTGTAGATGGCCGGGAGTGACAGGCCACCAAAGTCGTTGGTTATTGCCGAATATACCTGCTTTGCGAGTATCAATGCACCCTCTTCGTTGGGGTGCAGGGCGTCGGGCATGAGGTCGGGGCGGCTGTAGAGGTAGCGGCTGAGGTTGATGACTTCGGCATTGTCGTATGCGGCAATGGCCGGGATTAGCTCCTGTATCTGCCAGTACCAGTCGCGCGTGCCGCTCTTGAAACGGCGGTGCCAGTTGAATATAGGGGTCATGCGGCAGATGTATGTCACCACATTGGGGTTTACCTTGTGTAGGGTGTCTATTATTGCGGTGTAGTCGCTGTAGAACTCGTCGCGGTGATTGGGCCAGTTGCGCGGGTCGGTGTCGTTGAGGCCCAGATGTATAACGGCTATGTCGGGAGCGAACTCAAGGGCTGCCTTGTATTCGGGCAACTTTATGTAAGGGTTGTGTCCCTTGCTCAGCAGCGTGGCTCCTGAGTGACCGAAGTTACGCACTTCGTAGCTTTCGCCCAGCATCTCCTGCAGACGGGTAGGGTAGGATGTCGCTGCGGGGTTCTTGTGTGTCATACCATAGGTTACACTGTTGCCGATGCAGGCAACCTTTATTTTCTCCTGCCCCATTGCGATGAGTGGCAGGACGAGGAGTAACAGTATCAGACGTCTTTTCATGATGGTGTGTTTGTCGTTTGTTCCGCGAATATACTGTTTTATCGGGTAAAAAATAAGGAAGGCGACTGTTTTTTGCAGTGCCTTCCTTATGTGTTGGTTATTTAAGGGCTATCACTTTACAAGTACTTTTTTGCCCTCTGATGTAATGTATATGCCACGCATAGGTCTCTCTACACGGTTGCCCTTGAGATCGTAGAACTTGTGCTCGGCTTTCTCTGTTGCAATATTCCCGATAGAGGTGGTTTCACCTTTCTTCAATGCAATGGAAGCTGCTTCGCTGTCAGCTGTATAATATGCCATGTTTGCAGGCATTGCACCCGTGCTGCTTGTGCGCTTCTTGAATACATTACCGTTCAATGTATATACATTAGAACCGTTTACTGTTGCACTCTTCAGTACGCCACCCAGCATGTTCTCGCCTTCGTATGGCTCTGCTGTGTCACCTACACCTATCTTATATGCACCGTACTCGGCTGCAAGTATTACAGGTACTCCTGCTGCAACAAAGCCCTTTCCATACTCTGTCAATGGGGCTACAGTAACGCCATCAACCTCTTCAGCATTACCTGCAGTGTAGGCAATTACACCTTGTGGAAGGGTCATTGTGAATGGCATGCATACAGCGATGTACTCATCTATCTGGAGTTCGAATTCATTGACTGGTTCGATGTACCAGAGTGATGCCTCGGCATTGTTTGTCCAGGGCACTAGGCGCACGTTGTCACCTGCAAGGTGAAGGCCTGTGTGGCCGCCTGTATTGTTCTGGCAGATGATTGAGCTCAAACCGTTGACAGTGCTCTCAATCTTCCACTTTCCGGCAGCAGCATTGTCTGTTGTTACAATTGGCTGTGTCTCGTTGTTGCCAAGAGGGCCGAGCATATACTGGTAGTTGCCATTGTAGAGGTAGAACTCCTTGTCATTGCCGGTTGGCAAGAATGTGAACAGCTGGTTTGCATTGTTTACGTTTGATACGGCTGTCGAGATGCGGCTTGCCTCGGGGTTCAGATAGAGTGTAGCGTTGCTACGTGCCGAGTTGCGTATGCGGTACCACTTACCAGTCTCAACCTCAAGACGTGGGAGGTTGGCAATAGCAGCGTTGATGGCCTCGTATTTCTCGTACGAAGGGGTAGCCTTGTATGCTTCAATTAGTTCAGTCACTGCGTTCAGTGAGTTACCGTCTACCGAACCTACATATATAGGAGCCTCGGTGTCGAATCCGGCAATCTTTGCGTCTATGCCTGCTACAACAATGTCAGTCTTGTTAACGTCTGCGTCATAAACATACGCGCTGTCAGTGATGTATTCGATGCTGTAATTCTTGTAAACGATTGTGTAACCGCCACCGTTTGTTCCGTAAGTGTCCTCCTCGTAGAGGAAACCGATGTTGTTGTCGTGCTGTAATGTCATTGTAGAGTATGCTCCGCTTAAGTAGCTTGACTGGTGACGACCATCCCAGTCGGCTGCAATAGCCTCGGGTGAGATGAAGTCCTCAAGTGTCTCAAGTTCCTTATAGTATATACCTACATTTGCACGTCCCGAACCAAGAGGCACTGACTGCAGGGCAAGGTAAACCTTCTTGTCGTCGGCAGTGCGCTTTGCGGGAACAAACATAATCTCGCCGTTTGTTGAGTTGTTCACGGCAATTGTACCGTTGTTGCTTGAATTGGAATACTTTGCTGTGCCCCATGAACCCTCGGCTTTCTCGCTGTCGGTGTAAGAGAAGATGTTGTAGATACGTCCACCAGAGGTGCGTGAACTGATGATTACAGAACCGTCGGGCAATTCGTCTGCCTTTGGCTCGTCACCACCACTTGGGATTGGTGATACCTCACCTCCGCCAAGAACAGTCCAGCTCTCGCCGAAGTTGTCGCTGTAGAGAACAAAGTTCACGTGTGTGCCGTTTACGTTCTTTACAAGAACAGCACAGTATATACGGTAGTATTCGCCAACCTTGATGTACTGGCTCTGTGAAATCTTGCCTGAACCTACGAACATCGCACGTACAGGACCATGCTGTGTATTGTCGAATTGTGCATATATATGTTCTGCACGGTCAACAGGTGTGCTCCATGTCTCACCGCAGTCCTCGCTATAGAAGTGTGCGATACCCTGGTGGTTGTTGCGCTGTCCGCTGGGGAACGATACGTTGCCCGAACAGCTGATAACAAGCACGCGGTCGCTCTCGCGGTCGGCAACGATTGCAGGGTCACCAAAACCTACATACATGTCGTTGTTCGAAGCATCGATGCCGGCAGCACCTTTACCCTGAATGATGTCGAAAATCTCGCCCCATGTCTCACCATTGTCCTTGCTTATGCGTGCGCGCAAGTCAATGCGGCCGTTTGTTGCCATACCAATGTCGGCGCGGCTGTGGCGGTAGTCGGCAACGGCAATGATGTTACCGTTCTTTGCTGTTGCAATGGCAGGTATACGGTAGGGAATAGCGCCCGAAGTGAGTGTCGGGAATACATCGAATGCAGGCTCAGGAGTGCGTATGTCGAGTCCCATATGAACAATGAAGTTCGAGTATGTGATACCCTTGTTTGCACCGCTCTGCGAGAAGTTTGCCGTGCGTGCAGGCTCGTCAAGCTCTACATTAATGTGCTGTGTGGTAGCCGATGATGTGTAGTTCTTTCTGTTTACTGCAAGTGTGAGTGCATAGCTGCCATCGTTGTTCGTGTTTACATAATCAAAGCTATAACCTTTGATTACAAGACCCTCGGGTGCTGTAAGTGTATATGAACAAGTTCCAGACTGGCCTGAATAACCGGCAATGTAATTGCCCGATGTTGTCATGTTGTTGGCATTTGCCGATAGTGAGAAACCTGCTAGTTCGCTGCTCTCCCACTTTGAATGCCATGTACCATTGCTGTTGCTTGCTGTGAAAGCACCAGTTGAAGCAAGAATTTCAACCGAAGTCTCGGCTGCTGTGATTACGATTGTTGAACCGGCATCAGCACCCTCGGCCCAAAATGCGAGCTTGCCAATACCGCCAAAGTCATTTACAGCATAGTTTGTGCCGTGAATTCTCATGAAGTAGCCGCTAACATTGGCAATTTTGTTTGATGTGGCAAAATCCCAACGGCCTACATAACCGCTTGGAAGGTTGGCTGCATCCTGCATGATGGGGTAGGTTGAACCACCTGTGCCACCATAGCCGCTTATTGCGCTCATTGTTGTCTTTGAAGCAAGCACCTTGCCTGTGCCGGCCTGCTTGTTGTATATAGCATAACCATCTGTAGCATTGCCCACGAAGCACCAGAGCTCGTCGTCATTGCCTTTTGGTGTAGATACGCCCAGTGCAATATGGTCGGCACCTGCATTGTCCTTGATAAGTTTTGCACCCTCGCCTATGGCCATTGTATACCATGTGGTACTGGGTGCGAATTCGCCATTTTCTATGGTTGTTACCTTGAATGGTGTGCCTTGTGCATAACCTATGAGGGGTAATGCCGATAAAAGGAGTAGAATAAGTTTTTTCATATATGTAATTTAAGGTTTATGTGTCAAATATAACGTTTGTTGTTGTGTTTCCTGCAAGAAGGCAACAGGCTATGATAACAGGCCTGTTGCCTTTGAATGATTATGGTTGTGTCATTACTTAATCATCACTTTTTTGCCGTCAATTATATATAGTCCTCTTGTTGGATTATCCACTTTGCGGCCCTGCAGGTCGTAGATGCCTTTCAATGCGGTGTTTTCACCTTTGACCTCTTCGATACCTGTGGGGTTGGTCGACTTGATGGGGTAGAATGGTGCATCATTGGTGAACTTGAATTTGCCGTCGCTTGCCCAGTCGAGCGAGAAGCGTACGAAGCGCATTGTGTATCCGCCGAACAGTCCGTTCTCCTCGTAATATACGCCAAGTGTACCGTCGGGGAGAACTACAGCTGCGCTGTATGCCGAACCTCTTGGACATATAGTCTTCGGTGTGCCGAATGTTGCGCCCTCGTCGGTTGAGAGAGCTATGCTCACGTTCTGGCGGCTTCCGCTGTTAGGCAATGTCTGGAGAGCTACGTCCCACTGGTTGCCCTCTACTGTTGAACACCATACCATGTACTCTCCGTCGCATGCATTGCCCGATATGCCGCTTGTGAAGCGTGTCTGTGAAGGCAAGTGCCATGTCGCACCGTCGTCCGATGTGTAGTTGTAGTAGTTGTAGCCGCTTGAACGTACACTTATGGCAAGGTCGCCGTTGTTGCGCTCAAGTGTCTTGGGCTCGTCGGCTCCGCTTGTTCCGCTTGTTCCGCTCACATACCAGTTCTGGCCTCCGTCCTTGCTCATGAAGAAGTAGAAGTGCTGGCTGTTGTCGGCCTGACGGTTTACGAAGCTTGAAACGAGTGTTCCGTCACGCTTCTGAAGAGCTGCACCAGAACCTGAGAATCCGCTCTTCCATGTGTTTGTATTGGGGTTAGAGCAGTTTGCTCCAAAAAGGTCGTCGGTGTGGTCAACCGGTGCTTCCCAAGTGAGTCCGCCGTCACGGCTGGTGATTGTCTTCCAACGTGGAGGCTCTGCTGCTGTTCCGGCAAAGAATCCGTGGCCGTATGTTCCGGCACTTGTCATGATGCCGATAATCTCGCCGTTCTCGCGGTTGGTTACGATAGAGGCATCACCATGTCCATAGTTGCCGCCTGTCTCTGCTGTTCCTGCCACTGTCACCGGGTCGCTCCATGTACGTCCGTTGTCCTCGGAATACTGCGCTACCAGATAGCAGTGCGAAGGAAGGTCTGCATTATGTCCTTTGCGGTCATCGGTAAGTGTTACAAGACGCTTGCCGTCCTTTGTTACAGTGATTGACGGTATGCGGTAGTATAGCGAGCCCTTGTCCATTGGCATGAGCACAGCACCTTCGGAAAGGAATATTGTAACGCTATGTGCCGGGTTGCCATTGTTCTCTGCAATCTCTTCGCCGTCGATGGTGTATGAGGCAATGCTTGCATCTACGGTGTTGCCTTCTTTTGCAGTCTCGGCAATGTCGTATGTAATCCATAGGTAGTGGTCACCGGGTGCAAGGTCTTTGGTACCGGTGATGGTGAATGTGCCGTCGTTGTTTACAGTAACGGTCTCGCCAAACTGCTCACCGTTCTCCTCGCGCCAGGTCATCTTCTTCTCCGGGTCAACGAACAACTCGCGTGAGTTGGTTGCGAAGTATGCCTTTACGTTGGCAATGTCGTTCCTGTCGGTTCCGGTGAATGTACCTTTCACTCCCTGGAACTGTACTTTGCCGTCAAGACCGCTGATGCGTATGGTGGAGCGTATGATGGCTTGGTCGGTGTTGCCGATACCGGTGCTTATCTTGCCCTGCTCGACTTTTGTAGTTCCAAGTTCAGCAAGGGCGTTGCTTACGTCAACTTCGTCGAAACGCCACAATGACGCACCGCCGGCTTCTGCTGCCCAACGTACGATTTTTGCTCCGTCCTCCTGGGCGTGAAGCTCGACACCGTTGTCCTTGATGATGAAGTATCCGTGTGCGCTCTGGATGTTGTAGATGTAGTTAGGGGTGTCCTGTACACCGAATGCGGTGGAGTTTCCTGTACCGTTGCCCGGTGTTCCGAAATATTCGCCCTTGTAGTTCTTTATGGCGAGCTTGCCGTTATCACCCTCCCAAAAACTCCATATACGGTCTGCGCTGAAAAGCTTGTCGCCGAAACGCATTATGCCAGCGTCCTTGTCGTAGTACATTACCTTGCCGTTGCAGTATGCCTTGTTCGATGCACTGCCAGTGATGTAGTACCAATGTTCATTGCCCTCGGTACTGATGGAAGGTGACTCAATCTTATCCTCCTTTATTTTTACTGTGAAATTGGTCAATACAACACCGTTACCGTTGCTACCTGCAAGGGTGAACGAAACGTTGCTTGCTCTCTGTGCCTTTGCGCTGATGGTCTGTGCTGTTGTAGATGTTGTGTACACCTTGCCGTTGTCCATTGTCAGAGTGAGGCCGGTGTTGTGACTATTGTTGGCAAATGTAAAACTGTACTCGCTGATTACATATCCGCTTGGAGCTGTGATTGAATAGTTCGCGCTACCTGATGTTCCAGTCATCAACTGTACATTGTTGCCGCTCCAGTTCATGTTGTTGACAGTGCCGCAACCGAACTGCAACTGTGGAGTAGCGTCGCTCTTCCAACAGCAGTTCCAGTTCTGGTTGGCTGATCCATTGGCGTGATAGAGATTGCCACTGGTCTTGTCGATGGTGTAATTGGTGTTCACCACCTCTTCCTCTGAGTCACCATCGACATAATGGATAACCAGATTTGTCATCATGATACCATTGGTGCTGGTTTGTCCGTCGCCCACCTTGATGGTAATGGTGCGTGTACTCAAACCTTCGGCCTTCACAGTCTGTGGCGTGTTTGTCTGGGCAGCACTTGTAGCTGTTCCTTCGGCTGTGGTATAAGTGAATGTGCCATTAAAGCCATTTGCATCAAGTGTTGTCAATTCATATGCATTGATGAGATAGCCTTCGGGCAAAGAGAATGTGTAGGTATAACCTTCCTGGAACCAAGGACGCTTTTGTGACCAACCGATGTTGTTTACATTTTTGTCAACACCTTCTACGGTAAGCGCAGGGTCTGTGCCTGTGACAAACTTGCCATACCAACCGTCGCTTGTTGAAACGTGCTTGCTCCATGTGGATGCACCATTGGCAAACTGGTCAATGCCCAGTGTCAAGGTCTTTGCCGATGTCTCGGGCAATTCCTCCAGCTCGGCAGCTTCGGCAATTGAAAGCTGGCAACCGGCATCGCCACGGTCGTTGCCCAATGGTGAACTGCCGCTCCAGTTGTAGAGTTTGTAGCTCTGTCCACTGCCGGTCTGGTTCAACTGTACCTCGCCCGATGAAATGATGAAATAGCCGGGTGTGTTGGCATAGCTTATAGTCCAGCCGCTTGTAGGCTTGCTCTTGGTTGTTGTAATCTGTGTGTTGAATGTGGCAACAGGGCTCAGGTATGAACCGTACTCACGATTTACAATGTCGAAGGTGTTGTCGCTACGCTCCACGAATTTCCACATTGAGACAGCCGATGTACCTGTGTTGTCCTTGCCAACAACGCCTGTAGCCTCGCCCTGGGCGCTGATGAAGAGGTTGGGGCTGCGCAATGATGTAATCTGATACCAATATTCATTTGTAGCAGTACTTGCTTTAGGCATTGCAATGGCCTCGGTAAGTATTGAGTTGAGTGTGTTGCACAATGCTTGCACTTCGGTTTCGGTAATGCTCTCTTTTGCAAGGAGGGCGTATGCATTTTCAAGCTCGGCATCGAAAGCGGTCATCTTTTCAGGGTCATATTGTCCCATTGATTCACCACGCTCAACGATAAGGCCTTTGGCAATGGCCTGTGAAAGGGTGTTACGCAGTGTAGCCTGTGCATAGCGTGTTTCGGCATCAGCCTCGCTGATTACAGTATAGGTGTCTGCGGGGAAATCGGCCTTCAAGGCATTCTTCATTGCATTTGCCATTACAACATATCCCAAACCGCCAAGATAGTTGCTTGGATAGAAATATTTTGTATTTGCAACATTGCCATTGAGCAATGGAGTGTATGTGTCAACATAGCGTATGTTATCTGTTGTAAGGCTCTGCATATAGCTGTTCAACGCTGCAATGCGCGATGTGTTTGTTGTGGCGTTGTTTGTAGGTGCAAGAGCCATAAGATAAATCTTCGATGTAGGAGATTTCTGTGCTACCTTGTCAACAAGTGCCTTGTAGTCGCTCTTGACGGTCTCAATATTTGTGCTGCCGTTGCAGTCGCCTGTTCCTGTGTAGATAAAGATGGCCTTTGCATCGTCCTTCTCCACACCTGTATTGGCGTATGTAGCGTCTACAAGCTTGCTTGTGGTTGCTATGTCGCCTCCGTAGCCCCAACCAGTGCCGCGGTTCTTTACGTTATGGTTGCCGAGCAGCTCCTGCCACTCACCGTTCTTTATGAACTCGTCACCGAATACAAGTACGTCATCGCTGCCGATAGGCATCATGCTGAAGTAGGTAGCACGCATGCCGTGTGCGCTGCCCAGGCCGCCGTTGTTCTGCTTTGATAATGAATTGCCCGGGTAAACGGTATTTACCGTGTAATCCTCACCTTCGGCCAGGTATTTGCATATTTCCTGGCACCATACCTCGTATGCAGCACCGGTGAGGTGTAGGTAGTCATAGCTCCATGCTCCGCCGTTTGCAACGTTGGTGAGCTTGTCATAGAGGTCAATGTATGTGAGCCACTCTACGTTCTTCGTCGCTACATACTCCTTTACAATTGAGTTGGTGTGCAGCCATGTAGCCTCGACTCTGTTGCTTGTCCTGTTGTTAAGGATGCTGTAGAGGTAAATCTTTGTCAGTGGAGAGCGTGCGTGTATGCGCTCAACGATGCTCTTTACGTATGCAAGTACCTGCTCGCCACTGAAGTTGAGACCGCCGCTTGTGGCTATGTCGTTTGTACCAATCATCATGAACACTTTGCTTGGCTTGTTCTTGATGTAGGACTCGATGTTGTCGCTCTGTTCGGTGGAATAGGTGCCTGAATTGCCACGATTGACAATTGGAAGGTATTTGCCCTCTGATGTCACGAATGCTTCGGGCCAGCAGTGCATGTCGGTTATGCTGTTGCCGATAAATACGATACTTCCTTCGGCCGGTTCAAGCACCTTGAACGAGTCGAATCTGTGGTTGCGGAACGGACCGTCGGCAAATGCCGCAGTCAATGACAGTATACCGCAAAAGAAAAGGGTAAATAGCTTTTTCATATGGATTAATGGTTGGTTAACAAAGTTTTTCTTTCTGTCCGATAGGATAGAACTGCATGGTTTACAAGCATATTCATTCGCATCATAAGTGATTTTTGTTTTTGCCGTGTATTGCACCATGTTGCAAAAATAAGGGACTTGTGTTTACAAACCTCTATATTTTTTCTTAATTTAAATTAATGTGTAAAATTTTAAATTATGTGGGTTACCATCCGACCTGCACTCCGTCTTCGTAGAAGTGGCGTCCGAAGTTCCAGCCGAACACATTGTAGTAGCGCGCAAGTTCCTTGGCGCGTCCAATGAACTCCTCTACATCTTTTGTTTCAGGTGAGGGGTTGCTCCAGCCTATCTCGGCAATGGCTCCCAAGCGTGGAAGTGTCTTGTACTGCAACTGCATGGGGGTTGTGACATATTCGGTCCATAGATTGCCTTGGACCCCCATGATGTATTTTTGCTCTTCAAGTGCCAACTGGTCATAAGGGTTGAATGAATATGACTTGCGAAGCGGTACATAGCTGCCGTTGCTGTCAAGTTCGTCTTTGCGGTCGGTCGTCTGGCGGTAGTCGAGATAACAGTAGCTGCCAGGGGTCATGATGACATTGTTGCCTTTCTTCGCAGCAGCAATGCCGCCTTCTGTACCACGCCATGACATAACAGTTGCGCTCTGGCTTATTCCTCCTTCGAGAATTTCGTCCCAACCAATCATCTTGCGTCCGTGCTTTCCGAGGAACTGCTCTATGCGGTTGTTTACGTACGACTGTAGTTCGGCCTCGTTCTTGAGGTTGTTGTCGGCTATGCGTTTTTGGCAATCTGGGCACTCCTTCCACATGTCGCGCGGCGCTTCGTCGCCGCCTATGTGTATGTATTCGCCGGGGAAAAGATCCATGACTTCTTCAAGCACGTTCTCCCAGAACTCGAATGTGGTTTCTCGTCCTGCACAGGCAATCTGTTTAGATACTCCCCAGTAGCTCCATGTCTTGTAATTGCCCTTTTCGCCTTCGCAACCGAGCCATGGGTATGCACTCAGTGCACCGAGCGAGTGTCCCGGTATTTCAATCTCTGGAATGATGGTTATAAAGCGATCCTGGGCGTATTTGACAATCTCCTTTATGTCGTCCTGTGTGTAGTAGCCGCCATAGGGGATGCCGTCGAGGCCTTCGTTGTGGCCGGTGGTGGTCTGCTCGCGCAGGCTGCCTATCTTGGTCAGTAGCGGGTATTTCTTTATCTCTATGCGCCATCCCTGGTCTTCGGTAAGGTGCCAGTGGAAACGGTTGAGCTTGTGCATGGCGAGTATGTCTAGCGTCTCCTTGATGGTTGCAACATCCCAAAAGTGACGCGAGCAGTCGAGCATGAAACCGCGGTAGGCAAAATGCGGGGCGTCTGTTATCTTCAGGGTCTGGAGATGGAGCTTCTCGAGGTCGATGGGAGTCTCGAAGGCCTGTACGGGGATAATCTGTTTCAGAGTCTGTACGGCATAGAAGAAGCCGGCTCCGTCCTTCGCTTGAATTATGATGTTCTCGGGATTGATTTCAAGTGTATAGCCCTCGTTCTTCAATGAACCGTTGCTCTTGAAGATTATGTTGTTGGTGCCTTTGATTTTTGAGCTCTTCTTGAGTTCTGTACCAAGAATGTCTTTTGTTATACGGCCCAGTTCTTCAATGGCCGGTTTGGAACTGGAGTCGTCAAAACCATATATGATCATGGTGTTGCGGTTCAATTCGAACTTGCTGTTTACATTACCGCATTTTATTTCTGTCGGCTTGGGCAGTATTGATGGCGAATATGCCTCTTGTGCCGAAAGTCTTGTTATTGTCGCAACAATGATAAGGATAGTTGTAAAGGCTTTATTGAACATATTTTAAAAGGATTAGTGTTTGTTGAAATTAATATGCGAAGATATGCAAACCTTTCCAAAGAAAAAACAACAATGGATAAAAAAGGGATTTTTCGACATTAAAGTGATGGAAATATCGTTTTTTTGTATACATTCGCAGGATAGAACTTTAACTAATCAAAAATATTGATATGAACGAAAAGTATGTAATTGGTATTGACCTCGGCGGTACAAATACTGTTATTGGTCTTGTGGATGTAAAAGGACATATCCTTGCAAAGGACGACTCAATCAAGACTCAGGCTCATCCCGACATTGAGGAGTATACCGACTCAATCGCTACCGTAATCAGGAAACTCGCAGCAGAGAACGGTTGTGAGGGTAAACTGGAGGGCGTTGGTATAGGTGCCCCTATGGCCAACTACTATACCGGTGAAATTGTGAATGCTGCCAATCTTCCATGGAAAGGTATCGTACCTCTGGGCTGGCTCATAGAGAAGAAGACCGGTCTTGTAACAAAGGTTACGAATGATGCCAATGCGGCCGCTATAGGCGAGATGAAGTATGGAGTAGCCCAGGGTATGAAGGATTTTGTGTATATCACTCTTGGCACTGGTGTCGGAAGCGGAATCGTTGCTAACGGTCAGCTTATCTATGGTCACGATGGCTTTGCCGGTGAATTGGGTCACACTACAGCGCCGGTTCTCGAAGGCCGCAAGTGCGGCTGCGGGCGTGTTGACTGTCTTGAGACATATGCATCGGCTACAGGTATCGTGCGTACGGCAAAGAAATGGCTTGTAGAACGTGATACTCCGAGCCTGTTGCGCGATGTGTGTATCAATGAACTTACATCAAAGATGCTTTTCGATGCTGCGATGCAGGGAGACAAACTTGCCAATGAAATTTTCGAGTTTACCGGCAAGGTTCTTGGTGATGCTTTCTGCAACTTTATTGCATTCTCGGCTCCTGAGGCGATAATTCTTTTCGGTGGTCTTGCTAATGCAGGCGACCTTTTGCTTGAGCCTATACGCAAGCAGATGAATGAGAATGTGGTGTTCCTTTGGAAAGATAAGGTGAAGGTGCTTAAGTCTTCACTCCCGGGTGCTGATGCTGCAGTGCTTGGTGCTTCGGCTCTTGGCTGGAAAGACTGATGTTTTACAGCACTTCAAAGATAATGGGATACAGGCGCGCCTGTATCCCATTATCTTTGAAGTGCATGTGTCTGATAGTCCAGGCAGTTAAGTCGCTTCTCTTTCGGGGCAAAAAATAAATTCTAAAAAAGATTAATAAAGGCGATAATTCGACAATTTATTGTATCTTCGCATATGGCAGCATGCTGTGTGCTGTTTTTATGTTGTAACTGTTATTTTTATGGAGAACATATTCGACAAAACAAAAAAGATGCTGGGCCTATCCTTGACCGGAGCAGCGGTATTGCCGCTATTGGCTTCCTGCGGTGAGGCGGAGAGACCTCAAAAACCGATGAATATTCTGTTCATCATGTGCGACGACCACTCGTACCAGACCATCAGCGCGTATGATACGACGTTCATCCGCACTCCGAACATCGACCGCATTGCGGCAGACGGCCTGCGTTTCACCAATAGTTTTGTCGCCAATTCCATAAGTGGCCCGTCGCGTGCCTGCATGCTTACCGGAAAGCATAGCCTTGCAAACGGGTTCACCGACAACAGTTCGTCGTTCGACGGCAGCCAGCAGACATTCCCTAAGCTGCTTCAGCAGCAGGGATACGAGACTGCTGTAATAGGTAAGTGGCACTTGACTTCGGAACCTACGGGATTCAACCATTGGGATATCCTTATAGGGCAAGGCGACTATTATAATCCTACATTCATCTGTAACGGCGAGAAGGTGCAACGCGAGGGGTATGCTACCAATGTTACTACCGATTTGGCACTGGAGTGGCTGGAGAACGGGCGTACTGCCGAAAAACCGTTCTGCCTGTTGCTGCACCACAAGGCGCCGCACCGTACATGGATGCCCGATACTTGTGACTTTGACCTGTTTGCCGACAGCAACTTCCCGTTGCCCGAGACTTTCTTCGATGACTATGAGGGCCGTTTGGCAGCTGCGGGGCAAAGGATGTCAATCAGCAAGGATATGGATCTTGTGTATGACCTTAAGATGGCCGACAAGGACAGCTCCATTCATAGCCGTCCCGACCTTGAGGAATGGGGACGTCGCATGTACAGCAGGATGAATCCAGAACAGAAAAAGGCCTGGGATGCACACTATGACGTCGTTATAGAGAAGTTCAAGGCTGCCGGTCTCAAAGGCAAGGAGCTCGATGCATGGAAGTTCCAGCAGTACATGCGTGACTATCTGCGTGTGATAACATCAGTTGACCGCAATGTGGGTCGTGTGCTTGACTATCTCGAGGCCAAGGGACTGATGGATAATACTCTCATTGTTTACACCTCGGATCAGGGCTTCTACATGGGTGAGCATGGATGGTTCGACAAGAGATGGATGTACGAGGAGTCCTTCCGTACTCCGCTTATCGTGCGTCTGCCAGGTGGTGTCAAGGGTGAGTCAATGGAAATGGTACAGAACATAGACTATGCACCTACATTCCTTGAACTTGCAGGTGTAGAGGTGCCGTCCGATATTCATGGCTGTTCTTTCCTTCCTGTCCTCAAGGGAGAGGAGTGGGAGCCTAACCGCGACGGTGTATATTACCACTATTACGAGTATCCCGACGAGCATGCGGTAAAGCGTCACCTGGGTGTGCGTACCGAAACTCATAAACTCATACATTTCTATGATGACGGAGTATGGGAACTCTATGATCTCAATGCCGACAAGCATGAACTGAACAATATCTACGGTAAGCCGGGAACCGAGGAGGTTACCGCGATGTTGAAGGAGAAGCTTGAGAAGTTGCAGAAACAGTATAACGAGGAGCAGTTTATAGCACAGTAAGGAATTATGAAGAGTAACAGGAAGAATAATCTGCATCTGACGGATGTCGCTAAGATGAGAAGGGCACCGTCCTTCGGGACTATGGTCAAGCCCATAGGCTCGGCGTGCAACCTCGATTGTCATTACTGTTACTATCGTGACAAGAGTGAGATTTACGGCGGTTCGATGCCGCGCATGAGCGACGAACTGTTGGAGATTTACATAAAACAATATCTCGAAGGGGTGTCGCAGCAGAATGTCAGCTTTTGCTGGCATGGCGGCGAACCTCTCATGGCTGGCTTGCCTTTCTTTCGCAAGGCAATGGAGTTGCAGCGCAAGTATGCCGGTGGTAAAGAGATTGAGAATACCCTCCAGACGAACGGCATTCTGTTGAACGAAGAGTGGTGCGCCTTCTTCAGGGATAACAATTTCCTCATTGGACTATCGCTGGACGGCCCCGAGGACATTCATGATGCCTTCCGCCGCGATTGTGGCGGAGCTCCCACTTTCTCACGCGTAATGCGTGCCGTAGAAATGATGAAACAGCATGGAGTGGAGTTCAATATCCTTTCGACCGTGAATGCCAGGAGCGAGGGGCGTGGGGCCGAGGTGTACAAATTCCTGCGCTCCATAAATCCCTATATGCAGTTCCTGCCGGTGGTGGAATATGTCATTGAGCGTCCGGGCAAGCGTCCGCTCATTGTCTCGCCCGACGAGGAGGATGCCGTTGAGGCTCCCTGGTCGGTGTCGGCAAAAGGCTATGGACAGTTTATGTGCGATGTCTTTGATGAGTGGTTGAAATTTGACGTAGGCCACTGTTTTGTGCAGCTCTTTGATGTTACGCTTGCCAACTGGTGTGGTGTGCAACCGCCGTTGTGTGCTTTCAATGAGGTGTGTGGCGATGGTCTGGTGGTTGAACATAACGGCGATGTCTACTCCTGTGACCACTTTGTCTACCCCGACTACCGCTTGGGCAACATAAAGGAGAAAGAGCTTGCCGAGATGTACCGTAGCCCCGAGCAGCAGACCTTCGGGCGCGACAAACGCGATGCCTTGCCAATGGAGTGCAAACGCTGCAACTACTATTTCCTATGTCGTGGCGAGTGCCCCAAGCACCGCTTTGCATACGCAAAGAACGGCGAACCGTATATGAACGTTCTGTGTGAGGGATACAAGATGTTCTTCCGTCACACCGACCCTGATATGCGCTATATGAAGATGCTGCTTGGGAAAGGCTTGCCGGCATCGGAGATTATGAACAGAAAATGATAACCGACGTCACTATTTGCTGATAATTGAGAAACATATCATCATTTGGAATGACGTGTAGATTGATAATAAAAACAAAACTAACCGATAACTATGAATCCAAAATTTGTTTTGCCAAAGATAGGCGAGCTGCCTATTTCGGCTTCTATAGAGAGTATCTGTAAATTCGAGAAAGTGCCGACAAAAATATGTTCGACAGAGCTCGAGGGTGTTAAGTATGCTGCCGATGTGGTTGTAAATGCCATAAACTCGCACAGCGAGAACCGCCTTTTTACATTAGGCCTTTCAACCGGACGCACACCGCTGGGCCTGTATGCTGAACTTGTAAAACGGTACAATGCCGGTGAGGTCAGTTTCGCGAACGTTGAGGTGTACAGTCTCGACGAATTCTATCCAATGGCACCCGATTCACCGCAGAGCCGTAATCATAGAGTGAACGAAGATTTCTTGAAGTTTGTTGATATAAAACCCGAGAACGTGCATTTCCCGGACGGAACTGTTGCACGCGAGAGGGTGAATGAATATTGCAAGGAGTATGAGCGCAAGGTGAACGGTTGTGTCGACCTTATGATTATGGGTGTAGGCGAACTGGGCCAGATAGGTTTCAACGAGCCAGGCAGCTATGCGCACTCTACAACACGTCTCGTGCAGTTGAGCTATAACACGCGCAAGAATCAGGACAAGTTCTTCTCGAATCCTAACGAGGTTCCCAAGATGGCAATAACAATGGGCCTCGAGACCATAATGAGCGCGAAGAAGATTGTGCTTATGATGTGGGGTGAGGACAAGGCCGGAGTGGCAAAAAGACTCATCGAGGGCGAGGTTAACGAAGAGTATCCGGCTACCTGCTTGCAAGACCACGACGATATTCTGGTTGTCATTGACGAGGGTGCGGCACAGGAACTTACCCGCGTTAAAGAGCCGTGGCTCATTGCGCCTCCGATAGAGTGGAGCGACAAACTGATTCGCAAGGCTGTCATCTGGTTGTGCCAGACTATTGACAAACCAATCCTCAAACTCACACATCAGGACTATATCAAGAACTCGCTCTCCGATCTTTTGGAGCGTGTGGGAACATACGACAAGGTGAACATCAAGGTGTTCAACGAGATACAGCATATAATCTCGGGATGGCCCGGTGGCAAGCCCAATGCCGATGACAGCACACGCCCTGTGCCTTCTACACCATTCCCCAAACGAGTGATAATATTCTCTCCACACCCCGACGACGACGTAATCTCAATGGGTGGAACATTCAACCGCCTCATTGAGCAGGGGCACGACGTGCACGTGGCCTATCAGACATCGGGCAACGTGGCTGTGTATGACGATGTCGTGTTGCAGAACATCGACACGGCAAAGGAGATGGGCTTTGGCGATGCCTTTGACGAGATACGAGAAATAATTGCAAACAAGAAGGTTGGTGAGCCCGAGCCACGCAAACTGCTCGACCTCAAGGGTGCAATCCGCCGTGCCGAGGCACGTGCTGCCTGCCGCTCTATTGGCCTTGACGACCGCACAAACGCTCACTTCCTGAACCTTCCGTTCTATGAGACTGGCGGTATAAAGAAAGGACAGTTGAGTGATGATGATATCGAGATTGTAAAGACATTGATGCGCGAGGTCAAGCCGCATCAGATTTATGCTGCCGGTGACCTCACCGACCCTCACGGCACACACCGTGTCTGCATCGAGGCTGTGTTGCGTGCTTTTGAAGAGGTGAAAGATGAGGAGTGGGCAAAGGAGTGTCACATCTGGCTCTACCGCGGTGCTTGGCAGGAGTGGGATTTGGCAGTTGCCGACATGGCTGTGCCCCTCAGCCCCGAGGAGCTTATCCGCAAGCGTCACGCAATCTTCCGTCACCTCTCGCAAAAGGATATCGTTCCATTCCCGGGTGAGGATGCGCGCGAGTTCTGGCAGCGTGCCGAGGAGCGTACCCAGGGAACAGCAGAGCTTTTCAACAAGATTGGTCTGCCCGAGTATCAGGCAATAGAGCTTTTCGCAAAGTTGCTATAAGGGCTGGCTTTGATGTATATTATAAAAGCAGCGGACTTTGGTCCGCTGCTTTTATAATTATATTTAGTGTGTCGGTTTATGTCCGATCACTCCTCGTCAATGACTCCGTTGTAGGCTAATTCTCCCTCTACTATGAAGAAGAGCTCTTCAGGATCAAAGTCTCCGATTTTGTTCTTCTTCGCTTCTTTGGCAATGAATTCTGCGATAGCATTTATGTCTATATCGACGTATTCATCGTCGTTGTCAAGGATGCCGCTCTTGTCGTAGTAGTCGTATATGGTATCAAGGAAGTAGTAGAACTCATCGTCGCTGAACTTTTCCTTTAGCTCCTGCGGGAGTCTCTCCTTTATGTATGCGATGGTTTTCTCGTCATCGAGGTCTTCCATGCCGAATCCGTCGTTGTTCATGATTCTTTCTGTTAAAGAAGTGCCTCGAATTTTGCCTGTACGTCGCCTTTTGACTTTGAGCCTACGAACTTGTCGACTACCTTTCCGTCCTTTATGAAAATAACTGTGGGAACATTGCGTATGCCATACTCCATTGTGAGGTCATCGGCCTCCTCGATATCGCACTTGCCTACTGCAATGCGGCCTTCATACTCCTTTGAAAGCTCGTCGATTATTGGAGCGAGCTGCTTGCAGGGGCCGCACCATGCTGCGCTGAAGTCCAATACTATCGGCAACTCGGTTGCCATGAATTCCTTTGCGTTGTCGTTAGTTACATTTACTGCCATAATCTTTTTTCTTTAATGTGTTCTCAATTCAATTTATAATCAATATTTTCCAGTTCTTTTATGTAGTCTATTAAATCCTGTGTCACTTCAATGTCCCTGTTCTTTGATGCAAGGTCAAGGGTGAACTCGTGTTCATAATCCTTTATCTTGAAAATGAGTTTACTGTTTCCCGGGTGCCTTTCGATGTAGTCGATGATGCTTGCGTAAACTTCATCGGTTAGTGACATCACATCGAACGATAGTGTAATGCTCTTTACCAGTCCTTCTTTTATTTCTGGCATCAGCTCTATGCTGTTTACTGTGAAATCGAATTTTGTGGGGTCCCAACGACGCGGTTGGCAACTTCCTTTTATATATAGGAAATTGCCGGGAATGAAGTAGTTCTGGTGCTTCATCCAGTCGTCGCCAAGGAAGAATAGCTCGGCCGTGCCCGAGAAGTCTTCTATGCGTGCTACTCCATAAGGGCTTCCCTTCTTGGTAAAGCCGGTACGTGGCGGGTCGCTGACTACACCTCCGAATGTTATTTTGCGTCCTACAAGTGCTTCCATGTTTTCAATCTCGGCCGCCTTTGTGTTGCAAAATTCGTTGAGGATCAGGGCGTAGTCGTCCAGCGGGTGTGCCGACAGGTATATGCCTACCAGCTCGCGCTCGCGGTTTAGTTTCTCAAGCGTGCTCCATTGTCCGCCTTCGGGTATTTCCGGTCTTGGAATCTCTGCCATTTCAGTGTCGCCGAACAATGATGCGCTTGCGTTGGCTTTGTCGGTCTGGTAAAGGTTCCCGTATCTTACAAGTGCTTCGATGAACTGCTCGCCCTTGCTGTTGATGCCTGCATACTGCTCGCGGGTGATGTCTCCCGGCAATTCATCGAATGCTCCTGCAAATGCAAGACATTCAAGGTTCTTTTTGTTGCAAGCTGTCAGGTTGACACGCTCAACAAAATCGAATATGCTCTTGAACGGTCCGTTTGCCTCGCGTTCGTCTATGATGCATTGTACTGCGTTTTCGCCAACACCCTTCACGGCGCAGAGCCCAAAGCGTATATCGCCCTTTTTGTTGACGCTGAACTTGCGGCGCGACTCGTTTACGTCGGGTCCAAGCACGTTGATACCCATGCTCTTGCATTCCTGCATAAGCTTGGTTATTTCAGTAATCTTGTCAAGGTTGCGGCTCATGGCACCGGCCATGTATTGCGACGGGTAGTTGGCCTTGAGGTATGCTGTCTGGTATGCTACCCATGAGTAGCATGTGGCATGCGATTTGTTGAAGGCATACGATGCAAACTTCTCCCAATCGGCCCAAATCTTTTCAAGAACCTTCTCATTGTGTCCGTTCTTCTTGCCACCGTTGATGAACTTTGGCTTTAACTCGTCCAGTTTGGCCTTCAGTTTCTTACCCATGGCTTTTCGCAGGGTGTCACTCTCACCGCGGGTGAAGTCGGCAAGCAGGCGCGAGAGGAGCATCACCTGCTCCTGGTATACTGTGATCCCGTATGTATCCTTGAGGTATTTTTCCATGCAGGGTATATCGTACTGCACTAGTGACGGGTCGTGTTTGCGCTTGATGAAATCGGGGATATAATCCATAGGTCCCGGGCGGTAGAGGGCATTCATGGCAATGAGGTCCTCAAAGGTGCTTGGCTGCAACTCGCGCAGGTACTTTTGCATACCGGGTGACTCGAACTGGAATGTTCCAATAGTGTTACCGGCACTGTATAGTTCGTAGGTCTTGGGGTCGTCTATCGGTATGGTGTCAATGTCTACCTCTATATTCAGGCTCTGCCGTATGTTTTCAAGTGCTTCTTTTATCACAGACAGGGTCTTTAGTCCCAAAAAGTCCATCTTTATCAGGCCTGTCTCTTCGATGACGCTTCCTTCGTACTGCGTAACAAGCATCTTCTCGCCGGTCTCCTTGTCCTCGGCGATGCTTATGGGAACATGGTCGGTGATGTCATCGCGGCAGATGATTGTTCCGCAGGCATGGACGCCGGTGTTGCGCACGTTGCCCTCGAGCATCTTGGCATATTTGATGGTGTCGCTCAGGGTTTTGTCGGGCGAAGCCTCTGCCTCGCGCAATTCCGGCACGGCCTGTATGGCATTGGGGAGGTTCATTTTCATTCCGTCGGGCAGGCGGTCGGGGATGGCCTTGCACAGCTTGTTCGATATGTCTAACGGGAGTTTCTGTACGCGCGCGACATCCTTTATGGCAAGCTTTGTGGCCATGGTGCCATATGTGATTATGTGCGCAACCTTTTCCTGCCCGTATTTCTCTGTAACCCAGTTGAGGACCCTGCCGCGTCCGTCATCGTCGAAGTCGACATCAATATCGGGCAGTGATATGCGGTCGGGGTTCAGGAAACGCTCGAACAGCAAATCGTATTTTATGGGGTCGACCCTGGTTATTCCAAGGCAGTATGCAACCACGCTTCCGGCCGCAGAACCACGTCCGGGGCCTACGGAAACGCCAAGTTCTTCTCTGGCGGCCTTGATGAAGTCCTGTACTATGAGGAAGTAGCCGGGGAAACCCATGGTCTTCATTATGTGCAGCTCAAAGTCGATGCGGTCCATGAGTTCCTGTGAAAATGGTTCAGGGTAGCATTTCTTTGCTCCGTCGTAGGTTATCTTGCGCAGGTAGTCGCCCTCCAACTTTATTCGGTACAGTTTGTCGTAGCCTCCGAGTTTCTTTATCTTTTTCTCGGCATCCTCTTGGGACATCACGACGTTCCCCTTTTCGTCGCGGGTGAACTCGTTGAAAAGATCCTCGTGTGTTATGTTCCTACGGTACTCCTCTTCTGTTCCGAACTCTTCGGGAATGGCGAAGTTCGGCATGATGGGAGCGTTGTCAATGGTGTAGTACTCTACCTTGTCGCATATCTCTACCGTGTTGGCCAAGGCTTCGGGCACATCGCTGAACATCTCCCACATCTCGGCCTTGGTCTTCATCCACTCCTGCTTGGAGTAGAGCATGCGCTTGGGGTCGTCAAGGTCCTTGCCGGTACTCAGGCAGATGAGGCGGTCGTGCGCTTCGGCATTTTCTTCATCCACAAAGTGCACGTCGTTGGAGCATATTAGCTTTACTCCGCATTTTCTGCTGAGTTCGATTATGTGCCTGTTTACCTCTACCTGTATCGGGTATACTTCGTGGTTGGCGCGTTCTACCGTTGCTTTGTGCAACTGGAGTTCCAGATAGTAGTCGTCGCCGAACAGGTTCTTGAACCACATGACGCTTTCCTCGGCTTTTTCAAGTTGCTTTGCCATTATGAGCTGCGGAATCTCACCGCCAAGGCATGCCGAGCAGCATATTATACCCTCATGGTATTTTTCAATCTCGGCCTTGTCGGTACGCGGGTTGTAGTAGTAACCTTCGCTCCATGCCTTTGAAACTATCTTTACAAGGTTATGATAGCCTTTTTTGTTCTTTGCCAGGAGAATCAGGTGATGTCCGCGCATGTCTTCCTTCAGCTCTTTGTTGAAAAGCCTTCGTTCGGCTACATAAACCTCGCAGCCGATTATCGGCTTGAATTTTTCTTCATCGCTCTTCTTTCCATTCAGCTTGTTCACATAGTTGAAGAACTCCTTTACGCCCATCATGTTGCCATGGTCGGTAAGCGCGATGCCTTTCATACCATCGGCAATGGCCTTGTCGACAAGTTTTTTGATGGATGCCTGGCCGTCAAGGATGGAATACTGGGAGTGTACGTGTAAGTGAACAAAATCCTGCATGTCGTATGTTGTTGAAATGTTCGATAAAGATAATATCTTTTATTCATATACAGGTTGCTTCACATTAAAATTTTATCAACATTGCGAGTTCTGTGTTTTGCTCTAAAGTCTCGTGAAAAAGTTTTCAGTACTGCGATTTCATTCTTTTTTTTGGTTGTTTAATAAAAACATCTTATATTTGTGAAATAATGTATAGATGCTGATCTATGAAAAAGTTCAAAAGAATAAGGAAACTCAAGGATTACAGAATCCATAGCGAAGGCAATGGCATTCTTATAACATCCTTCATTATATTGGCGTTGATAAACTTCCCGTTGTGGTACTTCCTGCCTGAACTGGTTGTGCTCAACTCGGTCGTAAGTCTGTTCTCGATTGTGCTTTATCTGTTGATGGTGAACTTCTTCAGGAGTCCTAAGAGAATATTCCCCGGCGATGTGGAGAATGTTGTAGTGGCTCCGGCAGACGGCAAGGTGGTTGTCATTGAAAAGGTTTTCGAACCGGACCATTTCAAGGATGAGAGAATACAGGTTTCCATATTCATGAGCCCAATGAACGTACATGCCAATTGGTATCCTGTTGATGGTGTGATTACCCGTGTTGAGCACCAAAAAGGTAAGTTCCACAAAGCTTGGCTCCCAAAGGCGAGCACCGAGAACGAGCGTTCGCTGGTTGTTGTCAGGATGCAGGACGGACGTGAAATTCTGGTGCGCCAGATAGCCGGTGCAATGGCACGCCGCATCGTAACATATGCTGCAGTAGGCGAGGAGTGTTTCATCGACCAGCATATGGGCTTTATAAAATTCGGCTCACGCGTCGATCTCTATCTTCCGCTTGATGCAAGGATAAATGTGGAACTGAACCAGAAGACTGTCGGTAACGAGACTATAATAGCCAACCTTAAATAAAGTAGCATGTCTGTCAGGAAACACATACCCAATGCGATAACATGTTGCAACCTCTTCTCGGGTTGCGTAGCCAGTGTTATGGCATTCAACGGAAGATTTGACTTGGCCATGGCATTCATTGTCCTGGGCGCAGTGTTCGATTTTTTTGACGGTATGGTTGCCCGCTTGCTGCGTGTTTCTTCTCCGCTTGGTGTGCAGATGGATTCCCTTGCCGATGATGTGACATTCGGCTTTGCCCCTGCAGCCATTGTGTTCTCTTACATGAAGGACGTGCTCTACTATCCGTCTTATCTTGGTTGCATTGCCGGATTAATCCCTTACCTTGCTTTTCTAATTGCCGTATTCTCGGCATGCCGTCTTGCAAAGTTCAATGTCGATACAAGACAGACAAATACCTTCATAGGTTTGCCCACGCCGGCAAATGCTCTATTTTGGTCGTCGCTGGTTACGGGTGCCGGGCATTGGATATTCAACCTCAATGCGGGGTGGGTACTTGTATCGGGGCTCATATTGATTTCATCATATCTGCTGGTGTCGGAGATTCCTATGTTTTCTCTCAAGTTCAAGAATTTCAGCTGGAGATGCAATAAGACAAGGTATATATTCCTTGTGGTTGCCTTGCCGATGCTGTTTCTTGGCTATCTGGCACCGGTTGTAATAATCACTTGGTATCTTTTACTCTCTATCGTTCTTTATTTAAGGGGGACGAGGCCTTGATATATACTGTCAGGCCTGAACATTGTTCAGGTAGAGTTGTTTAAATGACTCCGTTTATTTGATTCATATGGCAACATTCTTCATATTGCTATTCTTTGTAGCACTTTTTGTCGTATTCTTTGTTCTCTCATTGTTTTTCTCTGTCCTGTCAAGAATCCTCTCCTGGTTTGGCATTGGCCGTGTGAAGAGTGGTTCGGGTACTTCCCGTTCAACAGTTTCTGATAACGCGAATGAACGTACAGGAAAAAATGAACGTACGGCTGGGGAACGCCGTAAACTGTTTGCCGATGACGAGGGCGAGTATGTCGATTTTGAAGAAATAAACTAATCAGGATTCTTTTTTTGTAGAAATTTGCTTTTCTGTGGTACTCTCTATACCTTTACGGATAAAGTTAAAAAATATTTTTAAATGTATAAAAATAATAACACGGGTGCTAACTAAAACTATTAGGCTATGAAAAACAGGGTTTTTAACAAAAGTTTCTTTGCTCTGTCTTTGTTTTTGCTTGTATCGTTTGCAGCAAATGCACAAGAGAGTTTGAGGACAGGCTATTTCCTTAAGGGCAATCTTTATCGTCACACTATCAATCCCGCATTGATGAATAATCGTAACTATGTGTCTTTGCCTATTCTCGGCGGGATGAACCTTGATACCGGCGGTGATGTGGGTATTGATAACTTCGTGTTCGATAATCCCAATGGTGGTGATAAGGTCTCTTTTATGCATGAGAGTGTCGATGCCAATGACTTTTTGGGCGGTCTTGAGAATGAGAACAAAATTATGGCCAATATAGACATGGTAATAATGTCGGCCGGTTTTTTCGGATTCGGCGGTTATAATACCATTGACCTTGGCTTCCATTCACATACCGGAATGAATGTTCCTTACGAATTGTTCAACTTCATGAAGACAGCAGACCCTGCTAAGGCAAACAGCTATTCTATTAACGACGTCAATGTCCTCACAAGAAACTATTTCGATGTTGCCTTAGGACATTCACGCAAGTTGACAAAAGACCTTACAGTGGGTGCACGTGTCAAGTTGCTCTTTGGTCTCGGATATGCCGATTTGAGTCTCGACAAGGTAGAGGTCAATTCCGATCCGGCAGCTTTAAAGTGGCGTGTTATGACTCAAGGAAATGCTAATGTCGCTTTAGGCGGTAAGTTCAAGTATTCCGATTCTCGCATGATAAACGGAAATAACGTTGTCAATGGTTATGACGATCCGTCATTGGGTGTGACTGGTTTTGGTATGGGTATAGACCTCGGTGCTGTATATGACTTGAGCAATGTGCTTACAGAGGGTCTTGTCGTGTCTGCGTCGCTTACCGATTTGGGTTTCATGAACTGGAAAAAGGTCTCAAAGGCAAGCGCCAACGGTGATAATCCGTTTGATTTTGACGGTTTCGAACATGTGAAGAAACACAATATAACAAACCCCAAGGATATAGATGACCAGTTCAACTCATTGAAGGACGACTTCGAGGATTTCATGTCGTTCGAGGATTGTGGAGAGGGTAGTGAGAGCTCTACGCTGGCTGCAACATTGAATATCGGTGCTGAGTATAAAATGCCGTTCTATGACAAGATGAGCGCAGGTCTTCTGTTTACAAACCGTTTCGATGGTGACTATTCTTTTTATAAGATGTCAATGATGGTTAATGTGGCTCCTCTGAATTGGCTGGAGTTTGCATTGAGCGGGACAAAATCTACTTTCGGTAGTGGCTTCGGTGCGATGGCCAACATTCACTTTACCGGTTTCAATATGTTCCTGGGTACTGATTGTTTTTTCAATGATCTTGGAGAATACGGCATTCCGGCAGAGGATATGAATGCTAGTTTGTCAATCGGTGTAAATATACCTTTCGGAAAAAAGCGTGATTGAAAACGTTTATAAACAAGAAGCCGGCAGCCCTGGGGCTGCCGG
>JAFYQH010000024.1 GCA_017547205.1 Bacteroidaceae bacterium | reverse complement strand
TTTCTTACGCCCTGTTGCATCTATGTCGGGTATATTGTATATGGTATCTGCATAGCGGTAGAGCTTGGCAACCTCGGACTCTGTCAGGGTGTATGTCTCGGAATTGAACCATATAGGAATATAGCCCATAGACTTTAAGCAGAGAGCATCGCGCTCTCCACTGCATATAAATATCTCTTCGAGCTTCTTTTCCTTTTGGTCGCCCTCTTCTTCGTCATCACAGCTGTTGAGCTTGCCGAACAGCTCCTGCAACTCTCGCAAGCCGTTGATGTAATCTTTGGGCTTTACTCCTTCAGGGGTGTAGGAAAAACGCCACTGCTTTTCGGGGTTGAGTGGTTCGTATATCTTGTAGAACACCTTGCCGTCGTCTGTACGGCATTCACGCATAAATATAGGATAGTTCTCTGTGCTATATTTGAGTGTTACTTCCCTGTTCTTTACATAGCCGACATATTCCGCTTCGTACCAATTAAGAGCTTCTGCGTGCTCTGCCCGTACTTTCGGGCCGAGAACTTTAAGATGCTCTTCAGGTATGGACTCCAAAAGGGAGAATATGCGTGTTCCCTCTTTCTCTTCGCTCGTTGCCGGGCGTTTCTCAATGCGTGGCTTGTTGATTGAGGGCGATAGTTCTTCGTTTATGCCGAAGATACCGGCCAACAGCAACACTGCTTCGTAAAAGTGGGTGATGCCTTCCTCTTTCATACATATATCAATGGGTGAAAGAGCGTGCCCGTCATCGCCGAAATCTACGACTTTCCACACTCCGCCGGAATGGTGCAAACAGGCCGAAGCAGTCTTTTCGTTCTGCCTCGCCCTGAATTTGTTCTTCGTTCCGACAACATCAGCTGCTTGTGGATAGTAGCGCAGAATGATGTCTAAACCGTCGTGTGTTGCACTGTATATGTCTGCAAGCTGTATCATACTGCATACTCGTCATCTTCTGTTACACGGTAGATAAGCCACTCAACAAGCATTTCATCGCGCAGGTGATATGTCAATGTAACTGTACGCAGATAGGTGAGCTTTTCGCCGACAACAATGTTCACGGGAAGATTGTGGTCGAGAACCATTTGCGATAAGCGATTGCACAATGATGCTTTCAATGCTATTTGTTTTTCTTCCATTGTCCTGTAATTTGAGAGTTGAAAAAAATGCCACTCACAGTGGGCTTCACAGCTGGCTGTGAGTGGACTTTGAAAAAGGAAAGTTTATAGTTTATTCATTAGATAGAATAAATTCTGTTATCTCTTTCTTGCTGAAGTAATATGACTTCTGCTGTTTACGGTGTGGCAACTGCCCCCTGTAACACATCTTTTTCACCGCTCCCTCTGTCTTGTCGAGCATTCTTGCGACTTCGGCAACAGAAAGCACTTCATCATTGAGACGGTGGAGCTTTTTGGCTATCTTGTCGGCCAATAGTTCCAGTTCACTCGGCTTCAGCATAGGCTTTCATCGCTTTTTGTCGTAACTCCTTATAACTGTCTATCACATTGCCGGTAATGGTAACAAGGCAGTTGCGCCTATCGTATGAAGCAGATATGCGTATGCCTTTGCTTGCCCCCTCGTCAATGTTCCACCTATATATAAGGACTGACATTGTGGTACACTCTTTTGATGATGCCAAACGACCTACTTTCGTTTCTCCACGCTTGAGGCTGCGGAGCCATTTTGTTTTGTTCTCGATAATGTCCATCGTACTAAATGACCTTTAATTGATACTTGTTTTCTTACACTTGAAAGATATGCCGGGTCTTTCTTCAGCTCCATTATATCTGCATAGTTCTTTACTGTTGTCAAACCTACATTCAATAAGGTTGCAACTTCTGTGTTGCTCATTACAGGAAAAACCTTTGCAAATAATTCGCATTGTCCCTGCGTTAGTTTTTTTGTTCGCATAATGACGGTTAAAAATTTATAAACATTTCTAACAGTCGTTATGGCAACAATCCTTACTTGTTTGTGTGTTTGTTCAGTACAAAAGTAGAGGGGGCAAAAAAGTCATAAAAGACCTTTGGCATAAATCTCATTCTCTGTATTGTGAACCTTAAAAAGTGTAAAAAAAAGCGTCTTGAAAGCGAAAATTTCGCTCCCAAGACACTATAAAGGTGGGTGGGAATTTGTATATGTTACCCAAATTTGCTATCTTTGTCTAACAAACTTGCAAACCAACTAACAAAGGTGCAAACCAAGTTGCAAACCAAGTAAAAATAGGAAAATTTGATATTTGAATTAGCAGGACTATCAGCAAAAAAAATTCATTGATAGACAATAAGATATAAAGAACTTATGCCTTATGATACGGATAATCGCAGCGGAATCACAAAGAACGCTTCGGAATCACACGAAAAACGGCATATGCCGTTTTTTGTGTTTTTAGCCCTGTCTGTGCTGCCCGGCAGAGCATAAACTTGAAAAATCGCAAAAATTACCCCTGCAAATCTTTGTCAATCTAAAAAAAAGGAGTAATTTTGCAAGCTGAATAGCGTAAAGTACTTTTTGGACTAAAAACATATAAAAATATAAGACGATGAAAAGAACATTCCAGCCCTCTAACAGAAAGAGAAAGAACAAGCACGGTTTCCGTGAGAGAATGGCCACAAAGAACGGCCGTCGTGTATTGGCAGCCCGTCGCGCAAAGGGACGTGCAAAGCTTACAGTTTCTGACGAATACAACGGAAAGAAGAAGTAATTGTTTAGCAACTACATAAATAGAGCCGAGTATCACTCGGCTCTATTTGTTTTATGGAAGTTACCTTTGCAAATTAAAAATCCAATCTCCTTCACTCAACTTTTGCAGGTGAATTCTCTTCGGCGGAAAGTTCCGGCCCACCCGCATACAAATGCCCGCACTGCATATAAGCATAAAAAAGAAAGCTCCCGCGCGGGAGCTTTCAATGTATTCAAGAACTGCCATTATCAAATCTCGGCAATCACCTCAACCTCTACCAGCACATTCTTCGGCAAAGTCTTTACAGCCACGCATGAACGTGCAGGTTTGCTGGTAAAATACTCGGCATAAACAGCGTTGAAGGCTGCGAAATCGGCCATGTCGCTAAGGAAACAGGTAGTCTTCACAACCTTGTCGAACGATGTACCTGCCTCGGCAAGAACAGCAGCAAGGTTCTTCATCACCTGAGTAGCCTGGTCTGTAATACCCTCGGCCTCAACGTCACCCGTTGCAGGATTGATGGGTATCTGGCCCGATGTGAACAACATGTTACCGCAGATGATAGCCTGTGAATAAGGGCCGATAGCCTCGGGGGCATTGCTTGTATAAACTTTCTTAAGCATATCTTTATTTTTTTATAAGGTTAATTACTTTTAGAAGCTGTTTAAGATTATATCGCCAAGTTTTTTATAGAGCAACAATAGGATGTTTGTTTATTTTTTAAGTGCGCATAGCGGGCTATGTAACCGCAAAAAGAAAGAAACAGGCACTATTGAACATAAAAAACGGCGAAACTATCAGCTTTTGTAAGAAAATATTTTTTAGAAATTTAAACAGATTCTTAGTCCCAAATCTTGAAACCTGCATCCTGGATAGCCTTCTTTATCTGCTCCACATGCTCGGCATTGCGTGTTTCAAGGCTTATGCGGATGAAGCATCCTGTAATAGCCGTGCTCGCATTGGTACGCTCATGGTGTACACCAATGACATTTCCTCCCAGTTCGGCAATGATGCTTGATATCTGCACGAGCTGTCCGGGCTTGTCAAGGAGTTCTACCTTCAGCAGGGCCGAACGTCCCTCGGTCATGAGGCCGCGCTTTACCACTCGGTCAAGGATATTCACATCGATGTTACCGCCCGAAACTACACAAACAACCTTCTTTCCCTCAACAGGAACCTTGTCGAACATCGCAGCAGCCACAGCCACGGCACCCGCACCCTCTGCAATAAGCTTCTGCTTCTCGAGCAACGAGAGGATAGCCGAAGAAACCTCATCATCGGTAACAGTAACGATACCGTCGACATACTTGCTGCAAAGTTCGAAAGTATTCTCGCCCGGCTGCTTCACAGCAATACCGTCAGCGATTGTAGATACATTATCGAGACGTTCTATCTGCTTGTGCTCTACCGAGTTCTTCATGCTTGGAGCACCGGCAGCCTGAACACCGTATACCTTTATGTTTGGATTGAGCGACTTTATCGCGAATGCCACACCCGAAATAAGGCCACCGCCGCCGATGGGCACAATCACCACATCTACATCCTTCATCTGGTCAACCAGTTCAAGACCTATTGTACCCTGACCGGCAATCACGTCCTCGTCATCGAACGGATGAATGAACGTATAGCCCTTCTCGTCACGAAGCTCTATCGCACGCTTGTAAGCATCGTCATAGACACCGGGAACAAGACATATGTCCGCACCATAGCCCTTTGTAGCCTCAATCTTTGAGATAGGGGCACAGTCGGGGAGACATATCAGCGACTTTATGCCGTTCTTTGTAGCAGCGAGCGCAACACCCTGCGCGTGGTTACCTGCTGAGCATGCGATAACGCCCTTTGACTTCTCCTCATCGGAAAGCTGTGATATTTTATAATACGAACCGCGCACCTTGAACGAGCCGGTAAGCTGCAGGTTCTCGGGTTTCAGATAGATTGTTCCCTTCTTGTTCACATTCGGTGCAGGAACAAGTTCCGTACGTCGTATGACATCTTTCAGCACAAACGCCGCATGATAGATTTTGTCAAGAGTAAGCATAGTGTTTTTGTATTTATTATTTGTTATAGCCTGTTATCGTACACTGGGCCGGTGCAAAAATACAACCATTTTCCGTTATAACTAACGATGCGTTGATTTTTTATACTGCAAATCGCATAAAAATCAAGAATACGTCATTACGCCCTACCTCACACGTTCGTATTCAGTATCGTCAAGATAAAGCCTATTACGACTGAAGTCGATGTCATATGTCGAGATGTCATTGTATTTGTCGGAATATAGCACCAGTTCACCGAAGGTCACCTCATATGTACCCCAGTCATTTTCGTATGTAGAATGGAAAGGATTGAAAGCATCCACACGCCTATAGGTGCTCTCCCATGTGCCCCAGGAATTGAACGTAAGTATCTCCTCCTCGAACAAGCCCGGTTCCTCGTAGTAATAGCGCCAACGTCCTACCAGTTCCTCTTCCAGTTCCTCGTCATCGGTACATGACACTGCGCCAAAAGCCAATAGGAGCAACGGCAAAAGCATTAATTTCCTTAACATCGTTTTCATTTCACAAATCTTTTAATACTGCAATCACTGATATGCAAAAATATAAGAAACTGTTTACATTTCCCATATAAATATTGGTAATAATATAGCAGTTGACCCACATACTAAAAACGCGTTGATGTCATATCGAAACGGAGTTCGCCGCCCAAAGGGGCCAAAGGCAACGAACGTGAGATATCTCGTATATTGTTGCTAGAGATCCCTCGTCGCTTTGCTCTGTCGGGATGACATTGCTGGGTCAACATCTATATTATTGCTTAAATATTTCAAAGTTGCAAAAATCCCGTGTTTAGGCTTTTGAATTACACACACGACTCCTGTTCTCCGGACAAAAAAAGGCGGCATGCTTCAACAGCACACCACCTTTTTAGTATAATAAAGAACTACAGCATTACATCATGCCGCCCATACCACCCATGCCTGGTGCACCCATCGGCATTTCGGGTTTATCCTCCTTCTTCTCAACGATAACGCACTCAGTAGTAAGGAACATGCCGGCTATTGAAGCAGCGTTCTCAAGTGCCACGCGTGTAACCTTGGCAGGGTCAACGACACCTGCCGCAAAGAGGTTCTCATAAACCTCGGTACGGGCATTGTAGCCATAGTCGGCCTTGCCCTCGCGCACCTTCTGAACCACTACTGCACCCTCCTTGCCGGCATTGGCAACGATCTGGCGCAAAGGTTCCTCTATGGCACGCTTCACTATAGCAACACCGGTCTTCTCGTCGGCATTGTCGGCCTCAAGCCCCTCGAGACTGTCAATAGCACGTATGTATGCAACGCCACCACCGGGAACTATACCCTCCTCGATAGCCGCACGTGTCGCGCACAGAGCATCGTCCACACGGTCCTTCTTCTCCTTCATCTCAACCTCTGAAGCAGCACCCACGTAGAGCACAGCCACACCGCCGGCGAGCTTTGCAAGACGCTCCTGGAGCTTCTCCTTGTCGTAGTCGCTCTTGGTAGTAGCTATCTGGGCCTTTATCTGGGCAACGCGAGCCTCGATAGCCTCCTTGTTACCGTTGCCGTCGACGATAGTTGTATTGTCCTTGCTTACAGTTATCTTGCCGCATGAACCGAGCATCTCAAGTGTAGCCTGCTCCAGTTTTATGCCCTTCTCCTCGCTGATTACAATACCGCCTGTGAGTGTCGCAATATCCTCAAGCATATCCTTGCGGCGGTCACCGAAGCCCGGAGCCTTAACAGCACAAATCTTGAGCTGTGTGCGCAGACGGTTCACAACCAATGTTGTAAGCGCCTCGCTCTCGACATCCTCGGCAATGATGAGCAGTGGACGGCCTGTCTGTACAGCCGGTTCCAGAATAGGAAGCATATCCTTGAGGTTTGTTATCTTCTTGTCATAGATGAGCACATAGGGGTTCTCCATCTCGCACTCCATCTTCTCGGTATTGGTGATGAAGTAAGGCGACAGATAACCGCGGTCAAACTGCATACCCTCAACAACACCAATTGTAGTATCGCGGCTCTTTGCCTCCTCGATGGTGATTACACCATCCTTCGACACCTTGCGCATTGCATCGGCAATGAGCTTGCCTATCTCAGCATCGTTGTTGGCCGAAATTGTAGCCACCTGCTCAATCTTGTCATAGTCGGCACCCACCTCTTCGCTCTGTGCCTTGATTGATTCTACAACCCTTGTCACGGCCTTGTCGATACCGCGCTTCAGGTCCATGGGGTTAGCACCTGCAGTAACGTTGCGCAAGCCCTCTGTGATGATAGCCTGTGCAAGCAATGTAGCAGTAGTAGTGCCGTCACCGGCATCGTCATTAGTCTTTGACGCAACCGACTTAACAAGCTGCGCACCTGTATTCATGTACGCATCGTCAAGTTCAATCTCCTTTGCAACCGACACACCGTCCTTTGTGATGTGTGGAGCACCGAACTTCTTCTCGATGATAACGTTGCGACCCTTGGGACCGAGTGTAACCTTCACTGCATTGGCAAGTTCGTCGACACCCTTCTTGAGCTGGTCGCGAGCATCCATATTGAATAGAATCTCTTTAGCCATATCCTTAATATATCATTTACACGTTAAACAAATCAGCCCAGTATAGCAAGCACATCGCTCTGGCGCATGATCAAATACTTCTCACCCTCGAACTCAAGTTCACTGCCGGCATACTTGCCATAGAGCACCTGATCACCTACAGCAATAACCATCTCCTCGTCCTTCGTACCGTTGCCTACCGCAACAACCTTGCCCTGAAGTGGCTTCTCCTTGGCGGTATCGGGGATAATGATGCCGCCGATAGTCTTCTCCTCTGCAGGCACGGGCAAAATGAGCACCCTGTCTGCCAATGGTTTAATGTTCATAGTTATAAAATTTATCTTGTTATACATTATACATTGCATTGTACGCGTCATGCGCACATCATTACAATAACGAAAACCATGCCAAATTTGTTCGGCATGGCAATCCGCGACAAAAATAGCATTTTAGGACAAAGCGGCAAAGAAGAATGCGACAAATTGGCAGTAGCACGGCAGTGACGGCAGAGCACAAAACAACAGATAAAAGCAAAAAAGGAGCCAAAACCTTGAAATATCCGGCATTCGGCACTAACTTTGCCGCAGATTTCAATACGGGGTGCCTTAAAACTATGGGCTGAGATCATACCCAAGAACCTGATCCGGGTAATGCCGGCGTAGGAACAGACTGCCTGTCACATTCCAATAACAGGCAGAACAGGAAAAATCCCCATTTTCTGTTTAACAACGGAGCATGAGGGATTCTTTTTTTGTCCCCGCTCCAAAAAATTGGAAACGCAATGAAAAAAAGAACATTGCCGGGTTGCCTGCTGATGGCAGCCCTGCCCTCCTTGCTGTTTGCACAGGAGGAAGCGAGTGACAGCCTGCACCGCGAGCTGCAGGAAGTGGAAATAATGTCGATACGCGCGACAAGCACAACACCAGTGGCCTACACCGACATAAGCAGCGAGGAGCTGAAGCGCAGCAACACGGGCGTAGACTTCCCGTTCCTCGTGTCAATGACACCGAGCGCGGTAGCGACAAGTGATGCCGGAGCCGGCATAGGCTACACCAGCCTGCGCATACGCGGCACTGATGCCACACGAATAAACGTGACCGCAAACGGCATACCGGTGAACGACGCCGAGAGTCACTCGGTATTCTGGGTCAACATGCCCGACCTCGCATCATCGGTAAAGGACATACAGATACAGCGCGGAGCCGGCACATCGACAAACGGTGCAGGAGCGTTCGGAGCAAGCATAAACATGAAGACAGGCAGTTTCAACACAAAGCCATATGCTGGTTTCAGCGGCTCGTTCGGCTCGTTCGGCACCCACAGGGAGACACTGCGTGCCGGCACCGGCATCATCGCCGACCACTGGGCAGTGGACATGAGATTATCAGGTATCGGCAGCGACGGCTACATAGAACGTGCCGCAAGCAAACTGCAGTCGTACTACCTGCAGGGAACCTACTACGGCAGGAACACTACAGTACGTCTCATCAATTTCGCCGGCAAGGAAGAGACCTACCATGCATGGAACTATGCCACAAAAGAGGAGATGGAACTCTACGGACGCAGATACAACAGCTGCGGATACATGTTCACCGACTCCACCGGCAAGGCCCACTACTACGACGACCAGACCGACAACTACACGCAACAGAACTGGCAGCTGCTCACAGACCACCATTTCAGCAACGCACTCAGCATGAACATTGGAGTGCACTACACCAAGGGCGACGGATATTACCAGGAGTACAAGAGCGACCGCAAGCTCAAGGAATATGCCCTTCAGCCGTTCACCCACGACGGCAACGAAGTCAAGCGCAGCGACCTCGTGCGCAAGAAAGCAATGGACAACCACTTCGGTGGCGCGGTATTCTCGCTCAACTACAGGAGCGACAGGCTCAACGCCTCGCTTGGAGGTGGAGCGAACAGGTACTTCGGGCACCATTTCGGGCAGGTACTATGGGTAAAGGAATACATGGGCAACCTGCAGCCCAACCACGAGTACTACCGCAACAACGGAGCCAAGAACGACGCCAACATATACCTCAAGGCCGACTACCGCATAGCAGACGGCTTGAACATATATGCCGACATGCAGTACCGCCACATAGGCTACACCATAAAAGGGTGCAACGACAAATGGAACGACGCGACAGGGGCACTGCAGCGTCTCGATGTTGACGAAAGCTTCGATTTTGTCAACCCCAAGGCCGGCCTGTCGTGGCAGATAGACAGCAGGAACAGGCTGTTCGGCTCGATAAGCGTCGCACACAAGGAGCCTACACGCAACAACTACACCGACGGCAAGCTGAACGAACGTCCCAGAGCCGAACGCCTTTTGGACTACGAACTCGGATACTCATTCAAAGGGAAACTGTTCCAAGCCGGTGCAAACCTCTATTACATGGGCTACAAGGACCAGCTTGTGCTCACCGGAGAGCTCAACGAGATTGGCGAACCCCTTGCAGCCAACATCCCCGACAGCTACCGTGCCGGCATAGAGCTGACGGCAGGGATAACGCTGCCGTTCGGTCTCACATGGAACGCAAACGCCACGTTCAGCCGCAACAGGATAAAGGACTTCACCGAGGTTCTTTACGATGACGACACATATGCGCGCTGGGAAATCAACCACGGCGACACCCGCATTGCGTTCTCGCCCGACATAATCTTGAACAACAGCATTGCCTACAGAATAAAAGGCTTCGAAGCCGAACTGCAGTCACACTATGTAGGCAAGCAATACATGAGCAATGCCGGACAGGAGGACCACCGCCTCGACGCATACTGCATAAGCAACCTTCGCCTGGCATACACGTTCGGCTTGCCAGGTGTCAAGAACATCACTGTGGGAGCGACAATATATAATATATTCGACAAGGAGTACGAAAGCAACGGATATGCCGGCAGCGGATACTACACCGGCAGCGACGGCACACGCCACCGCTACAACTACGCAGGATATGCGGCACAGGCCGGGATAAACATCCTTGGACATATAAATATAGAACTATAAAGAAACGACATGGCACTGGAGATACTGGGAGTAATGACAGGAGTTATTTACCTGTTGCTCGAATACCGCGCAAGCATATACCTGTGGATTGCAGGCATCATAATGCCGGCAATATACATATTCGTCTACTACGAAGCAGGGCTGTATGCCGATGTAGGCATAAACATCTACTACCTGCTCGTTGCCGTCTACGGATGGGCCGCATGGAAGACCGGGTTCAGCATCACCGGCAAGAGAAGCCCCGGGGGCGAACTGCCGATATCCCGCGCACCGCGCCGGGCATGGGCCACGGCAATTATCGCCTACATAGTAGCACAGTTCTCCATTGCATGGTTGCTCATATACCACACCGACAGCACCGTACCCTGGGCCGACTCGTTCACAACCGCGCTGAGCATTGTAGGAATGTGGATGCTCGCGCGCAAGTACATCGAGCAGTGGTGGGTATGGTGCATCGTCGATGTGGCATGCAGCGCATTATACATATACAAGGAACTCTATTTCACAGCCGCATTGTATGCAATTTATGCAATAATCGCTATCTTTGGCTATTACAAATGGAAACGCATGATGCAACATGAATGACATTACCGCAAAAGCCTTTGACGCCGTTGTCGTTGCCGGCGGCGACTACCCTACAGCCCCGCAGCCGCAAGAGATACTATCGGGAGCAGCCTTTGTAGTGTGCTGCGACGGAGCAGCCGACAGGTACATTGCCACAGGCAAGGTGCCCGATGCCATCGTGGGTGACGGCGACTCCATAAGCCCCGGCAACCGCGAGAAATACACACACATACTGCACTGCATTGCCGAACAGGAGACCAATGACCAGACAAAAGCCATACGTTTCCTCAAGGAACGCGGCATGCACCGCATTGCCATTGTCGGTGCGACAGGACGCCGCGAGGACCACACCATAGGCAACATAAGCCTGCTCATGGAATACATGCGCGAGGGGTTGGAGGTAGAATCATTCACCGACTATGGATATTTTCTCCCATGCAAGGGAACAACAACCCACAACAGCCGCAAAGGGCAGCAAGTATCCATATTCAACATGACGGCAAGGAGGCTCCGTGCCGATGGGCTGCTCTACCCCATCTACGACTTCACCAACTGGTGGCAGGGCACACTGAACGAATGTACAGGCGACAGTTTCACCATAGAAGCCGAAGGAGAATATCTGCTGTTCGTAAATTATTGATTGGAGCAGGAGGCTTATTAAAAAGAGCAAAGAGCAAAGATGAAAGAGCAAAGATAAAAAAGATGTCTCCCATGCGGTCGACATGACAGGAATGGGTGGAAGTGTGCTCTATACCGTCAAAGATGGTGTCATTTCGAGCGTAGTCAAGAAATCCATTATTCAACAGCAGTTTTTAACCTTACTACTGTTGTCTTGTGTTTGTTTCGCTGTCGTTCTTTACCAACTTTTTGGCCGCCAAAAAGTTGCAAAAAGCCCCGGCACACGGAAAAATCAGTCAGCCCGCGATTTGCTCAAGAATTGCTTTGTCAAGCAATATCTTTCGGTCGCGCAAGCTTTGTCACTTGAACTTGCCTTTTGTTTTACGGCGCTCCGGAATTAAACTTGTTTAATCAACAATGCTTGCAGCAATAGGTCGCGAGATGCGCAGGCAACG
>JAFYQH010000023.1 GCA_017547205.1 Bacteroidaceae bacterium | reverse complement strand
TTGGAGATTATGCGTTCTTTGGTTGCTCCGGCCTTACTAGCATTGAAATCCCCGGCAGCGTAACAAGCATTGGAGATTATGCGTTCTTTGGTTGCACCGTCCTTACTGGCATTGAAATCCCCGGCAGCGTAACAAGCATTGGAAATTATGCGTTCTCTTATTGCTCTGGCCTTACGAGCGTGACCTCACTGGCTACAACTGCTCCCAGCTTGGGTTCAGATGCGTTCTACGGTATATCCTCCGACGCTACACTCTATTACCCTGCCGGCAGCGACTACAGCAGCTGGGCACGATATTTTGCCAAAATGGAGGAGATCGTTGGCGACCTAAACGGTGACGGCACTGTTAGTGTGAGCGATATACAGGTGCTTGTAAACCTTATCCTCTCCGATGCCGCAGCCGAGGATAACCCGGCCGCAGATGTCAACGGCGACGGCACTGTAAGCGTGAGCGACATACAGGTTGTTGTGAACAGGATACTAGGCCAGTATTGATAACCACAACGCTTGCCGGTAGGATAGATAAGAATATCTGCCTACGCGAAATCGCTGTTGAGACAAAGGTGGTGGTCCCAAAGCCCGATTCTTGAACAAGAGGGTGACCCAAAAAAGTATTAAAGAGACACCCTTGTTTGTAAGAAGTTGAATAAAAAGAGCTATTTTTAGGCTTGCGAAGCCCGAAAAAGCACAGTTTACTGAGCCCGTAAATGAGCATTTTGAGGGCGAGTGCAACAACAAAATAGCCTTTTTAGTCAGCTTCTTCCTTTGTAAATGGCTTTTGGCTCACAATTAATACATTGGTGGCAGCTTGGATATTAGGCAGGTGTGTAAGTGTGACGAGAAAATATGATGCGAATATTTGCTGACAATATCGGTTTTTAGTAAGTTTGTCATATGTAAAATGAACAATTATGAAAAAGATATTTATTCTGTTCGCTGCATTTGTGTTGTTCTCGATGTTGCCGGCATGTGAAGCTTTCGCCCAAAAGAAAACCAAGGACAAGATAGAGCAGCCGGAATATCCGGGTGGCTTGAAGGCACTACACAAATTCATAGCTTCCGAGGTTCGCTATCCCTCCGAGGCAAGGCTTAACAATGAAATTGGAGAGGTGCTGGTCGGTTTTACAGTTGGCATCGACGGTCATATAACGGGCGTGAGAGTACTTAAGTCTGTATCGGAATCTCTCGACAAAGAGGCCATGCGTGTTATAAGCAAGACGGGATATTGGTACCCGGGAAAGAAAAACGGCAAGCCTGTACGTTTTGAAATGTCGATACCCATAAACTTCAAAGTCCTTTTTGAGCATCGCAGAACCGTTGATGGTGATGATGATAATTACAGCGTCGGCGATGATGCTCTTAAAGATGTTATGTCCTGGTAGCCGTATTGCTGTGAATTTTCATCTGTTCAATCCCGAAAATGACCTGGCGCTTGCAGACGGGGGTACAAATTATTGTCCGCCGCCGGCTGCTATGTCAATAGCCGGTGACCTTGCCACGTTACCGTTGTGGTTTGCACCTTGTGACGATGTCGTATTGCTCCCCGACAAGGCATCTATTGAATTCTATGAATCAATGTCGCACCTTTTCAAGATTGCAACTCCCTTTGCTCCGGATACTATTGCCGATGTAGACCGCTGTGTCCCATGGGGGTGGAGCCCTCAGATCAAGCGTCGTTTCAAGGCTATGGGTTTTGCCGAGAATATTCTCCCGACTGATGAAGAGATAAGCAATCTGCGCGGGCTTTCCAATCGCAGAACTGCAATATATGTATTGCAGGCTCTTAAGGAACGGGGAATAGATACTCCAGATACTCCAGTTTATCTTACTTCGCCCGATGATGTCGCAGCCTTTGTCGGGAGCATACCGCGCAGTGTGGTCAAAGCTCCCTGGTCGGGTAGCGGTAAAGGTGTCATGTGGGGTCTGGGACGTGTTGAGGTTCCCTTGGAGAACTTCTACAAAGGTGTTATAAAACGCCAGGGAGGGGTAGTGTGCGAGCGTTTCCTGCACTCGGTGCAGGAGTTTGCCATGGAGTTCCATGCGGCTTATGACTGCGTAAGTTTTGCCGGATATTCTCTTTTCGAGTCAGAGAAGGGAAGTTATTCAGGCAATCTACTCGCGCCCGATACCGAATTGGAATTGACACTGTCACAGCTTATCCCGCTTGAAGTCATAAGGAGCGTACGCGAGCATTTGTGTGACGTGCTCTCCTCTTTGTTGAGAGCCTCGGGGTATAATGGTTATCTTGGCGTTGACATGATGATTTATAGCGATGCGGACGGTAATATACGCCTTAATCCTTGCATGGAGATTAACATGCGCATGAATATGGGCGTGGCCGCACGTATAATATATGACCGCCACGTCTTCCCCGGCAAGCGTGGGCGTTTCTTTGTCAAGTTTCACAAAAAACAGGGCAATGCGCTCGATGAACATACGTATAATACAGACAAATATCCTTTAGTGTGTAAGGATGGTCTTGTCTTGAGCGGTTACCAACCTCTCTCTCCTGTCAGCTTCGGGAGCCGATATACGGCATATATGATTATTGATGAGTGAGAATGCTTGTTAATATCTGGTTTATTCCTGTATCGGCACGCATATATTGTCATAAATATATTGTATCTTCGCATAAACGACAAAAACAGATTGCTATATATGAATACAATTATCAGAGAACGAGTGGAGAAAATGCGTGCATATATGCGTGCAAATGGTTTCAATGCGTTTGTGGTTGTCAGCAGTGACCCGCATAGCAGTGAATATGTTGCCGACTGCTGGAAATCGAGGGAATGGCTGTCGGGCTTCGACGGCTCTGCCGGTACTGTTGTGGTTACCGAAGAGAAAGCTCTTTTGTGGACCGACTCCCGCTATTGGTTGGCTGCCGAAAAAGCCCTTGCCGGTACGGGGTTCCAATTGATGAAAGATGGAGACGGCGAGACTCCCTCTATCGTGGATTGGCTGTGTGCTAACCTTGAAACAGGTAATGTGGTTGCCGTTGACGGAACCGTGTGCACCGTGGTTGAGACCAATGCGTGGAGAGGACCTTTCTCCGTAAAAGGCATAAAACTCGACTTTGTGAGAGACCCGTTCGACGAGTTGTGGACCGGGCGTCCGTCTGTTCCTCTAGGTGAAGCGCAGGTTATGCCCGAAGAGATTGCGGGGGAATCTGCAATGAGCAAACTGGCCCGTCTGCGTGCAGCGCTTGAAGCTGACGGGGTGGAAGGAATGCTGGTGACGATGCTTGACGAGGTGGCATGGCTTGCAAATCTGCGTGGCTGCGATGTAGAATACAATCCGGTTGTGGTATCGTACATGATTGTGACTCTTGACAATGCGGTCCTGTATATCGACGATAGAAAACTCACGGATGATGTACGCAAATATTTGTCAGCCCAGGGAATTTCGGTTGATGCTTATGGCAATGTATGGCAAGCTCTTAAGGAATATGACAAGGCAACGATACTTGTTCAGCCATCCAAGTGTAATGTTGCGGCAGTAAAGGCCATTTCCAAAGAAAAGGCTGTGTTCCGTGCCGATTCTCCTGTCGCGAAGATGAAGGCTGTCAAGAATGCTGTAGAGATTGAAGGTTTCAAGCGTGCCATGCTCAGCGAGGGTGTGGCAATGGTGAAGCTGCTCAAGTGGCTTCGTCCTGCAGTGGAACAGGGTGGTGTGACCGAACTTGACGTTGACCGCAAGTTGACCGAACTGCGCAGTACCGATGAGAACTTTCGTGGCCTTAGTTTTTCTACGATTGCCGCATATGGCGCGAATGGTGCGATAGTGCATTACGAACCCACACCGCAGGAGAATGCACTGCTTGAACCGAAAGGATTCCTGCTGCTTGACTGTGGCGGCCAGTACTCCGGAGGTACAACCGACATTACCCGTACCATTCCCTTGGGACCGCTGACCGACGAAGAACGTGCCGATTACACACTTGTCCTGCGCGGTCATATATCACTTGCAATGGCGAAATTCCCGAAGGGGACATGCGGTACCCAGCTCGATGTTCTTGCACGCCAGTGGCTATGGCAGGCCGGTGAAAACTACCTGCATGGGACGGGGCATGGAGTGGGGCATTTCCTCAATGTGCACGAAGGTCCGCACCAGATACGTATGAACAATGTGCCGGCACACCTCTTGCCAGGCATGACCGTTACCAATGAACCGGGTCTCTACAAAGCCGGGCGTCATGGCATACGTATAGAGAATACCATGCTTGTCAATGAGTTCCGCGAGACGGAGTTCGGTGTGTTTTATGGTCTTGAACCGCTTACACTTTGTCCGATAGACACAGCTGCAATAGTACCGGAGCTGCTTGGCAATGATGCAAAGGAGTATTTGAACGTCTACCATGCTATGGTATACGACAAGCTGTCGCCGTTCTTCGACGGTGAGGAACTTGAATTCCTCAAGGAGGCATGTAAGGCCATATGATAATGAGAAAATTGCTTTTCGCTGTATTGGCGGCAACGCTCTTTTCCTGTACAGACTCCTTAAAGAAGCCTTATGTACAGCATTATGATTACATCGCCCATGCGGGCGGTGCCATGGGGGAACATATTTATACGAATTCGCGTGAATCGCTCGATTCGGCTCTTGCCAAAGGGTACAGGTTCATAGAACTCGATTTTCAATTCACGAGCGACAGCGTTCTTGTGGCTGCGCACAGTTGGGAGGAGTTCAATCTTTGGACAGGCTTCGCGGCTTGCGGTAATGAAGCTCCAACCTGCGGGGAATTCACAGGGAGGCGTATCCATGGCCGTTATACACCTTTGACCGCAAAGGATGTACATGCGTTCTTTATGCAGCATGAGGATTTGTATCTCGTTACCGACAAAATATCGAATCCGGAATTGCTTGCCAAGTATTTCCCGGGGTTAAAGGAGCGTATGGTGGTAGAGGCATTCAGTTACGAGCATTACAGGCGGTTGCGTCAGGAGGGGTATTTCCGTGTACTTTATTCCTGTATGGCAAGAGACCTGGAGAGTGCATTGGTCAAGAATATGCTTCTTGACTGGATGTTTCCTGGCGAACGTATCGAATGGGTGGCTTTGCATACCAGTGGCTTCGAAAGCGGGTTTTTTAAGTTCCTGTATAGTGTGTGCGACTTCAGGATTGCGCTCTTTACGGTTGATGATCTTGGCGAGATTGATGAAGAGTATGCCGACAGGGTGTGGATGATATATACGAACAGGCTGTTGCCTGGCAAATAACACACAAAAAACAGAACCGATTTCGGTTCTGTTTTTTGTGTGTATATGATTAATGTATAACTTCTTGTTATTCTTCGCCTTCGGGAGTGTGGAGTATCAGCGTGGTTGCGCCCAGTGTTATTATTGCTCCGTCCTCTATGAGCAATCTTTCGCGGTTGCCCAGAATGCGGTTCATTACGAAAGTGCCAACAACGCTCTGGTTGTCGCGTATTGTGTATGTCAGTTCCCCGTTGTAGCCACGCTTTACGTTTATTATGCAGTGGCGGCGGTCCATGCTTGGGTCGCTTGTCTCTATCGGGTTCGATATTACGGTGCCCTTGTTGTAGCGTCCGAACATGTTGTCTCCTTCGCTCAGCGGAATGACCTGCTTGTAGCAGAACGTGTTTTCAATGACTACGATATGTCCGAAATCCTCGGTCTCTATCTCCTCTTCGTTCTCACCTATGCGTATTGTGAAACTTTTGCGGCAATGCTCGCATTCGAATACAAGCGACTGGCCTTCCTTGTAAGGAGAGGCATCGAAATCTATCGCATGGTCACATTTGGGACAAATAATCTTACTCATCGGTCTATTTGCGTGCGAATATCCACGCGTCAGGGAAGGTTTTCTTTATCTGCTGTAGAGCTTTTTCTGCATCTTGCTCGCTTTCGTAGATTCCTGCTGATATGCGGTATCTGCGGTCGGCTTTTACAACCTCATAATCAGTCTCCATTTTGCATGAAAGTTCCTTTATTGCCAACTGTGCGTTCTTTGCGCTGGGTGTGCTTGCAACAATGATGTGGAACATTGCCTTGTTCGCGGCCTTTGTAGCTACAGGCGATTCCGATGGTGTTGCAGTTTCTTGCAGCCCTTTCTTGGTATCGGATTCATTCGCTATTGCCGTTTCTGCAGGAACTGTCTCCTTGGCATCCTCCTTGACGGTTATTATATTTTCAGTAGCAGTGTCCGTTACAGGCGCTATTTCACAGATGCTTTCCTGTGGTTTTGCGATTGGTGCTTCAAGCATAATAGCAGTTGGGGCTGTCTTTCCGGGAGTAATGCCCGTTATTGTAGCCTGCATGCCGGGTTCGTATGCGCTGTCGCTTATTGGTGTCACAAAAAAGAAGGCGATGATGATTGCTGCCACAACCGCAACGTATCTGTTGAGGTCGCGACGCCTGATAACGATGTCCCTCTTCCCGCACTCGCTCAGCAATGGGATTGCAATCGGTTCGAAACCGAAATTGTATGGGTCATCAATTCCGTTGGCATTAGGTTCAAAGGATATACCGCTGTTTATGTCCATTGAGAAAGTTCCCAATTCTCCAAACCTGTAAACTCCCTTGCGTGAGAGGCGACTACGCAATGTGGCAATGTCGTTGTCTAGGGCAGCGCAGGCCTCTTCGTATGTAAGACTGCTGTCCTTGAGGTACTCCGAAAGGAGTAGTGCGTCGTCAACGTTTACTTGAGGGTTGAAACCCAGCGTACGGTGGGGTGGCATGAATACCTGGTCTTCTGCATTATATGTAGCAGACACATTATGAGCCAGGAATGCTCCCATTCCGGGTAATATCACGCAATTGTGGCGCGAAATGAGCTTGTTTATGTTGCTTGTCAGTCTTTCCACGAAGCAAATTTAATAAAAAAATAGGTTGCTGGCATGCTTTTGTACTGAAAAAATATCAACAGTTATGAATTGTTGTTTTTTATTGTCGAACTATGGAATGAGTGTACTTATACATTTTATATAAATAAAGCTTCCTCTTCTTGACGGTTATGGATAGTTGGAATATTCGGTGACAAATCACCTTTATTGGGACTTCTGAAGTGAAACTATTGTTAAATACATGTCTCTATTGTTAAATAGACCGAAAAAATAATGCTGTATTGATATGTATCTCTATTAAAGCTATATATTTGTCGTGAAAAACAGTTCGGGAATTCATCCTGCTATTAGGAATATATGTTAAATGAAGTATTTGTATTAACAAATTAATTGGATTGGATTATGAAATTATTATTTAAAACACTTGTTGCGGGTTTTGCTGTTGTTGCCTTTGGCATAATTGTTGCCGGTGCAACAGCTTACTTCATTACAGAAAACACTATAGTCGCAGAAAATACTGAATCGGGGAGTGAACAAAGTTCTTTTGTAACAAAAGCTGTATTTGGTGAAACTGCAGTTGGTGAACGCGTTGATTTGACTGCTGCTGCCGAGAAGTCTGTTCATGCTGTCGTGCATATAAAATCTACCCAGAAGAGTAGGACGCAGACTGTGCGTCGGATGCCGGACATATACGATTTCTTCTTTGGCGACGGAAGGGGGCGTGAAGAGACTGTGAGGACGCAGCCCCGTGTCGGGTTCGGCTCGGGAGTGATTCTTTCCAGTGACGGGTATATTGTTACAAACAACCATGTTATAGACAATGCTGATGAGATAATGGTTACCCTTAATGATAACCGTACTCTCTCGGCTCGTCTTATAGGCACTGACGAGAATACCGACCTTGCCCTGATAAAGGTTGACAGCGATGAGGAACTCGAGTTTCTCCCAGTAGGTGACAGCGATGCTCTAAAGGTGGGTGAGTGGGTGCTTGCAGTGGGCAACCCGTTCAACCTTACATCTACTGTTACTGCCGGAATTGTGAGCGCCAAGGCGCGTTCATTGGGTGTTTACAATGGTGGTATAGAATCGTTTATACAGACCGATGCTGCCATAAATCAAGGCAACAGCGGTGGCGCGCTTGTAAATGCAAAAGGTGAACTGGTTGGCATAAACGCAGTGCTGTCGTCGCCTACAGGCTCATATGCCGGTTATGGTTTTGCGATTCCTGTATCAATAATGACAAAGGTTGTGACCGATCTCAAGGAGTTCGGTACAGTGCAGCGTGCAGTGCTGGGTATTGTAGGTGGAACTGTGACATCGGAACTTAACGAAGAGAAACAGCTCGGAACTGTTGATGGAGTGTATGTAAGTGAAGTTGTTGCTGATGGAGCTGCTGCAGCGGCCGGAATAAAGGAAGGTGATGTCATTGTGGGGCTTGACAGCAAGAGCGTGAAGAGTATGGCTCAGATGCAGGAGATGCTGACAATGCATGTACCGGGCGATAATGTTGATGTAAAGGTTTTGCGTGACAAGAAGGAAAAGACATTGAAAGTGGAGTTGAAGAACGTGCAGGGCAATACCAATGTGGTGAAGAGTGTCGACCTTGACATATTGGGTGCTGAATTTAAAGAACTGAGCGATAAGGAGAGGAAGAATTATAATATTCCTTATGGTTTAAAGGTGACTTCTGTTTCAAAGGGATTGTTCGGTAAGGCCGGAATAAGAGATGGTTTTGTAATTGTAAAGGTGAATGGTGCAGCAATGAAGAGTGTTGAGGATTTGAACAAGGTTGTAAAGGCTGCGAATGCTTCGACCGAGCCTGTTCTCTTTGTTGTGGGTGTTACTCCTTCGGGCAGAAAGGCTTATTTTTCGGTTGACCTGTCGCAGAACTGATGTGGTGATTGTTTGATTAAGTGGATTGCTGCCCTCATTTGCAAGGCGGCAATCTCTTTTTTTAGGCTTATTAGGCTTCGTTAGTAAAGCCTGGAGCAAAAGTGATGCACTTTTGGGCGGTCAAAGGTAATTCGGCTCCCCAACTTTTGTAGGTGAGCCCTCACCTGCAAAAGTTGGGGGCTAAGCAAAAAGTTTAGTCAATCTGTATAAGAAAAATTGCGAAGATTTTTTCCGTGTGCCGGGGCTTTTTGCAACTTTTTGGCCGCCAAAAAGTTGGTATAGCACGACAACCAAATAAACACAAGACAACAGCAGTAAGGTTAAAAACTTCGTTCTTTCATCTTTGCTCTTTGCTCTTTCATCTATTTGCAGGTGGCCCAAGGTGAGCCGATGAGTCCTGCCCCAATGTATGACATTGTCCGTCATGTAAGAAAAAAAAGAGGCCGGGTCAAAAGTATTTTTGATCCGGTCTCTGTTATATCTCGTTTTTGTTCCCTTTTTCTCTTTTTCGGTAGAAAATCTCCAATTTGTCCGATAAACGGTCTTATGCAGCCATACAACCGTTCATATAG
>JAFYQH010000008.1 GCA_017547205.1 Bacteroidaceae bacterium | reverse complement strand
CACCCAGATGGAGATTGCCGAGAAACTGACAAAAGCAGTAAGTACCCGCACCAAGGCACGCGCCTTCGTGCAGCAGCAGTCATCGTTCGGCGGCCGTCGCGGCAGCATGCCCGTACAATATGTAATACAGGCCACCAGCATCGAAAAGCTCCAGAAGGTGCTGCCCGAGTTCCTGCAGAAGGTACACGACAACCCGGTGTTCAAGATGGCCGATGCAGACCTCAAGTTCAGCAGCCCCGAAATGCGCGTGAACATAAACCGCGACAAGGCCGGAACTATGGGTGCAAGCGTGCGCGACGTGGCCGAGACACTGCAGTACGGCCTAAGCGGACAGCGCATGGGATATTTCTACATGAATGGCAAACAGTATGAGATTATAGGACAGGTAGACCGCCAGCAGCGCAACACCCCATCAAGCGTAAAGTCTATATACATACGCAGCGACAACGGCGAGATGATACAGCTCGACAACCTTGTAGAGTTCGTGGAGTCCGTTGCGCCTCCCAAACTCTACCATTATAACCGATTCCTTTCGGCCACCGTGTCGGCAGGACTCGCCGAAGGCAAGACAATCGGTGACGGACTCAACGAAATGGACAAGATTGCCGAGGAGGTGCTTGACGAGACATTCCGCACAGCCCTGACAGGAGATTCAAAGGAGTTCCGTGAAAGTTCATCGAGCCTGATGTTCGCGTTCATACTCGCCCTTGTGCTCATATACCTTATACTTGCAGCACAGTTCGAGAGTTTCAAGGACCCGTTCATAATAATGCTCACCGTGCCCCTTGCCATAGCCGGAGCACTCATATTCATGTACTTCAGTGGCATCACGATGAACATATTCAGCCAGATTGGCATAATAATGCTCATCGGTCTCGTAGCGAAGAACGGTATCCTCATCGTAGAATTCGCCAACCAGAAACAGGAAAGCGGCGAAACGAAATCAGAGGCCATAAGAAGCGCATCGCTGCAGAGACTCCGCCCCATCCTCATGACCAGCGTATCGACAGTTCTCGGCCTGTTACCGCTTACATTCGCCACAGCAGAAGGCGCCAACCAGCGCATAGCCATGGGTACGGCCGTTGTCGGCGGAATGCTTGTATCGACATTCCTTACCATGTATGTCGTACCGGCAATTTACAGCTACATATCAACAGAACGTAAAGCAAAAGAGGAATAATGAAAAGAATTATAATAACTGCATGCACGGCCATGGTGATGGCCGCAGCAGCCCATGCACAGACATACACTCTCCGCAAATGCCTCGAGATAGGCCTTGAAAAGAACTATTCGCTGCGCATTACCCGCAACGAGGAACAGATTTCACACAACAATGCCACCCTTGCAAATGCAGGGTTCCTGCCGACCCTCGACCTTAACGCCGGGTACGACGCATCCTTCAGCAGCTGTGATGCCAAGCTGCGTTCCACCGGAGAGACACAGAAAACAAGCAGTTCCCTTGACCATACCCTGAATGCAGGAATAGGCCTTAACTGGACCATTTTCGACGGATTCAACATAAGCACCACATACAAGCAGCTCAAGGAGATGGAACGTATGGGAGAAACATCGACCCGCATTGCAATTGAGGATTTCATTGCCGGAATGGCAGCAGAATACTATAATTTTCTACGGCAGAAACTAAGGCTAAGGAACTACCATTATGCCATGATACTATCCAAAGAGCGCCTTCGCATTGTCGAGGAACGATATAACATCGGCAACTTCTCAAGACTGGACTACCAACAGGCCAAGGTCGATTTCAACGCCGACAGCGCGCAGTATATGAAGCAGCAGGAAGTGGTTGTGACGTCACGTATCGCACTGAATGAGATGATGGCCATAGAACAGGTATATACACCAATAGAGACCGAAGAAAACGATATTGCCATTAACGGCACACTCGACTTCACCGAATTATGGAACAATACTCTTTCAAGGAATGCCAACCTTCTGCTTGCCGACCAGAGCAACAGACTTACCAGGCTCGATTACAAGAAAGTCATGTCGAGAAACTATCCATACGTAAAATTGAACGCAGGATATGATCTTTCATATAACAGATACGACACAAACAGCTATATCAGCCGCAGCAACAGGGGAGGCAATGTAGGAATAGCTATCGGGATGAACCTGTGGAACGGCAACCGCAAGCGCGAGAAACGTAACGCAAAGATAGAGATTGAAAACTCAAGACTGCAACGCGACCAGTTGGAACTTGCCCTCAAAGCCGACCTTGGCAACCTGTGGCAAGCATACCAGAATAACCTAGAACTGCTTGCGCTGGAGAGGCAGAATGTAATCACCGCACGCGAGAACCACGACATAGCGAAGGAGCGATACATGCTTGGCGACCTGTCGGGTTTCGAGATGCGCGAAGCCCAGAAAAGCCTGCTCGATGCCGAAGAGCGTCTTCTTTCGGTCGAGTATGACACAAAGATATGCGAGATTTCGCTCATGCAGATAAGCGGAAAAATTACAGGTTTCCTCGAATAAAAACCCGTAACACTTACCAATATAATCAACAAGATTACGTACCTTTGCAGCCGCTTTCAAAAAAAGTAAACTATTTTTACCATATAATCAAGGAATGAAAAAAATTCTCATACCCCTACTGCTGATGATACCATTTACAATCATGGCACAAATCAGCGGCACAATACGCGGAAAAGTCATTGACAAGGAGAACAACGAACCGCTCGGCTTCGTAACCGTAGCTCTTGTACCCCAAGGAACCACCGCACCGGTTGCTGGCTGCAACACCAACGACGACGGCACATTCATCCTGAGTGATGTCAAAGAAGGCAACTACACATTGCAGCTATCGTTCGTGGGATATCTTAGCGACAGCCGCAAGGTAAGCATCACGGCTGCCGACAATAAGCGCAATATAGGCACAATCATCATGAAGGCCGACAGGAAGATGCTCAAAGAGGTCGTTGTCACGGAACAGCGTTCACAGATGAGCTTTGAGATTGACAAGAGGGTCTTTACCGTTGACCAGAACATCGCTTCTACAGGCGGATCGGCCAGCGACGTGCTCATGGACATACCGTCGGTCGAGGTTAACAACGAAGGTGCAGTATCATTGCGAGGCAGCGAGAGTGTCACAGTATGGATAAACGGAAAAGCGAGCGGCCTCACCAGTGACAACCAGGGCGACATCCTGCAACAGATGCCGGCTGGCTCAATAGAGAAGATCGAGGTAATAACAAACCCGTCGGCCAAGCACTCACCCGAAGGTACTGCCGGTATAATAAACATCATCCTCAAACGCGACCGCAAGGCCGGATATTATGGCAGCATACAGGCAGGAGCCGACTCGCAAGGAGGATACAATGCCGGAGGCAACATAAACTACAGCAGCGGCAAGCTCGACATCTACGGAGGATTCAACTACCGCGACATGCAGTTCGACAACGAAAGCACCACGACAACGAGATACTTCGGTGCACGCAACAGCTACCAGAAGCAAAGAAGCATAGGCAGCCACAACCCCAACAATATTTTCGGACGCGCCGGACTCACTTGGCGTTTCACCGAGAAGGACGAGGTATATACAAACCTCATGGCCATGTACGGCAAGGGCAAGCACGAGAATGACATAGTAGGCGAAAGCGGCACTATAAACGGCGACGGAACATACGGCGATGCTACAGAGAAGCGCAAGCGCACCACATCACAGGACGGAAGCCCGCGCATGTACAACGTGGAGGTAGGCTACACACACCGCTGGAGCGACAGCCACTTCCTTGATTTCTCGGTAAGCCACAACATGTGGAAACAGTTGCGTGATGCCACATATCTGCAGGAGACAGAGTTCCTGGGTACAGCCCCTACAACCCACAAGAGCTACCAGTTCCAGGATGGGGAGAACAAGAGCGTAAGCACTGGCATAAAGCTCGACTACGAATACAAGATAAACGACAACAACCGCATAGAGGCCGGATATAAGGGCGACTTCTCCGATGACGATAGCCCCGTGATAACATACACCGACGAGGCACACACCCAACTTGACAAGGGACTATACAACAAGTTCCGTTACAAACAGGAGACGCATGCCATTTATGGAACCTATTCGGGACGCGTTGGCAAACTGGGATTCCAGGTCGGCCTGCGCGGAGAGTACTGGAACGTAAAGACACGCTCATACGGATATGCCGACGAGCAGAGCGGAAACATCCCCGGCTTCAAGAGCAACGACTTCTTCAAACTGTTCCCAAGCGCATTCCTGAGCTATGAAATAAGCGAGGGACACGAGGTACAGCTGAACTACACCCGCCGTCTGCGCCGGCCATGGGGCGGACAGCTCAACGACTTCAAGAACATCAGCGACTCGACAAACATATCGTTCGGCAACCCGGGGCTGACACCAGAGTACTCAAACGCGTATGAGGTCAACTACATAAAGAACTGGAAGAACCACACCCTGTCACTGTCGGGATACTACCGCACTACCGAAGATGTCATAGAACGCATAAGCTACAGCCAAGGAAGGGTTATATACACCACCAGCGAGAACGTTGCCAGCACAAAGTCTGCAGGTCTTGAAATTGTTGGAAAGAACAAACTGTTCAGGAAACTTGACATTACCACGACCGTCAATTTCTTCTACTACAAGCTCGACGGGTTCAGCTACCTCATAAACGATCAGGTCATAACCGGAGAACCTGATGAGAACTTCTCATGGAATGCTCGCATGACTGCCAGCGTCATGCTCCCTTGGGGCATAACCATGCAGGCTACAGGCCGCTACAACGCAAAGCGCATTGTAGCCCAGGGACATCGAGAGCCAAATTACTCGGTAGACCTCGGATTCCGCAAGTCGTTCGGCAAGAACTGGAGCCTCAGCGTTAATGCACGTGACCTTCTCGACTCACGAGGATGGCACTCCGTTACCGAGAACAACGGCTTCTACCGCGACTCGGAGAGTTCGCACGGCGGCCGCCGCTTTGGCTTTACCCTCACATACAGTTTCGGTAACATGAAAGCAAAGATGCCAAAACGCAAACAACAGGAGATGCCGACCAACGGATACAGCGACATGGAAGGCATGGGAGAAATGTAATTCCATACATTATAATATCGTTGAACGAAGCTGACTAAAAAGGCTCTTTTGTTGTTACACTCGCCCTCAAAATGCTCATTTACGCTTAGTAAACTGTGCTTTTTCGGGCTTCGCAAGCCTAAAAATAGCTCTTTTTATTCAACTTCTCACAAACGAGGGTGTCCCTT
>JAFYQH010000022.1 GCA_017547205.1 Bacteroidaceae bacterium | reverse complement strand
GGTGATACCCTACCGGCAGCAACCTTCGCTATTATACGTTCGAGGTCACCTATCAGATGCAGGTTCTCCTCTACAACTTCACGGAAATCAGGCTCACGGAAGTAGTATTCAACCACATCGAGACGCTCTTCAATCGGTTTCCTGTCCTTGAGAGGGAAAACCATCCAACGCTTGAGAAGACGTGCTCCCATAGCAGTGAACGTACGGTCCACGACAGAAAGTAACGAAGAACCTCCATCGTGCATGCTGCCCAGCAATTCAAGGCTGCGTATAGTGAACTTGTCAAGACGCACATAACGCTCCTCCTCTATGCGGGAGATATTGCGTATGTGAGATATCTGCGTATGCAAAGTCACACCAAGATAATGCAGTATTGCACCAGCAGCCACTACTCCACTGCGCAGATGCGATATGCCGAAACCTTTGAGGTTCTTTGTCTCGAAATGCTTTGTCAGCTTCTCGTTGGCAAACTCGTCGGTGAAAGCCCAGTCATCGAGCTCGAATGTAAGGTACTTGCTACCGAAACACTCCTCGAAACGCTTTTTAAGACCGCGCTCGAAAAGCACCTCCTTGGGACGGAAGTTTATGAGCAGCTTCTCTATATAATCGTATGTACCCTCGGCCACCAGGAACTCACCAGTTGATATGTCGAGGAAAGAAACGCCGCACATGGGCTTGCCGAAATGAACGGCTGCAAGAAAGTTATTTTCCTTGTAATCAAGGATATTGTCATTTATTGAAACACCAGGGGTAACGAGTTCCGTTATACCTCGCTTCACCAGTTTCTTGGTCATCTTGGGGTCCTCAAGCTGGTCGCATATGGCAACGCGCTTTCCGGCGCGCACCAGCTTGGGCAGATAGGTGTCGAGCGCATGGAACGGAAAGCCGGCCATCTCTATCGCCTTGGCGGCATCGCTCTTGCCGTTGGAACGCTTGGTAAGGGTAATGCCCAAAATCTCCGACGCTACAATGGCATCGGAACAGTAGGTCTCATAAAAATCGCCGCAACGGAAAAGCAATACGGCATCGGGATGCTTTGCCTTCAAATCATAGAACTGGCGCATCATGGGCGTCAAAGCCACATCTTTTTCTGACATATGTCGTTAATATATTTTGCTTGGAAATAATTATGCGAAGATAGCGATTTTTATCCTATTTCCGGGAGTAAACAGCAAAAAAGAACTTTTGCCTACAAATAAGTCCGCCAAAAATTAGAATCATGTAATTTTTATATATTTTTGCAGTTTATTACATCTACTATGTAGATAGTAATATAAACATAAGCAAACAAAAAAACATAATACATATGGCATACAATTTTAACGAGATTGAACAGAAGTGGCAGAAGCGATGGAAGGAGAACAAGACCTATCGCGTAGTGGAGAACGAAGATAAAAAGAAATTCTATGTGCTGAACATGTTCCCTTACCCGTCGGGAGCAGGACTGCACGTGGGACACCCGCTTGGCTACATAGCATCGGACATATTCGCACGCTTCAAGAGACTGCAGGGTTTCAATGTGCTTAACCCTATGGGTTACGATGCTTACGGCTTGCCGGCTGAACAGTATGCCATTCAGACAGGACAGCACCCGGCAGTAACAACAGAACAGAACATTAACCGCTACCGCGAGCAGCTCGACAAGATTGGATTCTGCTTCGACTGGGACCGCGAAATAAGAACCTGCAATGCTGACTACTACCACTGGACACAGTGGACATTCATAAAGATGTTCAACAGCTACTACGACAATGATGCAAAGTGTGCACGTCCAATAGCCGAACTTATTGAAAAACTTTGCAAAGAGGGTAGTGCAGGCATCAATGCAGCATGCACAAGGGAACTTGAGATAACTGCCGATGAATGGAACGGCATGAGCGAGGTCGCAAAGCAGGAGACACTGATGAACTGGCGCATCGCATTCCTCAATGAGACAATGGTCAACTGGTGCCCTGCACTGGGTACAGTACTTGCCAATGACGAGGTTGTCGACGGTGTATCGGAACGTGGCGGACACCCCGTAGTGCAGAAGAAGATGAAGCAGTGGTGTCTGAGAGTATCGGCATATGCACAACGACTGCTCGACGGCCTCGACAACATCGACTGGACCGACTCGCTCAAGGAGACACAGCGTAACTGGATAGGCCGCAGTGAGGGAACAGAGATGCAGTTCCGCATAAAGGATAGCGATATAGAATTTACAATATTCACCACACGTGCCGACACTATTTTCGGCGTCACATTCATGGTGCTTGCACCCGAGAGCGAACTTGTAGCAAAGATAACAACCGATGCACAGAAGAGCGAGGTAGAGGCTTATCTCGACCGTACAAAGAAACGTACCGAACGCGAGCGCATGATCGACCGCAACGTTACTGGTGTATTCACCGGCGCATATGCAATAAACCCTATTACAGGCGAGGATATTCCTGTATGGGTAAGCGACTATGTGCTTTCGGGCTACGGAACCGGAGCCATAATGGCAGTTCCGGCACACGACAGCCGCGACTATGCATTTGCAAAGCACTTCGGCATAGAGATTCGCCCTCTAATCGAGGGATGTGATGTCAGCGAAGAGAGCTTTGATGCAAAGGAGGGTATAATGACCAACTCACCTGTTGAAAAGTTCGCCGGCTGCAAACTCAACCTCAACGGACTTACTGTCAAGGATGCTATAGCTGCAACCAAAGCATTCGTTACTGAAAATAAATTGGGCAGGGTAAAGGTTAACTACAGGCTGCGCGATGCCATATTCAGCCGCCAGCGCTATTGGGGTGAGCCGTTCCCCATCTACTACAAGGAGGGTGTTCCATACCCGATACCCGAAGAGTGCCTGCCGCTTGAGCTTCCCGAAGTGGAGAAGTTCCTGCCGACAGAGAGCGGTGAACCACCGTTGGGCCATGCTAAAATGTGGGCATGGGACACAAATACCAACACTGTCGTAAGCAAGGATAGTGTAGACAATGAGACAATATTCCCGCTTGAGCTGAATACCATGCCCGGTTTCGCCGGTTCAAGCGCATACTACCTGCGTTACATGGACCCAAGGAACAGCAAGGCACTTGTATCGCCCGAGGCTGACAGCTACTGGCAGAATGTAGACCTTTACGTCGGCGGTACCGAGCATGCTACGGGACACCTCATATATTCACGTTTCTGGAACATGTTCCTGCACGATACAGGAGTGAGCATAAAGGAAGAACCGTTCCAGAAGCTTGTGAACCAGGGTATGATACAGGGGCGAAGCAACTTTGTATACCGTATAAAGGACACGAATACATTCGTTTCGCTCAACCTCTCAAAGGAGTATGACGTTACACCGCTGCATGTCGATGTAAATATTGTCACCAACGATGTTCTTGACCTTGACGCGTTCCGTGCATGGCGTCCCGAGTATGCCGATGCGGAATTCATTCTCGAAGACGGAAAATATATATGCGGCTGGGCTGTAGAGAAGATGAGCAAATCAATGTTCAACGTCGTTAATCCCGATACCATTGTCGAGAAGTACGGTGCCGATACATTGCGCCTTTATGAGATGTTCCTTGGCCCTGTAGAACAGTCAAAGCCTTGGGATACCAATGGTATTGACGGCTGTCACCGATTCCTTCGCAAGCTGTGGGGAGTATTCTTCGACAAGAACGACAACTGCATAATTACCGATGAAGAACCTACAAAGGAGGAACTAAAATCACTTCACAAGCTTATAAAGAAGACAACGGAGGATATTCCTGCTTTCTCATACAACACAACAGTCAGCGCTTTCATGATTTGCCTCAACGAACTCACTGCACTCAAGTGCAACAAAAAGGCAATTCTTGAAAAGGTTATTGTAGTACTCTCTCCGTTCGCTCCGCACATATGTGAGGAACTTTGGGAAATTCTGGGACAAAACACCACCATATGCGATGCGGAGTGGCCTGAATTCAATGAAGAATATCTCAAGGAAGATACCATAAAGTATACGGTTTCCTTCAACGGCAAGGCACGATTCACACTTGACTTTGCAGCTGATGCCACTAATGATGAGATAGAAAAAACAGTCCTGGCCAATGAAAACAGCCAGAAATATATTGACGGAAAACCTATCAGGAAAGTCATCATAGTGCCTAAGAAGATTGTTAATGTAGTTATCTGATATTGAAAAATAATCGTTTTAAACAGTTGGATTATGGCTAAACGATTTATTCCGAGACCAACTATAATGAGTGAAGTGAAGAATTACTTCATGATTACTATAGGACTTGCATTCTATGCTTTTGCATGGAACTTCTTCATGGCTCCATACACATTCGTTACCGGAGGTGTAACCGGTATATGTGCCATAATACAGTATACTACCGGAATTCCTATACAATACTCGTATTTTTCCATAAACCTTGTTCTGATAATCATAGCAATATGGCAATTGGGACTCAGGTTCTGTATAAAGACTATATATGCCATTTTGATACTTACATTATTCCTGCAACTATTCCAGATGGTATTCAAAGTCTACCCTGATGCATCGGTCATTCTTGGACCTGACAAGCAACTGGAATCGTGTATAGTAGGTTCAATATTCACGGGATTGGGACTGGCATTCTGTTTCTTGAGCAACGGAAGTTCGGGCGGTGTCGACATTATAGCTGCAATCGTGAACAAATACAAGGATGTAAGTTTCGGCCGTGCAATGCTGTATGTTGACGCATGTATAGTAATAAGCAGTTTCTTCATTATACCAACACCCAATACAGCCATGAGTCTGCAGAAGGTGTTCTATGGTTTTATAAACCTTGTGATAGTGAATGTATCACTCGACTATATTGTAAACAGTAACAGGCAGACTGTGCAGTTCTTCATATTCTCGAACAAGTACGATGATATTGCATATTATATAACACGCCGTCTCAATCGTGGTGTGACACTGCTTGACTCTATCGGTTATTACTCGGGAAAAGAAAGCAAAGTCGTTACTACAATTGCACGTGTAAGTCAGGCCAATCAGTTGCTCAGCGCAATAAAGCAGATTGACCCCAATGCATTGGTATCTCAGTCAAAGGTAATGGCTGTGTATGGTCTTGGATTTGATAAGATAAAGGCTAAAAAGAAGGTAAATATTGATAATAATGTCGATGTAAACACCGATAAAAAAGAAAATGTATGAAACTTGTTTTTGCAACAAACAACAAACATAAGCTCCAGGAGGTGAGGGATATTGTGGGTGATAGGGTAGAGATACTCTCATTGAATGATATAGATTGCCACGATGACATTCCGGAGACCGCCGATACACTGCAAGGAAATGCACTCATCAAGGCACGTCATATATATGAAAAATATGGTATGGACTGTTTTGCCGATGATACCGGACTTGAGGTAGACGCATTAAATGGTGAACCAGGTGTTTATTCGGCACGCTACGCAGGCAACGAGTGCGATTCCGAAGCAAACATGCTTAAGCTATTACATAATTTAACAGGAAAAAGTAACAGAAAAGCACAATTTCGTACAGTTATCGCGTTAATAATTAATGGAGAGGAAAAACTTTTCAATGGTATAGTAAAAGGTACAATATCGGAAGATAAGATGGGAAACTCGGGATTCGGGTATGACCCGATATTCATACCGGAAGGTTTTTCCGAAAGTTTTGCCCAAATGGGCAGTGATATGAAAAACAGTATCAGTCACCGTTACCGAGCTACAGAACAACTCAATAATTTTTTAAAGGAAAACTATGATTAAGAAGCTATTTTTACTTATAACAATATTGTTTTTTACTGAAACAGGATTTGCAGCAATAGGTGACTGGAAAGTGTATCCATCATACCACAATGCCACATACTGTCAGGTTATGGGAGACAAGGTATATGTACTTGCATCTGGAGCACTCTTTTCATACAGTAAAAGTGACAATGAAATATATACATATGACAAGATAAATTCCTTGAGCGATATCGATATAACACATATTGCATATTGCAAGGATATCGATGCACTTGTAATTGTATACAAGAATGCTAATATTGATATACTTTACAAGAATGATGAAGTATATAATATATCAGATTTCAAGAACAAGACACTTCCCGACAAAACAATAAATTACATAAATATACAGAACAAGAAGGCATACCTGTCAACTTCTTTCGGTGTAGTGGTAATTGATCTCGAGAATCTTGAATTTGAAAACACGTACAATACTGGATATAACACATATTGTACATACCTCTTTGGAAACAAACTGTATACAGGTACCGATAATGGAATGTACAGTTGTGACACTACAAAAAATATGCTTGACAAGAATAATTGGGAAATGGCAAGCAAGTACGTTACAAATTCCATATGCGAACTTGATGGAAAATTTTATTTATTGATAGATTATCTTGGAATATATACGTTCGATACAGATAATAAAAAATTAAAAATAGTAGTATCAAATACGGACCCAATTCATAACAATGATGGTTTAAATAAGGAAAGGTACAAATCAATATACAATTCAGGAAATGAAATAATAGCCTATGCACCCGACAAGGTAACCATAATAAGCAATGAAAAAAATGCCGTTACTTACTACAATAGTATAAGTAATTATGTTATAAAGGATGGAGATATATACTGGGATTGCAAGGGATATGAAGGAATTATAGAATGTAAAGCTGATGAGGATACCATTATAGCCGTTTCATATGGTATTACACCTAACAGTCCAGTAAGAAATTACTGCGAATTCATGAAGTTTGTAGATGATGATAAGCTTCTTGTAGCGGGAGGAAATCTGAATTATTTCGGTACTACATTCTATGAAGGTACACTCATGGAATACCATTATAATGATGACAAATGGGTTAACCTCCCTGAGGACACAATAAAGGAAGTGACAGGATTAAAATATGACAACTTGTGTTCGATAGATGAAGATCCGCTGGAAAAGGGACATTATTTTGCAAGTTCATTCGGTTATGGCATATATGAGTTCCGCGATGGAAAATTCGTAAACCACTACAACCTTCATAACAGCCCTCTTGAATCGGTTGTATCCAACCCCGCCTCTGCATCAAGATATGTGCGCGTACCTATGGTTAAATTCGACAATGACGGTAACCTTTGGTGTATTAATACAGGAGTAAAGGATATTGTAAAGATTCTTAAGAAGGATGGCACATGGTTGTCTCTTAACTACAAGGATATTGAATACATGCAGACAATGGTCAAACCTATAATAGACTCACGCGGATGGCTGTGGATAACATCTCTGCAGGGTGAAGCCGGTTTATTCTGTGCCAAGACCAATAATACATATTTTGATACAGCTGATGATGTTACAAAAGTATGGCTCAACAAGTTCAAGAATCAGGATGGTACAACATACGACATTTACCAGGTATACGCACTGTGTGAAGACAAGAAAGGACACATGTGGATAGGGACAAACAGCGGACTCTTCGTCGTTGATGATTTTAATAACCTATTCAACAACAATGTATTCAAGCAGATAAAAGTACCTCGTAATGACGGAACAGGACTTGCTGACTACCTTCTTAGCGGTGTATACATTAAAGCCATTACAATAGATGGAGCCAACCGTAAATGGATAGGAACAAATGATAACGGAATTTATCTTGTAAGTCCGAATGGATTGGAGACCATACACCATTTCACTACAGAGAATTCTCTCTTGCCTTCGAATTGCATAGAAAGTATTGCTGTTAATGATAAGAATGGAGAAGTATTCATAGGTACTGATAAAGGTATTGTAAGCTACATGAGCGATGCTACCAAACCATCAGAAATCCTTAATGAAAACAATATACATGCTTATCCCAACCCTGTAAGAGCCGACTATAACGGAAACATATTCATTACAGGTCTTACAAATGAATGTAATGTAAAAATAGTGGACGCAGCCGGTTATCTGATAAATGAAGGAACATCTACAGGAGGACAGTACAGTTGGGACGGCAGGAATGTAAAAGGCGAAAAAGTCCCGAGCGGGGTATATTATGTGCTTACATATGACGAGAACGGAGACGAAGGCGCAGCTACAAAAATACTTATAACAAGATAAGTGAAAATTATAAATCTATTGAGGTTAAGCCTCAATAGATTTATAAGAATCAATGAAATAATATACAATTGACCTTAAATTCTGTAATACAATATATTCTTAGAAACTCAAAATAATTTTAATGAGAAATATAAACATTAATTTATTTAGTAACTAACAACAAAGCATATTGTTTTTTTAAAAATAAATATGAGAATTATTCTTATTGTTTTTCTAGGGTTATTTTTAAAAGAACATATGTATTCTCAGAATTACAATTATAAAGAAACAGGTCTACCTGTTTGTTATATAACAACAAAAGATAGTTGTTCAATAGATTCAAAGGAATATTATATTCCCGCCAAGATTAAAATAATTCACTGTGACAGATTACTCCTATCTGATTCAGACATAGAAATAAGGATAAGAGGGAATGCAACATCAAACTATCCGAAAAAACCATACAAGATTAGATTTTCAAAAAGAACATCTCCGCTTCCGGGTATTAACAAAGACAGATCATTTGTACTACTGTCCAATTATACCGACCGTTCTCTGATAAATACAGCAATAGGTCTCAAAATAGGCAGTATGCTTGACAACGGGTGGGTACCATACAGTGAATTCGTAGAAGTTGTAATTAACGGAGAATTCCAAGGTAATTACCAGTTTGCTGAGGATGTTAAATTAGGAAAATCACGTGTTGAAGTTGCTGAAAACGGATTTTTTATTGAATTCGATTTCAATTATAAGAATTCATTACATTATTTCGCTACTGATTACAACAATTGGTATTTCACTTTCAAATATCCCGAGGATGAGGATATGATTGAAGAAAATTTCAATTATGCCCAAGAGTATATGAACAGGTTTGAAACCTATCTATATTCAAATGATTTCAATAAAACCAGATCATATACGCAATTCATCGATGAAGAGTCATTTACTAAATGGTATTACCAGAAGAATCTTTTGCAAATGGATGAATGCAACAGGTATTATCTAAAATATGACAACTCCGAAGAAAATAAACTGAAAATGGGACCAATTTGGGATTTTGAATGGTGTCTAGCCAATGCAGGTTACCGAATGTTGCCCGAACATTATCTTGAAAACAAATTATACTTTGAACAAATAAGCAAAGATGATACATTCATGAGGAATGTAGCTTTGATACATGCCAAGTATGGTGAAAAAATATATTCGGAAATAATTTCTTTTTATGATGTACTTGCCGATTCATTAAAAAAGTCACAAGAAGAAAATTTTAAACGTTGGGACATATTGGACATACCTATATCACTTTCCACTACACCTTTAGGAAGTTGGGAAAAAGAGATGGAATATTCCAAAAAATTCTTTATAGAACACTACAAGTGGCTTGATGATATTTTATCGGAATATAATACTTCAGTCAATGGAATAAAGGAAGATGATATAGAAACATTTCCGAATATATACGATATATACGGACAACGTATCAATGGTATACCAGATACTCATGGAATATATATAATGGATGGTAAAAAATACACTTTACCAGCTTTGTTGAAATATATCAATATATCTTTAAACAAGTAAATGTAAACTTTTATTTTTAAAATATAGTAGCTGTAACCATCATACAGGGATTATAAATGTATTTGATGATACATAACATAAAAACCATAAAAAAACTTATCAAAACAGGTTTTACAAAACAATAAGAATATAATTACCAATTATAGTAGGCTAAAAAATTACTCAATATCCAAAACTCAAATCATGAGTATTTTTATAACAAAAGCAAATATATGTGACATACGCCTGATAAAAGTAATGGCAGAAACCGTATTCAGAAAAACATATGAACCGATATTGTCAACGGAACAAGTAGAATATATGATGGAGTGGATGTACTCTCAAGAAAGCCTTGAAAAACAGTTCAAGGAAGGCCATGTATTCTTTATTGCATTTTCGGGAAAAATACCATGCGGATATGTCTCAATACAAAAGGAAACTTCAGAGTACGATAATGTCAATGTATACCATATTCACAAGCTTTATGTAATGCCAAATATACAGGGAAATGGAGTAGGGAAGCTGTTGTTTAACAGAGCATGCTCACACGCAAGAGAGAATGCATCAGTAGCCAGTATACGTATTGAACTTAATGTAAACCGAAACAACCCATCGCTGCAATTCTATGAGAAGATGGGGATGCATATAATCAAAGCCGGGGATTTCGATATAGGCAACGGATATTATATGAACGACTACATAATGGGGATAGAACTTTAATCACTCCCTGTACAGGTTAATGACGGTTATTTCGGGGACCGCACCTATACGCGCAAGGATACCTACAGTACCAGTACCGTCAGTAATATAAAGCTTTCCTTTCTCATTTTCATAAAGACCTGTCCACTGCTCATAAAGGGAAGAAGCCGGAGAAAAAATTTCCCCGAACATCTCAATCTTGAACTGGAAAGCATGTATATGACCTGAAAGAGTAAGATCACTATACCCGCCATCAACCAGTTTACCCCACAACTGTGGAAGATGGGATAAGGTTATATTGAAAGTTCCTGTATCCACACCGGCATATATTCCATCGGGTACAAAATCGTCGGGTGTCCCGAATGAATGCTTATATTTAAGGAGGTCTTCCGAATAGTCAATACCTGTAACAGCAATGGAATCTTTGCCGTTATGCAGATATAATGTACTGTCCTTGAGAAGAACCCACCCGGCAGAGGTTATTTTCCTTTCTAGATCTACCGTATCAACATTATCCTTTCTCCCGGTACTGTCGCGCATATAAGCTCCCGTATCATGGTTTCCAAGGACAGCTACAGTAGGATGTGACGCACGCATTCTAGAGAGAAGCTGCAATGTTTTTCCGTCTAGTTCAGAATGGTGTATATTGATAAGGTCACCGCCATATAGCACTATGTCGGCACCGGCCACGTTCACCTTGTCTACAATACGACTCAATTCCGATTCCTTGTCGTACATCGCACCAACATGAATATCGGAAAGGAATGCAATGCGGTAACCGTTGAATGAAGCAGGCAGATTCGAGAATTTCAGGTCAACCTCTTTAATAGTATAGTCGGTACGTGTAATGAAGATACTCTTAAGCATAAGAAGCAATACAGCGGAACAAAATGCAATGCCTGTATAATGTACAGCCCTGCGCTTTGAAGATAACCAGAATATGTAGAATACAAGCCTGGTTAATGTAAACACTATATATAGTGTAAAAATCACTGTGGTACCCTTCATTACACCCTGGCTGTTCGACTCGTTCATAAATGCAAAACTCAGTAAAGGTGCTGCTATAGGAAGAATGTTCAGGGTTATGAGAAACAACAGAATAAAATAGCGTACCAGGATGTTTACCCCTGATTTTTTTATTCTTCTATAGGCCAGACAGTCGAGAAAGGCCAAAAGCAGTGCCGAGAATATTGTAACGTACTTCAACATAGGTGCAAAGATAATAAAGAGAGTGCACCGTTTGAAGTGCAGTTCACACTTTCAACCATTATTTTATTATATTTTTCCTTTTTTAAAAATTTAAAAGAATTAATAACAATAACAATTCCTGTTGAAACAGTAGAGAAAAAAATGTCTCAGAACTTGTTTTTTAAGTTATTTACAGCAGAAAATATTTTATCAAACTGTTATCAACACGATAAAAAGTTGGTATACAATCTATAACTGTATGTTTTAAACAGGTTGTTTATTGTAGTTTAAATTGAAAACTTTTCCTGTTTAAACTGTTTGTTACTGTTGAAAACCCATTAAAAACTAGTAGTTAAAAAGTGGCATAATAATTTGGTATTCAAATAAAGGTTCTGGTATAGAAATGAACTTTAAAAATCAAAATTCATTTGCCATTTTTTATATCCAATTTATCAAACAGTTTTCAACAGGTTATAAACAGTTTTCCACAAGTGTTTACAATAATAAAAAATACGGTGTGTCAAAAACACACCGTATTGTTGTATATATGCTATTTATATTACTTCAATTTAGCAAGCGCTTCCTTTATACGGCGTATAGCTTCGATTATATTCTCATCGCTTGTTGCATAACTCATTCTGAAGCATTCAGGTGCACCGAATGATGTTCCACCTACTGCAGCTACATGAGCTTCAGTAAGTAAGTACATAGCCAGGTCATCACTGTTGTTGATAACTATTCCGTTATAGCTCTTTCCGTAGAAAGAACTGCATTTAGGGAACAGATAGAATGCTCCTTCCGGTACATTCACTTCAAGACCAGGAATCTCTTTCGCAAGTTTGACTATAAGGTCACGGCGACGCTGGAATGCCTTGCGCATCTCCTCTACTGGTTCCTGTGAGCCTGTGTATGCCTCAAGTGATGCCATCTGTGATACTGAACAAGGACCGCTTGTGTATTGTCCCTGAAGTTTGTTACAGCCCTTTACAATCCACTCTGCAGCCGCCAGGTAACCGATTCTCCAACCAGTCATGGCATATGCTTTTGACACACCGTTGATAATTATCACGCGCTCCCTTATTTCGGGGAATTGAGCAATACTCTCGTGTTTGCCCACATAGCTGATGTGCTCGTATATCTCATCGGCAACAACAAATACATCAGGGTACTTTGCAAGAACATCGGCAAGTTCCTTCAATTCATCCCTTGTATATACCGAGCCTGTTGGGTTCGAAGGTGAGCAAAGGATAAGCATCTTTGTTCTTGGTGTAATGGCTGCCTCGAGCTGTGCACCGGTAATCTTGAAATTCTGCTCTATGCCTGCACTTACAATGACAGGAGTACCGTCGGCAAGCTTTACCATGTCGGGGTAACTTACCCAGTAAGGAGCCGGAACGATTACCTCGTCACCCGGGTTTACAAGTGCCATGATAGCGTTGCATACAGCCTGCTTTGCACCGTTCGATACCGAAATCTGTGCTTCAGTAAATTCAAGTCCGTTTTCGTTCTTGAGCTTTGCAACGATTGCCTTACGAAGGGTAGGGTAGCCCGGAACAGGTGAATAACGTGACCAGTTATCATCTATAGCCTGCTTTGCAGCAGTTTTTATAGCATCGGGAGTATTGAAATCAGGTTCACCGACACTCATGTTAATTACATCAACGCCCTGTGCCTTGAGTTCCTGGCTTTTCTGTGACATTGCAAGTGTAGCCGACGGCGCCAATCGGTTCACGCGGTCTGATAATCTGTTCATGGAATATATTTTTGTTAGTGTTTTTCAAAATGTAGTGTATGGCCCATGCGCTCTGCCTTGGTATGCAGGTAGCGCGAATTGTAGTCATTAGGCTCAATCTCTATGCTTACATTCTCTGTTATAGTGAGACCATAACTTTCGAGACCAATTCTCTTTACAGGGTTGTTGGTTATTAGACGCATATTGTGTACACCTATCTGGCGAAGTATCTCCGCACCTACACCATAATCCCTTTCATCGGCTTTGAAACCGAGACAAAGGTTTGCATCAACGGTATCCATACCCTCTTCCTGCAGTTTGTAGGCACGCATCTTGTTCATGAGTCCTATTCCGCGTCCTTCCTGGTTGAGGTATACGATAACACCTTTACCTTCCTTGTCAATGAGCTTCATTGCCTCGTGCAGCTGTGAACCGCAGTCGCATCGCTGTGAACCGAAAATATCACCGGTCATGCACGATGAGTGTACACGTACAAGTATAGGCTCGTCACTTTTCCATTCACCCTTTATGAGGGCAATATGCTCAAGCCCGTTCGATTTCTGGCGGAACGGTATAAGGCGGAAGTGTCCGTGTTCTGTAGGCATGTCAACCTCTTCGCCCTTTTCCACGAGCGATTCCTTTCTCAATCGGTACTCGATAAGGTCTTTTATTGATATGATCTTCAGGTCATGTTCCTTTGCAATCTCAACCAGCTGTGGCATGCGCGCCATAGTGCCGTCCTCGTTCATAATTTCAATGAGTGCGGCTGCAGGGTAAAGTCCTGCCAGACGTGCAAGGTCAATGCTTGCTTCGGTATGTCCCGCACGGCGCAGTACTCCATTGTCCTGTGCATAGAGCGGGTTTATGTGTCCAGGTCGTGCGAATGTATCGGGCTTGCTGTCGGGGTCGGCAAGAGCCTTTATGGTAGCAGCCCTGTCAGCTGTAGACACACCGGTACTGCATCCTTCCACCTTGTCTATGGTCACTGTAAACGGTGTACCCAAAAGGCTGGTATTGGAACTTACCTGCGGTTCCAGTTGAAGTTCCTTGCAGCGTGATAGTGTAATAGGTGCGCAAAGGACACCACGTCCGTTCTTGAGCATGAAGTTAACAGCTTCGGGAGTTATCTTTTCGGCAGCTATTATAAAGTCACCTTCGTTCTCCCTGTCCTCATCATCCACTACTATGACGAACTTTCCTTCCCTGAAATCGTCAAGTGCTTCATCTATGGTATTCAGTATGAATTTATCCATTATTATATAAGTTTTTCCTTTTTAATGATATTGATCAAGTTCTTTGTGTTCGATTCTATTTTTACCAGGTCTTTTACCAGTCTTCCGCGAAATTTCAATGCGCGCAGGTAAATAATGATTCCTATAGGGAATATTACCAGTGATGCTATATTAATCCATCTCCTCTTGAACGGTGATGTCGTTGCATGTGTAGAGAGGACCGGGAATCCGTTAAGGTTAATTATAACTTTTCTGTTCTTGCTGTTTCCCATTTCTTCGATAATATTCTCTAACTTATCGTTTATTGTTTCGAGAGTGTCATCATTCTTATTGAAGAACACTTTGTCTATTCCGGGAAGTTTCTTCAGCCTGTTGGTTTTCTTGTAAGCACGTACCTCGTTATGCAGTTCTTCGAGAATTATGCAATCCTTCTGGTAGTCGGGGTCTTCAATTATTACCTCCTTGAATGTGATATGCCTCTTTTCAGGTATTGCGAAAAGCATCCTGAAGAATGCCTTTATTGAATCACTGTTGAATATTCCGGAATCCTTGTTCGACTGGTATGTGAAGAAGGCCCCAAGCGGTGCAAGTATTATTGTGCTTAGCCATGCACCATACCAAATCTGCCATTCTCCCTCACGTGCCATCTTTGAACCTGAGGTATTGAAAATATAGTAAAGTATGAATGTTGCAACCGAAATGAGTACCGGGTAACCAAGTCCTCCTTTGCGTACTATGGCTCCGAGCGGTGCACCTATGAAGAAGAATACAAGGCATCCAAGCGACAGCGTGAATTTCTCCCACCATGTTATCTTATGCTTGTTAAGGTCCTTGTCAAGCGAACGCATTACACTGCGTTTTATATCATAATCGACATTCAGCTGCTTTATCTTGTTGAGCTGCGCACGTTTCCATACAAGCTTTGAATGGTTTGAAGCTATGTTATATATGCTGTCGACATTTATGTTGTAGAGATTGTTCTTCTGCATATATGTTGAATCATCGGCATTGAATTTGTTGGTAGCCTTGTATGTGGTACGTTTGACTGTGGTCCAGTTGTCAAGTCCTATACTATCGTTGGCGGTTCCCAGTGAGTCTATTGCAACTTCAAGTTCTTTTATATTCTTGCTTGCTGCATTTCCTTTAAGGAACGAGCCGTCCTTCATCTCAAACCCACCATCGACCTCAATCATGACATCCTTACGGCTGAATGTCTCACGCCTGTAAGGTACATTTTTCTTGTTCACCTGCTGGTCGGTAAGGTTCGAGAACTGTTCGCCGCTATACATGCTCAGTATCATGTGCCTTTCATCGGCAGTACTCTTTATGGTAGCCGAATCGGATACAAGAATGTTGGCATTCTCGAAGCCGGCAGACATGTCATATATCATAACATCGTATAAAGTTCCGGTCTCCTTGTTCTTTTTGCCTACGTAAATGTTATATCCTTCCAACTTATCGTAGAATACGCCTTCGGGTATTTCACTCTCGGGTGACGACTGTTTTATTGAGTACATTAGCGTTAGTAGCTTCATTTGTGCATATGGACTTACCACGTTCTGGAAATAGAACGACACAAAGCATAGAACTGTACATAGCAATATAAGCGGGCGCATAATTCTGAACAACGGTATTCCCGCAGCTTTCATAGACAGCAGCTCAAGTTTTTCACCGAAACTTCCGAAAGTCATCAGCGATGCAAGCAATATGGCGAGCGGAAGTGCCTGGGAAACAAGCGTTATTGAACTAAGTACAAAGAATTGGGCAAGAACGAAAAAATCGAGACCTTTCTCTACAAAATCATCGACCCATCTCCATAGCAACTGCATTATGAAGATGAACAGGCAGATAAGGAAAGTAGCCATGAGGTTGGTAGCGAATGTCCTAAGAATGAAAAGGTCAAGTTTCTTTATTTTCAACCAAGGTAATTTCATAGTTTATCTATACCTGTTTAAGTATGTTTTTATTCATATAAATGTACAGAAAAGCCGTTCCGCGTATCAAAGAAAGGATTTTCTGTACAAAGATAGTGCAAGCGAGTGAAACACAAATTGAAAATTTGATGTTTCCCAACGAGCGTAGCCTATTTTCGTATATCATTTTACAAAGATAGTGCAAGCGAGTGAAACACAAATTGAAAAATTTGATGTTTCCCAACGAGCGCAGCCTATTTTGTATTTATAATACAAAGATAGTAACAAACGAGCGAGAAACATGAAGTTTACTTCAATGTTTTTTACAGAGAGTGCAGAATATTTCCGGGATTTATCTAAAAGATGGTATAAAATATATGATTTTGCCGTTAATTTTGCAAAACCATATATTCATTGCAATTACATTCCCGATAGCCTTCTCAAGTTCTCAATCTGTGAGTCCCAAAGGTCTTTCTGGTCTTCCACCTCTCCCTTATCGGCAAAATCGGTTACCTCAAGAGTATGTTCCCTTGTAAGTTCGTTATAGGCAATTCTCATCTCGAAATATGTACTTTGGCTTTCGTCATCCCAACGGAATTTTACATAGACACCGTTTCTTTGGGCAACAAGATGGGCTACCCTCTTTTCGCTTTTTCCCCAACAAAAAGTAAATGTACGGTCTATATTCTCCACTCTATCGGCAAACCATGGTGAAAGTCCGGCACTTGTTCCTATATATCGCCATATCATCGATGCACTTCCCTTGAGCGGATATTCAATATAAATCTTCTCTTTACCCATTCTGAAAATGTATAGTGTTTGTTTATAACTCTTTGTATCTCAGTCGCAAGATATTAAAATAAATTCATAAAACCAATTCTTGTCCACATTTATTGACTATTTTTAGTTTAATTATGAATTTACGAACAAGTGACTTTTGATGAAAACATCTGTTTTTTATGTGAAAAAACGATTTTTTTACGAAAAAGCATTAAAAAATTTGTCACTTTAAAATTATAAGCATATCTTTGCACCGCAAAAATGCAATGGCGAGATAGCTCAGCTGGTTAGAGCGCATGATTCATAATCATGAGGTCCCCGGTTCAATCCCGGGTCTCGCTACTGAAGCGGAGAAAGTTGAAAAACTCTCTCCGTTTTTTGTTTCATATTCTTGTAACTCGTTGGTTGTGGCTCGTCTGATTTATTTTAATATCCTGTTCTGTCAGGACAAAATCCTTGACCTCTGTTCTTGTTTTTCAGTCAAGGCCTGTATCACCTGAAGAATTTCCCTATGACCGGCAGGTTTTTCAGCGGAAGGTCTTTCTTTATGAAGTAGGCTACGAAGACAACCAGCAGCACTGTGTTGCATGCCATTCGTGCAATGCTGTTTTCAATAGGGTTTATAATGGATATCACGTATACGATGGCAAAAAGTGCCGTGTATGCAAGAATGTTTTTAAGGTCGTAGCCTATTGCGTTGCGTCTCTGTCCTATGATGTAGGAGAGGAGCATGGCTGTGAAGTATCCTGCGAACGATGCCCAGGCACAAGCCATGTATCCGTAGCGGGGCACGAATATGAAGTTTACTGCAAACAGTATTGCACATCCTATGAACGAGAATATGGCTCCCCAGTATGTCTCGTCATTGAGCTTGTACCAGAACGAGAGGTTGAAGTATATTCCCATGAATATCTCCGCTGCCATGACTATGGGCACAACCTTCAGTCCTGCCCAGTAGGCGGGGCTTATTATATAGCGCATCACATCCATGTAGAACATTACTACAAGGAATGCTATCATGGCTATGACTATGAAGTATTTCATAGCCTTTGCATACAGTTCCTTACTGTCCTTCTCCTTGCTGTTGCCGAACACGAACGGTTCGTAGGCATAGCGGAATGCCTGCATGAGCATTGCCATTATTGCGGCAACCTTTACGCACGCGCCATAGATTCCAAGTTCTTCAATTCCTTTCTGTCCCGGAACGAGCCAGGTGTATATTATCTTGTCGGCATGCAGGTTAAGTATTCCGGCTATTCCCAGCATGAGCAACGGCCAGGAGTACTTGAGCATCTCCATGAGCAGTCTCCTGTCGGATGTGAATCGGAACATCCTGAGCTCCGGTATGAAGAACACTGTTATGAACGATGTGCATAACAGGTTTATGAAGAATACATAGAATGCCTGGTTGTGCGGGTCGTAGTATCGTGCGAACGAGCTGGGGTCTTTTTCGGCAAGGTAGGGCAGTACTACGAATGCAAGCAGGTTCATGACTATGTTCATGCCAATGAACAGCAGCTTGAGCGACGCGAATTTGAGCGGGCGTTTCTGTAGTCTGAGCAGGCCGAACGGGATGGACTGAAGCGAGTCGAGTGCCACTACCACAGCCATCATACCAATAAATTCTGGGTTGGCCGCATAGCCCAGGCTGTCGGCAATGCCTGGCAGAAACAGGAACACGGCAAACAGGAACACCGCGCACAATGCGCCAATAACCTGCATCGACATCGAGAATACTCTCCTTACATCGCTGTTCTCCTTGCTTGCGAAGCGGAAGAATGTTGTCTCGAACCCGAATGTGAGCAGCACCAGCAGAATGGCTGTCCATGCATACATGTTTGTGACAATGCCGTAGTTTCCGCTCTCGACACTCATCTTTGCCGTGTAAAGCGGCACAAGAAGGTAGTTGAGGAATCGTCCTATAATGCTGCTAAGGCCATATATGGCCGTGTCCTTAGCCAGTGATTGCAGTTTGCCCATGTTAATCAGAATAATGTTCCCTGTTCTCCGTTGTTGAAACGGCTGCGTCCAAGGTGCTTGTATGCAAGGTCGGTCACCTCGCGTCCGCGTGGTGTGCGTTTTATGAAACCTTCCTTTATTAGGTATGGCTCATAAACCTCTTCTATTGTACCGGTGTCCTCGCTCAGGGCTGTGGCTATCGTGCCTATTCCCACCGGGCCGCCCTTGAACTTGTCTATTATGGTACATAGAATCTTATTGTCTATCTCGTCGAGTCCGTACTTGTCAATATTAAGTGCTTCGAGAGCCAGCTTTGCAATGGAGTTCGTTATATGTCCGTCACCCATCACTTGCGCGAAGTCGCGCACGCGGCGCAGCAGTGCGTTGGCAATACGTGGCGTTCCGCGGCTGCGGCGCGCAATCTCGTACGTGGCCTCCTCGTCGAATGTAACGCCAAGTATCTGTGCCGAACGGCTTATGATGCCGGCCAGTGTACGGCTGTCGTAATATTCGAGGTGCATGTTTATGCCGAACCTGGCGCGTAGCGGTGCTGTCAGCAGTCCGCTTCGTGTGGTGGCACCTATTAGCGTGAACGGGCTAAGGTCTATCTGTATCGAGCGTGCCGACGGTCCCTTGTCAATGAGAATGTCGATGCGGTAGTCCTCCATGGCCGAGTAGAGGTATTCTTCCACTATGGGCGAGAGGCGGTGTATCTCGTCGATGAACAGCACATCGTTCGGTTCGAGTGACGTAAGTATTCCGGCAAGGTCACCGGGCTTGTCGAGTACCGGTCCCGATGTAACCTTGAAGCCTACGCCCAGTTCATTTGCAATTATGTTGCTCAGTGTTGTCTTTCCCAGTCCCGGGGGGCCGTGAAGCAGTACATGGTCGAGTGACTCGCCACGCATCTTTGCAGCTTGTACAAAGATTCTGAGGTTGCTCACAATCTTCTCTTGCCCGTTGAAGTCGGGGAAGGATAGTGGTCGCAAGGCATTCTCGAACTCCTTGTCGCTGTTCTTGCCGCGTATGTTGAATTCTCCGTTCATTGTATTAAAACCTTTATCTGCAAAAATAGTGCATTACGGCGAAGTCTCTAAATTATATCGCAACAATTTTGCATTGTTCACATTACCCACCTTAATACTATTATGGCGGCGACGATGAGCAGCAGGAGAAGTATTCCCCTGCGTTGTCCCTTGTTGAAATAGAAAAGTTTTCTCATTATGCTTCCTGCATTTATCCCGTTTACTTGTACCGGTTGCAAAAGTAGCTTTTTTTGACGTTGGCCGCATGCGGTTCCGATACAGTGTCGTGTACTCTTTCTGTAAAATTAACATAAATAAATGATATGATGTCAACCATTATTGCAAAATACTATAACTTTGTCATAAAGATATTCCAATGTTAAAGATATCCACCCGTTATAAGGTAGCGATTGGCTACATTGTGCTTGTATTGCTGCTTGTTGTCACCATGGTTTATATATACCATGGTGTGCAACGTATAACAGCAAATGATGATTATGACACTCGTCTTGGAATGCGGCGGCGCATTACTAACAGTATAATCAATACTCTGAACAAGGCTGAAATAATAGGGCAGTCGATAGCTGTTGGGCAGGTATCGGACTATTCGGGATACAAGAATGCAATTTCTGTTGCCAACGAGTACATTGACTCCCTGCGTAATGTTACTGACGATTCCCTGCAGTTGGCACGTATCGACACGGTTGCATCCCTTATGGTGCAGAAAGAGAGAAACATGCGCACTCTCATGGGCATATTGAGCAGTAATGCTGCCGACGATATCTATCGCAATGAAATAGAGGCTATAATAGCATTGCAGGATTCGCTTGCAGGAATACAGTATCCGCATGAGAGAATTCTGGTACATACGAAATCGGAGGTCGTAGCCACTAAGCCCAAGAATTTCTTCAAAAGGGTACGCGAGGTTTTTGTACCTTCCAAAAAAGACTCTACAGTTGTTAACGATACAATATACGAGATATACACCGATACGATAAAGGAGAGCGTGCATATTGCCGATACCATAAGTTCAATACTCAGGGAGATGCAGCTGCGTGCCTCGGACAACCAGAGGGAGAGGTTCAACAGGCTCAATTCGCAGATGCAGCGTCTGAACATAAGCAGCCTGCAGCTCAACGGCAAGGTACAGCAGTTGCTCAAGACTATAGAGGACGAGGACCGTAGGCGCATCGAAAACGAGAAGGCCGAAAACAATGAGATACGTACTTCGTCGGCTGTCGTAATATCTGTCATAGCTTTGGTGTCACTGCTTCTTGCCTGGCTGTTCCTGTTTTTTATTTGGCGTGACATAGCCCGCAGCAACCATTATAGGCGGGAGCTCGAGAAGGCCAAGATGCGCGCCGAGGAACTCCTTGAGGCAAAGGAGAAGCTGATGCTTACTATTACCCATGACATAAAGGCTCCGGTAGGTGCTATTCTTGGGTATGTGGAACTGCTCGACAACATAACGACCGGTGAGCGTCAGCAGTTCTATCTCAAGAATATGCAGGGTTCGGCCGACCATCTGCTGCAGCTCGTTACCTCATTGCTCGACTTCCACAAGCTCGATGCCGACAAGATGGAGCAGCAGCGTGTCCCGTTCAATGCCAAGGAACTTTTCGAGGGTATAGCCGACAATAATGCTCCCGTTGCCGTTGCTGCAGGCCTTGCACTGTCGGGGAATGTTGACAGCAGTCTTGATACCGTTTTTAAGGGTGATCCTCTGCGTATACGCCAGATAACAGAGAATCTTCTCAGCAATGCCATCAAATTCACTTCCGAGGGCAGTGTAACCCTTACTGCTGCCTGGCTGGACGGCTATCTGCGCTTCAGTGTTTCCGATACTGGCTGTGGCATGACACAGGAGGAGCAGGAACTCATATATAAGGAGTTCATAAGGTTGCCGAGTGCACAGGGCAAGGAGGGTTTTGGCCTGGGGCTTGCAATAACCAGCAAGCTTGTGAAGCTGCTCGGTGGTGAAATAACTGTCGAAAGCTGTGTAGGCAAGGGAACCTCTTTCCACGTCTCCTTGCCTCTGGAGCGCACCGGCTGTGTGCAGGAAAAGGAAACCGAAGAGGCTTCTTCTGTATCTATTGTACGTCCGGCCGAACTGTTGTTTATAGACGATGACAGGCTTCAGCTCGACATGACTGCGGCGATGCTCGACGGTACGCCTGTCAAGGTTACCTGTTGTACGCATCCCGATGAACTCTTCCTGCATCTGCAGCAGAAGAGGTTCGACATTCTTTTTACCGATATACAGATGCCGGCCATGAACGGAATAGATCTAATAGGCAATGTGCGCGAGTTCGGGCTTAAGGACCTACCGGTAGTGGCCATGACAGCGAGGAGTGATATGGAATACGGGCAATTGTCGCTCTACGGCTTCGCTGCATGCCTGCACAAGCCGTTCACACGCAGGGAGATGCTGGAGGTCATATCGGGATTGTTGCCGGGCAATGGTTTCGATTTTGGGCAGTTGACGGCATTCGCCGCAGGCGATGCCGATGCCATGGCGCAGATAATGGATACTTTTATTTCCGAGACAGGCAAGAAACGCGAAGCTCTTGAAAAGGCAATGAAAGAGAAGGATATTTCAACTGTTACAATGATAACACACCAACTTTTGCCTATCTTTGCAATGGTGGGTGCAAGTGAAGGAAAAGATGAACTTGAGTGGTTCGAGGCACGCCGCGATGCGGATGAGTACCCTGCAGGGGCCGATGAGAAGATAGCCCTTATACTTGAGGCGACAGGCAGGATAATAGCCGGTGCCGGTTTGTACAAATAAGTAAAGCAAGAAATAGATAATGGCAAACAGTATACTTATAGTCGAGGACGACCTTACCTTTTCAATGATGCTGAAGACATGGCTCACAAGAAAAGGGTTTGAAGTCTCCACGGCAAGCAGTGTCGGTGCTGCATGCAGGGAGCTTGAAAAGGGCAGTGTCAATCTCATACTGTCCGACCTCCGTCTGCCCGACGGTGACGGAACATCTCTTCTTGAGTGGACGAAGGAGCATGGTGTCCGGGTCCCGGTAATAATAATGACAAGCTATGCCGATATACAGAGTGCCGTCAATGCCATGAAGAGTGGTGCGAGTGACTATGTGTCGAAACCGGTACAGCCCGACGAACTTCTAAGGAAGATAGAGGATGCGGTAAAAACCTCGGTGGCACCGGCAGCCCCTGCGGCTAGGAAACAGGTGAATGTCCCGAAGCCTGTACCCATGGAGTTCATGGAAGGCAAGAGTGAGGCTGCCCGTCAGTTGTACAATTACGTGTCTCTTGTAGCCCCTACGCCAATGTCGGTACTCATAAACGGCGCGAGCGGAACAGGAAAGGAGTTCATTGCAAGGCGCATACACATGTTGAGCAAGCGTGCCGACAAACCTTTCATAGCCATAGACTGCGGCGCAATACCCAAGGAACTTGCGGCATCGGAGTTCTTCGGCCATGTAAAGGGTTCATTCACCGGTGCGGTAACCGACAAAACAGGTGCTTTTCAGGAGGCTAACGGGGGTACACTTTTCCTCGACGAGGTGGGCAACCTCAGCTATGAGGTTCAGGTGCAGTTGCTGCGTGCCCTGCAGGAACGCCGTGTGCGTCCGGTAGGTTCTACAAAGGAAATAGAGGTTGATGTGCGTGTGGTTTGCGCAACAAATGAGAATCTGGAATCGGCCATAGAAAAAGGTATGTTCCGTGAAGACCTCTTCCACCGCATAAACGAGTTTACATTGCGTATGCCTTCGCTCAAGGAGCGCCAACAGGATATAATACTGTTTGCGAATTTCTTTCTCGACCTTTCCAACAGGGAGCTTGGTCGGGAACTTATAGGCTTCGATCAGTCGGCAACAGACATGCTGCAGGAGTATTCATGGCCCGGCAATCTGCGCCAGCTCAAGAATATTGTAAAGCGTGCAACCCTTCTGGCACAAGGAAACTACATTACCGCTGCCGACCTCGACATTGTGCAGCCGGCAGCAGGCAATGCACGACAGCTCTTCGACAGGGATGACGAGAAGAACCGTATATTGGATGCCCTGCAGCGTACCGGCAACAACAAGAGCAAGGCTGCCGCAATGTTGGGCATAGACCGCAAGACTATTTATAATAAGCTCAAGTTGTACGGTATCGAATAAAACAGGGATACTCAATGAAGTATTCTACATATTGTGTGGAATTTTTCCACACAATGTTCCACACAATTCCACACTTTTCCACAAGGTGTGGAATTTGTTTTATTTTGTTATATGTTGATTTTCAGTAATTTATTTAGTTTGATGGTTTTTTGGCACGGATTTTGTTCTTTAATCAGTGGAGGTGCTTGCCTGTGGCAGGCTGCGCTATAAAGAAAGAATATAAATATAATGTCAAATACAAAAAATTAACTGTTATGAAAAAGACAACTGGAAAAAATTATGTGAATGGTATCATCTGTGGAACAAAGAAACTTGCTTTGGTAGCTTTTGGAGTGGCTATGTTCGCTTCGTGCAGCAACGGTCCCAGCAAGGAGGAGCTTGCAGCCAAGGTTGATTCGTTGAGTGTGGAACTTGCAAACTCTAACAAGGAGGTGGATGATTTCATGGGTCTCTTCAATGAAGTGTCCGATGGTTTCCGCCAGATAAACGAGGCCGAGAATCGTCTTGCCGTGCAGAGCGGAACAATGGAGACTGCCCCCGCAAGTGTAAAGGAGAAGGTAAGGGCTGACCTCGCGTTCATACAGTCGAGAATGAAGGAGAACAGGGATCTTATCGCTGAGTTGCAGGGCAAGCTAAAGAACAGCAACTACAAGTCGGCACAGCTCAAGAAGGCCGTAGAGTCCTTGACTGCCGAGCTTGGAGCAAAGGCCGAGGAAATAAAGGCACTGCAGACTGAACTTGCAGCAAAGAACATCAGGGTTAAGGAACTTGATGAGACTGTAGCATCTCTTACTGCAATAAAGGAAGAACTTACTGCACAGAATGCCGAGAGTCAGGAGACCATTGCCGAGCAGGATAAGGCTTTGAATACAGCATGGTATGTTATAGGAAGCAAGAAGGAACTCAAGGAGCAGAAGATTCTCACAAATACCGGTCTCTTCAAGAAGGGTGACGTAATGGAGGATGCCGATGTTAATAAGGATTATTTCACAAAGATTGATATCCGTAATACCAATGATATTGTGCTTGGTACAAAGAATGCTAAGATTCTTACAACTCACCCCGAGGGTTCATACACAATCGTTGAGGATGAGACTGGTATGCAGACTCTAAAGATTGTTGATACTGACAAGTTCTGGAGCGTTACAAGATACCTTGTGGTACGTGCAAATTAACAAAAATTAATGTAGAATCATATAACAAATACGATATATTTGAGTTATATATTTAAAAGATATTTTTTGAAAATTGTAATTTGATTTATGACTACACATTGCAGGCAATTATCCGTTTCCGGCAATGTGTAGCTTTTTTGACCGAATATCCCGTCTGTGGATTGCTGTTGTAAAAGTAATGTGTGTTTCATGAATAAGATTGTTGTTGTTCTCAGGAAATATCCGCTGTCATTGTTGACATTGGTGCTTATATCCTGTCTCTCTTTGGGAAGGGGTACATCGTCAGTCCCGTCGTTTACAGGCCTTGACAAGATAGCCCATTTTCTCATGTATGCCTTCCTATGCGTTGTCATATGGTTCGAGTATTACAGGTCGCACACTATGTTCAGCCTAAGGAAAATGGTCATGGGTGCCGTTGTTGCTCCAGTACTTTTCAGCGGTATGCTCGAACTGTTCCAGGAGTACCTCACAACATACCGCAATGGTGATGTAGTGGATTTCCTTTTTAACACTTTAGGAGTTCTCTTCGCAGCCGTTATTGGGAGATATGTCATAAGACCGCTGGTGTTCAGGCGACGAAGTACAGACAGCGGTGTGTCTCCTAAGTAAAAAGTCATTCTACTAAGAAAACAATCCCAGCCAGATCATGTTCTGGCTGGGATTGTTCGTTCAAAAAGTAAAAAGTGGTTTATTATGTAATATGCATCAATAATAGATTATTTCTCTCTTCTCGGTAAATGACAATTCCTGGATGTCGTCAAAATCCTTTGTGTATGACTTCACTTTTGCTTCTCTTTCAATCCAGTTGCCATTCTGGTCAAAATTGGTGTATATATACTCTACCTCTTCGACTGTCGTCTGGTCATAGTCGTAGAACTCGGTAACAGTTCTTGCCCTATCGTTCTTTTCGTTGTACTCAATCATCTCTTTGGTGTTGCTCTCGCCGTCCCACAATGCTTCTATTGTTGTGAGCAGACCGTTGCTGTCATATGTATATTGTGCATCCACATTGGCAACTTCGGCATCAGGGAAAATCGAGGTATATGTGGTAACTTCGCCCTTTTCGTTGCGTTCTACCGATATTGTAGGTCCCTCTCCCCAAAGATTGTCGTACCTGTGGGTTGTCGCAAGGCCTTTTTCGTCAAATTCCAGCTGGTAAACAAGGGATTCTATTCCGTTTGTCGTGCTTGTTGCCTTAACACTCTTTACATTACCTTTGAGTTCGTACATCTTTAGGTCGCTGGTCTCGTTTCCTCCGCTAAAACATCCTGTAAGAACCAGGCAGATACCTGCCAACAAAAACAATAGATTCTTTTTCATAATAATGATTATTTTGGTTTGTTTTAATTTTCCGGTAGCCATTGAGGCTTTCCACGATGTGCGAATATAAGAAGTTGTACAATTTTAAACAAGCCTATGGCGGAAATTTGTTAGTTAAAACGTTACCAACATTTGTAAGGGAAACGGGTAAGGCTCGAGTTGTAGTACTTACTGTCTCCTGTTACCTCCTTGCCTATGAATGGGGGCAGTTCAAAATCTTCTTCTTTGTCGTTCAGTTCAATCTCGGCAACCACAAGTCCCTCGTTGTCACCATAGAACTCGTCTACCTCGAACGTGTGTCCTTTGTAGTCCACAAGGTATCTTGTCTTGTCAATTGTAGCACCATGGCACAGCTTCATCAGGTCCCATGCTTCGTTTACAGGTATCTCCTTTTCCCATTCGAAACGGCTCAGCCCACCGTCAAGTGAAGGGCCCTTTATTGTGAGGTATCCCTTCTCACCACGTACTCTTACACGTGTGGAGTTGCCGCTCTGGCGGCATACGTAACCTTGTGCTATGCGGTCGCTATGGTGTGCCATTGACTTGTAGATGTCATCGGTTACAAGGAATTTTCTCTCTATCTCTATAGCCATGCCTTTATTATATTGAAGGTGCCCCATTTTACTCTTGGGGCACCCTCATAGTGTATATATAATTATTCTCCGCCCTCGGCGAACTCCATGAGGAACGCCTTTATGAAGCCGTCTATCTTGCCGTCCATAACGCCGTTCACGTCCGATGTCTGGTAGTTCGTGCGGTGGTCTTTCACACGACGGTCGTCGAAGACGTAGCTGCGTATCTGTGAGCCCCACTCGATTTTCTTCTTGCCGGCCTCGACCTTGGCCTGCTCCTCCATGCGGTGCTGCATCTCCTTGTTGTAGAGTATTGAACGCAACTGGCGCATGGCATTCTCCTTGTTCTTGGGCTGGTCACGTGTCTCGGTGTTCTCGATGAGAATCTCCTCCTCGGCACCGGTATACGGGTCCTTGTACTGGTAGCGCAAGCGCACGCCCGACTCCACCTTGTTCACGTTCTGTCCACCGGCACCGCCGCTTCGGAATGTATCCCATGATATACGTGCCGGTTCAATAACAACCTCTATGCTGTCATCGACCAGCGGTGTGACGAATACCGAGCTGAACGATGTCATTCGCTTTCCCTGTGCATTGTAGGGGCTCACGCGTACCAGACGGTGCACTCCATTCTCGCCCTTGAGGTAACCATATGAGTAGGGTCCCTTTATCTCAAGTGTCACGGTCTTTATTCCGGCATCCTCGGCCTCCTGCAGATTGGCAACCGTTACCTTGTAGTTGTTGGCCTCGGCCCAGCGCATGTACATGCGCATGAGCATGCTTGCCCAATCCTGTGCCTCGGTACCGCCGGCACCGGAGTTTATCTTCAGCACGCAGTCCATCTCGTCGGCCTCTCCGCGGAGCATGTTTTTAAGCTCAAGTTCTTCTATGGCTGCAAGTGCGCGTGCGTATGCGTCATCCACTTCGTGCTCGTCGACCATCTCCTCGCGGTAGAGCTCCATGGCCATCTCGGTCTCCTCGGTGCGGTTGTTAACCTCCTTGTAGCCGTCTATCCATGCCTGGATTCCCTTTACTTTCTTCATCTGGGCCTCGGCCTCCTTAGCGTTGTCCCAGAACCCGGGGGCCTGTGTGCGGAGCTGCTCCTCCTCGACCTGTATGATCTTCTCGTCTATTGCAAGGTATTGCCTGAGCGCAGCCGTGCGCTCCTTTATGTCTTTAAGTTGGTCGGCTGTAATCATTTGTATCGTGTCTTTTTAAATTCTCCGCGAAGATACAACTATATTCAACAATAAACAAATTACTGTAAGCAGTAAAGGGCGCAAAATAATCCTGGCCATGCTGTTTGTTAATAAATTTTAAAAGGAAGATTTGGCAATTGAGGTGTTATATTCTTACCTTTGCGGTATAATTGGATTATTTGCGTATGATTATAACCGAGTCGAATGTAAACAGTGCAGTAGAGTTGTTGAAGGTTCTTATCAGTACCCCGTCGCTCAGCCGTGAAGAGGGTGACGCGACCGACAGGCTGCAGCTATTCATTGAGCGTGGTGCGCCGGTGCGTTTCGAGATGCACCGTCACCTCAACAATATATGGTGTATAGCTCCAGGCTACGATGCTACACGCCCTACGTTGCTGCTCGATGCACACATTGACACGGTGAAGCCAGTGGCAGGATGGAGCAAGCACCCCTTTACACCCATTGTTGAGGGTGATATCATATACGGTCTTGGCAGCAACGATGACGGTGCGTCATTGGTTACAATGCTGCAGGTCTTCTACCAGATATGCCAGAACCCGCAGAAATACAATACGATATTCCTTGCATCGGCCGAGGAGGAGGTGTCGGGCAAGAACGGCATAGAGGCCGTGTTCCCTCTCCTACCCCCTGTCACCTGCGCCATAATAGGAGAGCCTACCGGAATGCACCCGGCAGTGGCCGAGAAGGGCCTCATGGTTCTCGATTGTGTTGCCTCGGGTGTTGCAGGACATGCGGCGCGCAATGAGGGCGTGAATGCCATCTATAAGGCAATGGACGACATCAATTGGTTCAGGAACTATAAATACCCCGAGAGTTCACCGCTACTAGGCGACGTCAAGATGACCGTTACACAGGTCAATGCCGGCAAGCAGCACAATGTGATTCCCGACAACTGCAGCTTTGTGGTTGACATACGCAGCAACGAATGCTACTCGAACAACGAACTGCTCGACATAATAAAGAGCAATGTGGGCAGTGAGGTAAAGGCACGTTCTACACGCCTCAACTCATCGTCAATATCGCCCGACCACCCTCTTGTACAGCGTGCCGTGGAGCTTGGACGCAAGCCCTACGGTTCTCCCACCCTGTCGAATCAGGCACTGCTCAATATCCCAACACTGAAGATGGGCCCCGGGGAGTCGTCACGCTCGCATACCGCCAACGAATTCATAAGAATAAGCGAGATACGCGAGGGCATAAAGCTATTTGCAAGCATGCTCGATGGGCTTAAGTTATAATTAAAATAAACCACAAAGTTTTTTAACTTTGTGGTTTATTTTAATTATCTCATTGCCAGTGCTTTGTTCTCGCAGGCTTCCATGATTTCGCGCTCGCCTTCACCCTTGAGAACACAGTCTTTCCGCACCCCACGCGGCAACACATTCTGCGTTGCTTCGCGTGACTATCTGCTGTCTGTGTTCTCTAGTGTTTCTTTATCTTGCTCTCATCTCTAGCGCTTTGTTCTCGCATGCTTCCATGATTTCTCTTTCACCATCACCCTTGTCGTTTATTCCGCAAAGGTGCAGCACGCCGTGTATTATAACGCGGTACAGCTCCTGCTCATATGTGGCACCGACCAGCTCGCTGTTGCTGCGTACGGTGTCGAGCGAGATGAACAGGTCACCGCTTATGGTATCGCCCTCGCAGTAGTCGAATGTGATAATGTCGGTATAGTAGTCGTGCTGCAGGTACTCGCGGTTTACCTCGAGTATCTTCTCATCATCGCAGAATATGTAGGCTATGTCGCCCACCTTCTTGCCGTATGTTGCTGCTACGGCCTTTATCCACGCTGTTGTCTCTCGTCTCTTTATTGCGGGCATCCTGACGCCCTCTGTCTGGTAGCTTATCATAATATGTGAGTTTTATTTATCCGAAGAATATATATGCAATTATAACTGCAGCAACTATTCCGGCTGCATCGGCAAGCAGTCCGCATCCCACGGCATGGCGGGTCTTTTTTATTCCCACACTGCCGAAGTACACTGCAAGTATGTAGAACGTTGTGTCGGTAGCCCCCTGGAACAGGCATGCCAGCCTGCCGGCAAATGAGTCGGCACCATAGGTGTTCATGGCATCAATCATCATTCCGCGCGCACCGCTGCCGCTCAGCGGTTTCATTATAGCTGTAGGCAGTGCGCCTACAAAGTCATCGCCCATGCCCACTGCATTGGCGCACCATGCTACACCGTCCATTATCACATTCATGCCGCCCGATGCGCGGAACACGCCTATTGCAACAAGTATGGCCACAAGGTAGGGGATTATGCGCACGGCAGTTGTGAATCCCTCCTTTGCTCCCTCTATGAATGCTTCGTAAACGTTTATCCTTGCGCGCATGCCTGCGACAATGAACAGGATTATTACCGAGAACAGTATCACGTTGGCAAGTGAGGTCGATACTGTCTCTATCTGCACTTGTGACAGCTGCATCATGCCCCATGTGCCGCCGGCAACAAGGGTGCATATGCCAAGCAGGAACAGCAGCATTGTGCCGTTGAGCAGGTTTATGCGCTGGTATATGCTTGTGGCTACAAGGCCTACCAGTGTGGCTACAGTGGTTGCAAGCAGTATCGGGATGAACACGTCGGTAGGGTTTGCTGCACCCATCTCAGCGCGGTATAGCAGTACCGATACAGGTATGAGTGTCAGTCCCGATGTATTAAGCACAAGGAACATTATCATGGGGTTGCTGGCAGTATCCTTGTGCGGGTTCAGCTCCTGCAGCTCCTGCATGGCCTTTAGTCCCATGGGAGTGGCCGCGTTGTCGAGCCCCAGCATGTTGGCCGAGAAATTCATGAACATGGTTCCCATGGCGGGGTGTCCCTTGGGAATTTCGGGGAAAATCCTGCATAGTATGGGACTCAGCAGTCTCGCCAGTGCGGCAACGAGTCCGCCGCGCTCACCAATCTTCATTATACCCATCCACAGGGAGAGCACGCCTGTAAGTCCCAGTGAAATCTCGAATGCCGTCTTCGCCTGTGCAAAGGTCGAGTCCATTATCGAAGGAAAGACCGTTGTGTCTCCTGCGAATATGAGCTTCCCCAGTGCAATTGCAAATGCGATGAGGAAGAATGCTATCCAAATATAGTTGAGTACCACGTTGTTGCTTTTTTGTACGTTTATAGTGCGAAGATAGTAAAAACTATCCGTTATTGTTTCTCTGCCTGCATTTTCTATTGTGAAAAACAGGTGGGCGTCTAAAATATTTACCCGGCGTGTCCATTATTTTGACATTCTGGTGGATTGTGAATTTTTGTAATATATTGATAATTAACGATGTGGTTTCTTTGGCACGCTTTTGGCACGTACTCTTGCAGAAAGGTATTTTAAGTATGAAAAGAGTTTTGATGATAATTTCTGCAGGTTTTATGGCACTGGCCTCTCCTGCACAGACAATGACAATGGACGAGTGCATGTCATATGCCGTTGAGCATTCAGTTTCTGTAGGCAAGCAGGAGAATGCGCTCGATAATGCCAGAATGAATTATCGCGAGTCGGTCGCGTCGCTTTTCCCATCCGTGTCGGCCGGGGTATCGGCATCGACGAATTTCGGCCGCTCGATAGACCCGGAGACAAACAGTTATACTACGGTGACGACATTCAGCAACTCCTATAGCCTTTCGGCATCGATGCCGCTGTTTGCCGGCTTGCGCTATGTAAATGGAATGCGTGCAGCGAAAGTTGCACGTGCCCGCGGTTACAGCGACCTGCAGGTTGCGCGCGACCGGGTTGCTATGGATGTAATGAGGGCCTACATTGATGTTCTTTATTATAAAGGTGCGGTAACGATAGCCGGGGAGCAGCTTGCCGAAGCCCGAATGCAGCTGCAACAGGCGCAGGCTCTTTTCGACTGCGGACGCAAGAGCGCGGCCGAGGTTGCCGAGGTCTCTTCGCAGGAAGCGAACTATGATTATCTTCTTACCGAGCAGCAGAACAATCTGGCCATGGCATGGATAAGGTTACGCGATGCAATGAACTATCCGCAGGAATCAACTCTTGATGTGGTCGATTGCGGTTCAAGTGAGATTGTTCCGCAGGATGTGCATGAAGAGAGCGTAGTGCAGCATGCACTTGCAGGTAATGTCAAGGTTGTTTCGTCGGAGCTTGCAGTGAAGGAGTACAGGCTGCACTATCTTAGGGCAAAGGGCGCGTGGTTCCCCACCATTTCGCTTTCGGCCGGAATAAGTACTAACTATTACACCAATTTCGACAACAGATATGCCTATCCCGGTTTTTCGTCGCAGTTAAAGAACAACAGGGGTGAGTATATCGGTGTGTCGATGTCAATACCGATATTCTCCAATTTAAGTCGCCTCTCGTCGGTGCGCTCGTCAAGGAACGCCCTGCGTAATGCCGAACTGGACCTGGCCGCTACGCGGAATGCGGTCGAGAGCGAGGTTGTGCAGGCATGCGGGCAGATGAAGGGCTACGGGATGCAGTACAATCTTGCCATGAAGAAACTCGCAGCCTCACAGCTGGCTTATGACGGCATTGCCGCAAAGTTCGCCGAAGGGCTTGTGACGGCCATTGACCTGCAGAGCGCGTCGACGACTCTGCTGCAGGCGAAATCGGACTGTCTGCGCTCACGTCTGCAGTATATGATAGAAAAGCGTATGGTCGATTATTACAGCGGTGTACCGTTTGTACAAGGTGAAAACTGAAAAGCGGAAACGGCAAGGTGAGATATTCAAGCACACGAAGTGTGGTTAAAACTGAGAGAACATAAATATAAATTACTATGGATATAAAGTTGGAAAAGAAAAAGGGCTGGCGAGCTGTCGCAAGAAAAAAGAATCTTCCCTACCTGTTTGCTGCCGTACTTGTTGTTCTTGTTGCGTGGCTTCTGCTGAAAGAGAACACATCGACACTACGTGTCAACACGGCAACTCTGATGGTGTCAAGTGTCGAAGAGGGTGAGTTCAACGATTACGTGAGCCTCAGCGGTACGGTGCAGCCTATAACTACCATGCAGCTTTCTCCTCTTGAAAGCGGTGTTGTGGAACGTATTGTAGCCGAGGAGGGTACAGCTGTAAAGGCAGGTGATGTAATTCTTGAGATGACGAACAAGCTGTTGTCGATGCAGATACTGCAATCGGAAGCCGACCTTGCCGAGAAGCAGAATATTCTGCGCAACACTCTCATCTCGATGGAACAGGAGCGTCTGTCCTTACGCCAGGAGATGCTGCAGCTCGACCTTGATGTGACACGTAAGAAACGTGCATATATGCAGAACGAGTCGTTGTTTTCAAAGGAGCTTGTTTCAAAGGAGACCTACCTGCAGTCCAAGGAGGATTATGAACTGGCAGTGAACAGACGTTCCCTTGTCCGTGAACGGCAGAAGCAGGACTCTCTCTACCGCACCGTGCAGGTGGCACAGCTCGACGAGAACCTGCGTTCCATGCAGCTTAACATGCAGCTTATACGTGAAAGGGTAGGAAACCTAAGTATAAAGGCTCCCATAGACGGAGAGGTGGGCATGCTCAATGTTGTTTTAGGGCAGACACTTTCGCAGGGTAGCGGAATCGGGCAGATAAACGACCTTTCGGCCTATAAGGTTACTGCTATGGTCGACGAGCATTATATCGACCGCGTTGTGACAGGCCTTACCGCTTCCTTCATGCGCCAGGACAACAACTACGACATGATGCTGCGCAAAATCTATCCCGAGGTGCGTGACGGCAAGTTCAAGGTAGACCTGACCTTTGACGGTGAACTGCCCGACAACATACGTTCGGGGCAGACATATAATCTTAACCTGCAACTGGGGCAGCCTGTTGAGGCCGTGTATATTCCCCGTGGCGCGTTCTTCCAGAAGACCGGCGGCCGATGGATATATGTCGTGGATGAAACCGGGGAGAAAGCCTACCGCAGGGATATACGTATAGGACGCCAGAACCCGAGATTCTACGAAGTTATTGATGGTCTTGCCAAGGGCGAGATGGTAATAACCTCGTCATACGACAATTTCGGAGACAACGAGGTGCTGATATTGAAAAAAGATTGAGCGGACCCGAAAGAGTTATAGGATTTTAAGAGTATAAGAAACTGTTTAAATTTCATATATAAATATTTCAAAGCTGCAATAGCCGGTGTTTCGGCTTGTTTAAGTTTGTTTTTACCATCTTTTACTCCGCTGAATTTGAAAATAGCCCGCTATTCCCTGCATTTACCGTAGTAAAATCTGTGCAAAAACAACTCTCAAACAATCGCGAAATAAATTTTAAACAGCTTCTAAATTAAAAAACATCTAATTTTACGACATATGTATTTCAAGAACTTTATAATGCTGCTTAAGCGGTATACCGTATCTTCTGTTCTGAACATTGCAGGTATGGCAGTGGCATTTACAGCGGTATACCTTATAATGGTGCAGGTCAATTTCGACCTGTCCTACAACAAGGGCATACCCAACGCTAAGAACGTATACCGCCTTGAACATCCCGATTGGAGCGAGGACGGGTATTGGGGTACCACTTGGGCGCGCCAGTTGCCAGATGACCTGTGCAAGGATATTCCTGAGATTGAGAAGAGCGCAACAATAACACCATCCGGGAACTTCAGTATAAATTCAGAATATTCAAGAAAGAATGTCGACCGCATAGACAACATTTCGCTGAACCTGTGCGAGGCGGAGCGTTGTGGACTGGAAATTCTCGGCATTGAGGTCATAGAGGGTTCTCTAAACGATGTTATAAACCAATATACTTTGGTTTTGAAAGAGTCTGTTGCAAAAAGGTTCAACCTTTCTGTCGGAGATGTGCTTTGCTACGGCCGTGATGCCAATGATGAGAATGTTGCTGCTACTGTGGTGGCAATATGCAAGGACACGCCCTCGCCGAGTATTCTTGACGGAACTGACGGATGGGGTGGTATGAATCCGCAGGAGAATGAGAATCCGAACAACTGGAACAATCCTTATTACATACAATTGGCAGACGGCGCATCACCCGATGCTGTCTGCGAGAAAATGAAGGAGTGTCTGCCCCGTATTTTTAATGTTGAAAGTAGTGAATTTTCTGTAAATGAAGAAACTGTTTCGCAGTTCATAAAAATGGCAACTCCACGTCTTAGTCCGTTGATCGGACTCTATTTCTCCGATGATGTCAGTTCTCCTGACCACGAAGTGGGCAACAGGTTGACAACATATACTTTCATTGCAATAGCACTGCTCATAATCCTCATTGCGATGATAAACTTTGTGAATTTCTTCTTTGCGCTAATACCGGTGCGTATACGTGCTATAAATACATATAAAGTCTTCGGTGCGTCAACATGGAACTTGCGTCTGAACTTTATAATAGAGGCCGTGGGGCTTGTAGTTACAGCACTTGTCGCTGCAGCGATATTGGTGGGCTTGTTTGCCGAAACACCAATGGTCAACCAACTCTCTACACCTATTTCTTTAATTGAGAATTGGAATATTGCAGTTGTTGCTGTCGTTGTGGCAATTCTGGCAGGAGTCGCAACAAGCATTTATCCTGCATTCTACATTACACGTTTTTCACCTGCAATGGTTCTTTCTGGATTTCAGGCATCGGCTCCAGGCCGCCGCTTGCGTTATACTCTTGTTGCCGTGCAGTACTTCATCTCCATTACGCTCATTATCTGCTCGCTCTTCATACACCGCCAGCGTGAATATATGCTCGGTTACAATATGGGCTTCGACAGGGAGAATCTTCTTGTAGTCAACAATCTGCCAGCCGAAACAGTGTTCGAGTCCTTTGACCAGGAGAACGGATTTTCACAGGTGCGACGCGATGCTTTTGCCGAGGCTCTTCTTAAGAATCCCGCAATTGTAGATGTGGCTTTTGCTGATGGTTCACTTGTGAGTAATTCAAAAATGATGTGGGGCCGTAATGTAGACGGCAGGGGAATATACTTCGATGTCTATCCCGTTTCGTGGGATTTCCTGCAGCTTATGAAGATTGATATTGTCGATGGCAGGGATTTCCGTAAAAGTGATGAGTCTTGTGAAAGTGGTGTTTTCATTTTCAATGAGGATGCAGCAAACAAACTTGGTATAAAGGCTGGTGACAAGATTGCAGGACACCGCTCCGAAGCCGATGTCGTGGGTATATGCAGTGACTTCAACTACCGCCCGATGCAGTATAACATTGAACCTTTTGCATTCTACATATTCGGTAAATATCCGTGGAGGCTTTGTAATCAGATGTATGTGCGCACTGCAGCCGGTGCTGATATTCAGGAGGTGAAGCAGTATATAATGCAGTCTGTTGCCGAATATGCACCAAGTGCCGCGGCCGACAGCTATGATATAGCCCTTTTTAATGCAGAACTTGAACAGCTTTACCAAAAAGAGGAGAAGTTGTCGTCCTTGATAACACTGTTTACAATGCTTTCTATATTGATATCCGTGATTGGCGTGTTCGGACTTGTCCTGTTCGAGACACAATACCGCCGCAAGGAGATTGGCATACGCCGTGTTCACGGTTCATCGGTCACTTCAATACTCAAGATGTTCAACATGATGTATCTGCGCATTGTGGCAATATGCTCGCTTTTGGCTGTGCCTATTAGTTATCTTGTGATGGACCGTTGGATGCAGCAGTTTGCTTACCGTGCAACAATGGCTGTATGGGTCTATCTGCTTGCCATTGCAATTGTTGTTGCCATAACTGTTGCGACAGTTACACTACGTGCCTATAAGGCTGCAAACGACAATCCGGTAGATGCGATAAACAAGTAAAAAATTAATCAATAAAAAAAATACAACTATGCTTAAAGTAGAAAATTTGAAGAAGAGTTTCTTTACAGAGGAAATTGAGACTATTGCACTTAATGGTGTTTCTTTCGAGGTAAAAGAGGGTGAGTTTGTGGCTGTCATGGGCCCCTCTGGTTGCGGAAAGTCGACTTTGCTGAACATACTGGGTCTGTTAGACAACCCTACCGAAGGAAGCTACTCTTTGCTCGGCAAGGAGGTGGGCAATCTGAAGGAGAAGGACCGTACCCAGTTCCGCAAAGGCAACCTGGGCTTTGTGTTCCAGTCATTCAACCTCATTGACGAGATGACCGTGTTCGAGAATGTAGAACTGCCGCTGGTATACATGGGTGTAAAGGCTCAGGAGCGCAAGAAGCGTGTAAATGAGATTCTCGACCGCATGAACATCTCCCACCGTGCGGCACACTTCCCGCAGCAGCTTTCCGGTGGTCAGCAGCAGCGTGTGGCAATTGCACGTGCCGTAGTTTCCAATCCCAAATTGGTCCTTGCCGATGAGCCTACCGGAAACCTCGATTCAAAGAACGGGCAAGAAGTTATGCTTCTGCTTCAGGAACTAAACCGTGAAGGAACTACCATTATCATGGTTACCCACTCCCAACACGATGCGCAGTATGCGTTGCGTACTATATGTCTGTTCGATGGTCAGGTAGTTACTGACGTGGCAAACAAACTTTAAAAAGCATTGTAGCGGGCAAATACTTCGTTACGCTCGTTCCTGCAGAACAAAGAGCAAAGATGAAAGTATGAGTGCTCAGTCGGGACAAAATGTGCCGAGTGTATGCGAGACGTCTTAAACAATTGAACTGAAATTTAAACAGCTTCTTATGCAAATACTGAATTATTCATTCCGCTACTTGTTGAAGAG
>JAFYQH010000021.1 GCA_017547205.1 Bacteroidaceae bacterium | reverse complement strand
CGGCAGCCCTGGGGCTGCCGGCTTCTTGTTTATCTCTATCTTTTCCCTGAGAAGAACTGTTTCATTAGTTCTGCCGACTCTTCGGCACAAATACCTACTGTAACTTCCGTTTTCGGGTGAAGGACATCAGGGGCGTATCTGTTGTAGCCGCGCTTTTCGTCTGAAGCTCCGTATACTAGTCTACCCATCTGTGACCATGCTATAGCTCCTGCACACATGGGGCATGGCTCTACGGTTACATACAAGGTGCAGTCATTAAGGTATTTGCCTCCAATATTGTTTGCTGCAGCCGTTATGGCCTGCATTTCGGCATGTGCTGTCACATCGTTCAGGGTCTCTGTAAGGTTGTGTGCGCGTGCAATAATCCGCCCTTTGCATACAATGATGGCTCCAATGGGCACTTCGTCCCTGTCGAATGCTTTCCGGGCCTCAATCAGGGCCTGTTTCATATATTCGCTGTCTGTCATGGTGCTTTAGCGGCGCATGTCGTGCTCGCCGAAAAGTGTGGGATAGTCCTCGTCGAGGTTCTTGTAAATGAACGAAAGCAATGTCTCTCGCATCCAGTTGCTTTTGTTGGTGATTTTGTATTTCTTGAGGTAGTCGTCAATTATTTTCATCTCCTCGTCACTTACCAGGCATACTATACGCGAGTGGCGTACCGGCTGCACGCGTGCAGTCGTTGCTTTGGGTGTCTTGCTTTTCCTTGTGCCCATGTGAATGATACATTTTATGCAAAAATAGTTCAACTTGCACCGAATTGCAAGTTTTTCATTTGCTTTTCCTTGTTTCATGTGCTATCTTCGTGCAAGAACAGGCAAAAAGGAAATCAAATGGCTCGTCATAATCTTTTGGGTAGCAAGGGGGAGATGCTTGCGGCGCGGTATCTTTTGGACAAAGGGTATGCGGTGTTGCATTATAACTGGCGTTCGGGGCATAAAGAGATTGATATAATAGCCAAGGATAGGGATGTGCTGGTCTTCGTTGAGGTGAAGAGCCGTACTTCCGAGATGTATGGCAGTGCGGCCGATGCAGTCACACCCGATAAGATGGACCGTCTGATTTATGCTGCAGAAGCTTATGTAAAGCGCAATAGTATCGATCTGAAATTCCGTTTTGATGTGATTACGGTGATTGGTGACTCTGAACCGTATAGGATAGAACATATAGAGGACGCCTTTTATCCCGAGTGGTGATACTGGTGTATAATAATTGAGATATGAATATTGAAGATGCGCGTATATATTGCTTGAGCAAGAAGAATGCCACAGAGGATTTTCCTTTTGACGAGACGACGCTTGCTTTTAGGGTCGAGAACCGTATATTCGCTATTACCGACCTGGAAAATACCCGGTGGTTTTGCCTGAAATGCGATGCGGACTATGCAGTTGAGTTGCGTGACGAGTATTCTCAAATAGAACCGGCATGGCATATGAACAAGCGTTACTGGAATCAGCTTGATATAATGGCACTGGACGATGCTTTTGTGCGCTCGCTTATTGACCACTCTTATGATGAGGTGCTCAAGAAACTTCCCAAGAAAATCAGAGAAAAATATGGCAAGTGACATATTGGTAAAGCAACTTGATGTCATAGATTCAACAAACCGTTATGTGCGTGACGAGGCTTCCACATTGTGGGCTGACGGTTACAATGCTGTCGCAGTAACTGCAAAACATCAGACTTCCGGACGTGGCCAGCGCAGGAACGTGTGGTCGTCGGAATATGGAGTGAATCTCTTGTTGAGTCTTCTTGTGCGTCCAGGCATGTCGCTTGAGGTAGCAAACCAATTCCGGCTGTCGCAAACAGTGGCTTTGGCCGTATGTGCGGCCATGAGGTGCTACGGCATTGATGCAAGGCTAAAATGGCCAAATGATATATATGTGGGAAAGTGTAAGTTGGCCGGGATTCTTATTGAATTGGATTACAGTGGTGCGTTTGTGGAGCAGGCTATAATTGGGGTTGGCTTGAACGTCAACCAGACTGATTTTCCGCTCATGGAGAGGGTGCCTGTTTCTATGAGAATGCTGTTGGGGCGGGAATTTGTCGTGGACGATGTTCTTGATACGTTTATCGACTGTTTCAGCAATTATTACGGCAGAATGAAAATAAACAGTGGATGTGTCGAGGCTGAATATCGCGAACTATTGCTGGGGCTTGGCGAGAAAAGGAGTTTTGTTGATGCTGACGGTTCCTTTGAAGCTGTGATTGAAGGTGTTGCTCCTGTGGGGCATCTGTTGCTGAGGCACATTGATGGCAAACTCTCCCGTTATGCTTTCAAGGAAGTAGAAATGTTGATATAGCACAATAGCAATTGAAGCGGCAAATGCCGCTTCAATTGCTATTGTGCTAATGTATGTTATGGATGAACGTATGTTCCAATCTCCTCGCCGTTCATAACCTTGCGCAAGTTTCCGACTATGTCCATGTTGAATACATAGATAGGCAGGTTGTTCTGCTTGCACATGGCTGTGGCAGTGATGTCCATGACCTTAAGTCCGCGCGAAATGACTTCGTCGTATGTAATATCGTCGAACTTCGTTGCTGTCGGGTCCTTTTCGGGGTCAGCTGTATATATTCCGTCAACACGTGTGCCCTTTAGCATCACATCGGCCTCAATCTCTATGCCGCGTAGCGAAGAGCCGGTGTCAGTAGTGAAATAAGGGCTTCCTGTCCCGGCTGCCATTATGACTACCTGCCCGTTCTCCATTGCCTCGATAGCTTTCCATTTTGTATAGAATTCGCCAACCGGTTCCATTCTTATTGCTGTCAGTACCTTGTTAGGTACACCGGCTGCTCCGAGGGCCGAACTGAGGGCAAGGCTATTGATGACCGTTGCCATCATTCCCATTTGGTCGCCCTTTACGCGGTCAAATCCTTTGCCGGCTCCCGTAAGCCCACGGAAGATGTTGCCTCCGCCGATGACGATTCCTATCTGTACGCCCATCTCTGCAACTTCCTTTATCTGTGCAGCATACTCATTGAGACGCTTTACGTCTATTCCATAACCCTGTTCGCCCATAAGGCTCTCGCCGCTGAGCTTCAAAAGAATGCGTTTGAACTTTGCCATATTGTTTAATGTTTGGTGCTTTTTGTTTATATCCGTAAAAATAGGTCTTTTTATTAAATTATGCTATAAATTACGGCAAAAGCTTAAGATATTGGGCGGGTATGTGATGTTTTGCTTATTTTTGCCTAGTCCAAGAAACCGAAATACCGACTTTTGCAGTTTTGGAATATTTATATAAGAAATTTAAACAGCTTCTTAATTCTATACTAATATGAGGTTTTTGAGAAATCCAAATCTTACTGTTGCCTTGCTGGCAATATATACAGCGGGTATATACATCTATTTTTTCCCGAGGAATAATGAAATGAGTCTCTCCATGAAATGGGCTACAGTCGGTGCCTCTGCTGTTATACTGCTTTTGCTTTGGTTTCTGTTGCGCAGGAGGGAGAGGTTGCGCAAGGAGCGTGAAAGCAAGGCATATAGAGACTGACAAGTGTGATATTGAACGAGCGTGGCAATTGCCACGCTCGTTCAATATCACTTTTTATTACTCTTTCTTTTATTCGGCATCTTTTGTCAGCAACCAGCCGCCCGTCTGTGTGGCATCCATGTTCAATGCATCGCTGTTGTTGCTGTATGCATTGATGGAACCTCCGTTCACAGTCAGCTGAATGGTTGCTGCCAATGCGTTGTCGTGTGCACTGGCTACAATCTTGCCGCCGTTTACGGTTATGCTGTTTGCTGTCATTGCACGGCTTTTCTTGTCATCGGCAATCTCGGTGTAGTTGCCGGCCGTGGCAAGGAGTGTTATGTCGCCATCTTCAATTACAATACCCCGGGTGCAATTCATGCCTTTGGAGCCTTTGCCCGTACAGTCAATGGCAATGGTGCCGCCCGTGATTTCGATTGTGCCTTCGCTTTTTACACCTCCGGCCGATGTCTCGTCAGCAGTTACTGTTCCTTCTGATAATCCAGTGAGCTTGCCGCCCGTGAAGGTAATAGCACCGTCGCAGTTTATGATTTTTGAGCCGTTGCCGCTTACCGTAGCCTGAATAATACCTCCGCTCTGTGTGTAGTTGCGTGTGGTCTTTATGGCCGAACTCTTTTCTCCTGTAGTAGCAATCTTTATGAATCCGCCTTTAATGTAGGCGTCTGGTATTACTGTCGGGTCGGGAACCAACTCTTCGTATTCGACCTTAATGCCCTCGCTGCCCGATTTTATGTCAAGCTTGCCGGCCTCTATGGTTAGTGTTCCCTCACTGCAGTCGATTCCGTTATTAGTTGCGTTGACAGTTATTGTCGGGGCTGCGCTGGCAGTACGCCCAACAACGAACTTTTCCTTTGTGCGGAATCCGTCCTTTGCCGCATTTAAGACATTGATGTTGCCGCTGCGCACTCTAATATAGTCGTCGCTGCAGATTCCGTGCCCGCCCAGGCTGGTGACGTTAAGTGTACCTTCACCATTGAAAATGAGCTGTCCTTCGCTGAACAGAGTACCTTTCTGGTCCTCTTCCTCGCCGTTGCTGTCAATAACAGGTGCATTGTATGTAGCACCGTCGCAAAGGGTGTTTGTGCTGTTTGCGGGAATTGTCATGTATACAGTTTTGCCACTTTGTATGTTTATAGCAGGGCCAGTAGGGTTGGTCAGGTTCAGGTTCTGCATAATGACCTGGAACTTCTTTAGGCTGTATATCTTCAATGAGCCGTTTTCGCATGAACCGGTTATTCTATATGCAACCTTGCTGCGCATCGAATTTATTACAATATGTCCGCCGTCGATGATTGCTGTTATGTCGCTGGGGAGGGAACTTGTCTTTACACCAGATTTACTGAACGTAATGGTTATCGTACGTTCGGAATCGTAATTTTCCACAAAGTCGCCCGATTCGTCATCCAGCTCATCCGTTATAATGGTTTCCACAATCTCGTTGTAGTTGCTAGCATCGGCTGTGTTGAACGATACTTTCGGGGTAAGGTTGTAGGTCAGTGCATTTCCGTTGTTTGATTCCGGAGCAATCTCCGTTACTCTAGTGGTTGCGAACTGGCTTGCGGCTCCGTCCTGTGTTCTTACCATGACGAGCTGCTGCTTTTCGTCGAAGGTTACCTCTGTGCCATTTGTGTCAAAAGCCAGATGGGTGTTGTCGCTGTTGTTGACGTATAGTGTCTGTGCCTGTGCCAGTGATGCTGAAAGCAGGCATATAATCAGTGTTGCTCTTTTCATCTTTTCATGAATTTTGCGGTTCTGTCATTGGCTTTTATGATATATATACCTTTGGGTAGATGTGCAATGCCTATCATTCCGCCTTCGCTCTTGAGTCTTATGCTTGTAACCTGTGAGCCTATCACATCGTAGATTGTCACAATTGTTCCGGCCTCGCAGTTGATGGCAATGGCTTCGCTTGACAAGTAGCTTATAAGTTCTTTGCTTTGTGGCTTTATGTCATCGATTGCGCTGAAGTCTCCGAAGTATATTCGGTTTATCTCTCCCATGGCGGTACTGCTTGTTGTGCCATCAGTCTGCTCGATGTTTACAGTTGTCCCGTTGAATGTAATTCGTTTCAGGTTCTCGAGGTTGACAATTTCATTGCTGTCGCTTCCCTTGTCTACAAGCATCTGCTGTGCTGCTGTAGGGAGTGACGATGCAATAATGACAAGTAGTATTATGTAAATTCTCTTCATAGATGTAAATTTAAAGGTCGATTGAATATCCTAATCCTATGGCGTGGCCTTTCGGTTCGTCATCGTCGTTGGCGTCCTGGTACATGTAGAACAACGATACCGAGTTGTCCTTGTTTATCTTGTAGCTTGCGCCTATTCTGTAACGCATCTTGTCACAGCCCTTCCAGTCATCCAGGCGTGTGTATAGTTCTACTGAGGCAAAAGGGGTCACCTTGCACTTGGCAATGTCCCACTTTGCTGTCAGTCGTGAACGCAGTGTGGTATTGTACTTCGTCTCCTTCAGTTCCGGGGCGGTCTCCTTCAACTCCAATGTCGGCTCAATCTCGTTGAAGTCAGCGTCGAACTGCTGGTGCCAACGGTATTTGCTCTCGTCGGTGACTGCAGAATTCGTACGTGTGTACTGGAGGCGTTCGCGCAATGATAATTCCACTCGTCCAATCTTATATTCACCAGTCAATGATAGGTGGAATCTGTGACGCTCTGTCCAGTATGCGTGGTCGACGTTATAGTCGTAGAATGTGCCTATACCGTCAATTATAAGGGGATCGTCTGTTTTGGGTTTCTTCTCCTCTAGGCTATGGCTGTATATGAAAATGTATCCGGCACTTGCCTTTAGCCATTTGGTGAACTTATAGCTTGCTCCGGCACCCAGTGAGACGCGTTCAATGTCGCCGACACCCTCAATGGTACGCAACTCTGCCTCAAAATCGAGCTTGAGCTTCTTGTTTATCTTCTTCGATGCTTCGAGCGTGGTCCATATGCCGAACTCGTTATCGTCACTTTGTGCATCTGCGTTGCACAGCGGCGCGAATGCAAATACTGCTGCCAGCAAGTAAAATGCCAAATTTTTCTTAATTCTTGAGCTTATATTCATCTGTAGGTGTCTTTAATGTGGTGTCTACTGAGTTATTGAATTCTTTGCTACGGTAATACATCTTTACGATGGCTGCGTCTTTAAGGAAGTCTATTGCCCCTACCTCTACCTTTTCTATCTTGAGCCCTGTGCGTTTCTCAAGGTCGTCAATTAGTTCGTCTCTCTTGTCGGGGGTTATGAGGTTTACATTGTCGTACTTTATGACTTTGTACGAGTAGTGGCTTATGAGCAGCTTGCTCTCGCATACCCATATGGAAAGGATGAACAAAATATTGATTATAAGCACTTCTCCATAGCTTAGTTCGCTCACGGTCAATCCGTTGATTGCGCTTATGGCTATTATTATAAACAGGTATGTCATTTCCCTTATGGCAACCTGCTCGGTACGGTAGCGTATAATGCTGAAGATGGCAAAAAGGCCAAGTGCGATTCCGGCCTTGAGCTTGACATCTCCCAGGACGTATATGAGCATGAAAGTGCTTATAGCAATAAGTATGTAAGTGAAGAAGAACTCTCCGCGCTTGCATTTCGGGTAATATAGACCACGTACGACTATCATTATTGCAATAAGGTTTATAAGGAATGCTATCAACAGCTCCCATATGTGGTCAATGTCGATAATCTTATGTTCAGTTACTCTTTTCTCTCTGATGCCGATGGACATCTTCGCGTCATCGTCATCATAGTCGAAACTGAATCCCAGTAACTGTGCGTCTGCAGTCGTAATGTTTGTCGTTCCGGTTGCAGGCGTAGAACTCTGTGCTGCCAATGGAGTGGACAGCATTGTGCATAATAGCATGATTGTCGTAAAGAGTTTCATTTGTCGTGTGTTATTTGATGTTTGTTTCCATTTTTCTTATCATTGTAAGCCTCTCCTTGAAGTTGTTGCGCTTGAGGTTGCAGTTCGTGAGTGCGCTGCCTATGCAGTATTTGCTGAAACCTGAACGTCTTATGCGTAACTCCCTTATTATGTCAAGGGCTGGTGACGGTACGTTGCCGTCACGTTTCAACTCAATTATGGCGACTTTCTGAAGTTGGTCGTGCATGTCGCTCTTGATGTGGTGGAACTGCAGGTTGAAATCAATCGTCAGCCTTTCGGTCTTGCCGAAGTTTACCAGGGTTATCCGGTTGAACCAGTTCTCGATTACAGGGGAGATCTCCTCGATTCTGTACCATGCATGCTTTTCCATGAACGGTATCACCTGGTCATAATGGTCGTGAAGGGTCGCGAGTGTCGTTACGGGTATCCTCTTTTTTTTCGTGCGGCCGTGGTTGTTCTTGTTCTTTATCTCAAAGAATGTGTCGTCACTGTCCATGTATGTCCGTACACGTATCTTCTCCCTGACGGTTCTGCCGCAGTGGTGCATGCGGTACATCTGGTAGTCTTCTGTGTCGAAATATGTTGTATGATAGCTGGCAATGCGTTTTCCGTTTATCTCCTGGATGTAGTACTTGCCTTGTACGGCAAGCAGGAACATGTGCAATTGCTCGATGGTGGCCACGAACTTCGTGTCCGTTCTGTTCATCAGTTTTATGCCCGACATCTCCTCAAGGGTTATGGGGGGCAGCATCAGAGCCTTTTCGTTTATCCTGTTGTTTGTTGCCATTGCGTATTCGTCCAAACTTTAGGCAAAAATAATAAAATAATATGAATATATGGTGTAAAACAATAATTTAGTTTGTCTTTGCGTTTTTTTTTTGCTTTGTTTGTCTTCTGGTGCCTGTTATTGAAGGTTTTCCATGGATTTTCCTTTGTGTTTGCTATGGATTTGCTATATTAGCACTGAATTATGTGCAGCTATGGATGTTGAAGAAATTATAGACCGCTATTATCCGGTTGAAAATGAGTTAAAAAAAATTTACACGATACATGCGAGGCGTGTTACGGAACTTGCGCTGGAGATGGGGCACCGTCATCCAGAACTGCGGCTTGATATGCAGTTCGTTGAGGAGGCTGCTATGCTACACGATCTGGGCATATTTCTTACCGATGCTCCGCGTATATATTGTTTTGGTACTGAACCGTATTTGTGTCATGGTTATCTTGGTGCACAACTGCTTCGTGGGCTTGGATTTGAACGTCATGCAAGAGTGTGCGAAAGGCATACGGGTACAGGCTTGTCGAAGGATGCTATAGTTGCAAATGCCTGGAATCTTCCGGTAAAGGATTTTTATCCCGAGACACTGGAAGAGCAGCTGATATGCTTTGCCGACAAGTTCTTCTCCAAGACCAAGTTTCTTGAGACTCCGCGCACATTTGCACAGGTTGTTGAGAGCATGGCGAAGATTTCCGATGGGGCGGTCTTCAAGGTTAAAGAGTGGGGTGGAATGTTCATGTAGTGTCCGATTATGTCTCTGTATTCAAAGTTTTTTATATTTTTATTCTAAAAAAGGGGGGAATACTCCTTTTTATTTAGTAATTTTGTCCTTTGCTATTCTAGCATAGACAAATGAGGATTGGATTCTTTAAAATATTCCTGCTTTCTGTTCTGCTGACGGTCGTTGCTCTTGCAATGCCTGTCAACGCGCATGTAGTATATCCGGCAAGCCTGAATGGATTTTCTCTTGCTCTGGACTCTTTGTTTACTCCTCCACATATAATGACCGACTCACTTGAGGTTGATTCTTTTACGGTTATTGTTGATTCTGTAGAGGAAAAGGGCCGGAAAGAGCCTCTGGATGCCCCTGTATATTACGAGTGTACCGATTCTATGGTGTGGTCACGCACTGGAAATGCCTATCTGTACGGAAACAGTAAGGTTACATATGACAATGTTGAACTTACCGCAGATGTCATAACCATGAACATGGATAGCAGTGTTGTGCATGCCATGGGGCGTAAGGATTCTTTGGGAGCCGATGTCGGAATGCCTATCTTCAAGGATGGCAGCACTCCCTATGAATCGGACAGGATGAGTTATAACTTCAAGACAAAGAAGGGTTTTATAAGTAATGTCTTTACACAGCAGGGTGATGGTTTCATAATGGGTGGTAAAGCCAAGAAGGACTCGACTGACGTCTTCTACTCCCAGGATGGTAAATATACGACCTGCGATGCCGAGCATCCTCATTTCTACATACAGTTGACACGTGCCAAGGTGCGTCCCAAGAAGGATGTCGTTTCGGGCCCGTTGTATCTGGTTATCGAGGATGTGCCCCTGCCTGTTGCGTTGCCGTTCGGCTATTTTCCGTTCACGAGCAGTTATTCCTCGGGTATTATAATGCCTACTTACGGTGACGAGATGGAACGCGGTTTCTATCTGCGTGACGGAGGCTACTATTTTGCCATAAGCGACAAACTTGATCTTCGCCTTACGGGTGAGATATACACCAAAGGTTCATGGGGGCTTGGTGCGGCTTCGACATATGCAAGACGTTACCGCTATTCAGGAAGCGTTGACTTCAGCTATCTTGTAACAAAGGAAGGCGAAAAGGGATTGCCCGATTATGCAGTAGGCAAGAACTTCCGTCTGCAGTGGAGTCACCGTCAGGATCCCAAGGCGCGTCCCAACAGCAATTTCTCGGCAAGTGTGAATTTTGCCACGGCCAGTTATGAGCGTTCCAACCTCAACAGCCTCTATAACCCTATCCTGAACTCGCAGAGCATGAGAACCTCTAGTGTGAGTTATTCGCATACTTTCCCCAGTATAGGATTGTCGATATCGGCGACCATGAACATTGCGCAGAACATTCAGGATTCTACACTCTCGCTCACGCTGCCGAACCTTAGTGTTTCATTGAGCAAGAAGTACCCGTTCAAAAGAAAGAAACGTGCAGGTGACGAACGCTGGTACGAGAAAATTTCCCTTTCTTATTCTGGTCAGATGAGCAACAGCATTTCCACCAAGGAAGATAAGGTGTTCGATTCGAACCTCGTAAGGGATTGGAGGAACGGTTTCAAACACAATATTCCCATAAGCGCGACATTTCAGCTGTTTGATGTCATAAATGTCACTCCAAGCTTGAATTATACTGAACGTTGGTATCTCAAAAAGGTGAACCAGCATTGGGATGAGGCTTCGGGCAGTGTCGTGCGAGATACCATAAACGGCTTCAACCGCGTGTATAACTATAACTTCTCAATTTCGGCAAACACTACACTTTACGGTTTCTACCAGCCGGCTGGTTTCCTTAAAAAGAGCCGCATACATACGGTGCGCCACGTCTTCAAGCCTTCGGTTTCCTTTACTTATGCACCGGATTTCGGAAGCGACCGCTATGGTTATTACGACTCTTATGTATATACCGACAAGAACGGTGAGGTGCGTACTGTCGAGTATTCTCCATACCAGAACAGCCTTTATGGCGTTCCGGGGAAAGGCAAGACCGGAAGCATCTCATTTAGCGTGAGCAATAATGTCGAAATGAAGTGGCGTGCAAAGAACGACTCTTTGAAGAAGGTCAGCATAATAGACGAGTTGGGCGCGTCAATCTCATATAATCTTGCTGCGAAGACCAGGCCCTGGAGTAACCTTTCGACGCGCTTGAGACTGAAACTCTCAAAGAATTATACCTTCAGCCTAAATGCAACATGGGCAACGTATGCATACGAGTTCAATGAGCGCGGGCAGGTTGTGGTCGGCGAGAGGACTGAGTGGTCATATGGCCGTTTCGGACGTTTCCAGGGCATGAGCCAGAACATATCATATACGTTCAACAACAAAACCTATGGCAAAATTAAGGATTGGTTGCTGGGCAGCGATGACGAAAATGGTGAGGATGGCGAGATAGAGGATGAAGCTGGCAAAGAACAGCTTGACAAGAAGGAGTCGCTGCGCGCCGGAAAGTCAAAGAAAACCCAGGATGCCGATGTTGATGACGATGGTTATATGCCATTCAAGCTGCCATGGAGCCTTACGGTGTCATACGGTATAGTGATGGCCGAGAATACGGCTGCAGAGATAAACGTAAAGACTATGCGCTATCCCTATAAATTCACGCAGAACCTGAACTTTTCCGGTAATATAGGAATCTCTGACAACTGGAACATGAACTTTACATCGGGATACAATTTCGAGTTCAAGAAACTGACTACTACCATGCTAAATATCTCGCGCGATCTTCACTGTTTCGAGATGTCGTGCGGAATAGTGTTGAGCCCGTATACGTCATTCAACTTCAGTTTCCGCGCAACATCGCAGATGCTGGCCGACGCGCTCAAGTTCGAGAAACGCAGCAGCGCAAGTTCCAATGTCGAGTGGTATAACGATTGACATAGCTCACAAATAAACTAAAAACAGGCCGTTGAAGCCTGTTTTTAGTTTACCATATGATGGGCTTTTGCCCATGCTCCTTAAGATATTCGTTTGCTCTGCTGAAATGGTGGTTTCCGAAGAATCCCTGGTATGCCGACAGTGGCGATGGGTGTGGTGATGTTAATACGAGATGTCTGTTGCGGTCAATGAATGCCCCTTTCTTCTGGGCGTAGCTGCCCCATAGGATGAATACGATGTTCTCACGCATTGTCGAGAGCTGGCGTATGGCGGCGTCCGTGAATTCTTCCCAACCGCGTTTCTGGTGTGAACCGGCCTGCGATGCACGTACAGTGAGTGTTGCATTCAGCAACAATACGCCCTGCTCGCTCCAGCGTGTAAGGTCGCCGTCTTGCGGTACCGGTGTGCCGGTATCCTGTTCAATCTCCTTGAATATGTTCAGCAGTGATGGTGGGATGGGAATGCCCTTGTTTACCGAGAAGCATAGCCCGTTTGCTTGTCCTGCACCGTGGTACGGGTCTTGTCCAAGGATGACAACCTTTACTTTGTTGAATGGGCAATGGTCGAATGCATTGAATATCAGCTTCGCTGGGGGGTATATGGGGCTTTTTCCGGAATATTCAGCCTTGACGAATGATGTCAATTTTCTGAAATACTCCTTTTCGAATTCATCCTTGAGGACTTCTTTCCAACCATTCTCAATCCTTACGTCCATGGCTGGGTTATATAAGGGGAATATTTATCCTTGTACATTCGCGGCGCATCTCTTCGGGCCAGATGCTTGACTGTATCTCACCGATATGTGCTTTCTTCAGGAGCAGCATACACAGGCGTGATTGGCCGATACCGCCGCCTATGCTGAGTGGTAGTGTACCTTCGAGCATCCTGCGGTGGAAGTAGAGTTGCTTGCGTTCTTCCTTCCCCGACTTTTCAAGCTGGTGCAACAAGGCCTTGCGGTCCACGCGTATTCCCATCGAGGATAGTTCCATGGCCTTGCCTAGCACATCGCTCCAGATCATGAGGTCTCCGTTGAGTCCGTAATGCCCATCCTCGTTCAGGGTACTGTAATCGTCGTAGTCGGGAGCACGATTGTCGTGGGGAATACCGTCACCCAATTCATTGCCTATTCCTATTATGAATACGGCACCATGCTTTCTTGTTATAGCTTCCTCTCTCTCCTTTGGTGTAAGTCCCGGATATAGCTTACGAAGTTCCTCGCTGTGTATGAATTCTATTTTTTCCGGCAGTGACGGCGGCAGTTGTGGGTAACACTCACTTAGGGTGAACTCGGTGTGTAGTATTGCTGAATATATCTCCTTGACAACCTGCTTGAGGTATGCTACGCTTCGTTCGTCATCCGTTATTACACGTTCCCAGTCCCACTGGTCGACATATAGGGAGTGCAGGTTGTCCAGTTCTTCGTGTGCGCGTATGGCGTTCATGTCGGTGTATATGCCATATCCCTTTGCTATGTTGTACTCGGCAAGGGTGACTCTTTTCCATTTCGCTAGTGAGTGCACGACCTCTGCAACAGCTCCGTCCATGTCCTGAATGGGAAAGCTGACGGCATTCTCGTATCCATTAAGGTCGTCGTTCAGTCCGGTGCCTTTCAGTACGAACAGCGGTGCGGTCACGCGGCGCAGGCGCAGTGTCGATGAAAGATTTAGCTGGAATGTCTCTTTTATTTGTTTGATGGCTAGCTCGGTCTGTTTAAGGTCGAGCAAAGGCTTGTATTCTGTAGGAAGTGTGTATAGTTTCATATTACTGTTGGTGTGTGTTTGACAAATTGTATCGCCAGTGTGTTTGAATCGTGTTAAAATTATTCGATATTGCTTTAGTGGCTTGATGAATTTTGGCAAAGATAAGGTTTTTGCTTTACTTTATTCAATTAATTGGGCATAAATTGTATGAAATTTGAATTTTGTCAAATGTTTTTTTGGCATATTGACAATAGTTACTTTGCAAATTATTTGTATCTTCGCGGTTGCAAAGTGATAGGTCCCGTAGCTTAGCTGAATAGAGCGTCAGATTCCGGTTCTGAAGGTCGTGGGTTTGAATCCCACCGGGATCACATTCCGTGTTGTAAGAATTTCGTTGCAGAAACTACCAAATCAGAGGTTTCTATGAAAGCACTCCTGTATTATATCTCGCTAGTATTCCTGTTTGTAATCAACAAGTTGCCTTTCTGTGTGTTGTATCTGTTATCCGACACGCTATATTTTTTTATTTTCCATGTAGTGCGGTATCGTCGCAAGGTAGTACGTCAAAATCTTGTCAATTCATTCCCTGACAAGAGTCTTAAGGAAATAAAATCCATTGAGTCGAAGTTTTATTACCGTCTATGCGATTTTTTCCTGGAGATAATCAAACTGCATGGCATGAGCGAGGAGAAGGCACGCGAGCACATGCATTTCGTGGGAATGGACAAGATTAAGAAATCTTTCGAGAATGGTCACTCATGTGTCGTTTATATCGGTCATGTGTTCAATTGGGAATACATGAATTCAGTATCGCTCTATTTTGACTTGGATAAGGTCTTTGTAGGTGAGGTGTACCATGTACTGCGCAACAAGTACTTTGATTCCCTTATGAAGCGTGTACGCGGGCAATTCGGTGCAGAGCCCATACCGATGAAGAATACTCTGCGCAGGATTCTGCAGGCCGAGAAAGAGGGCAAGCTGTTTCTGGTAGGTTTTGTAGCCGACCAGTTGCCTAAATGGGAGGCTATAAAGCACTGGGTCAAGTTCCTTAATCAGGATACCCCGGTCTTTGTGGGAACTGAAAAGATTGCCCAGCGCACACATTCGGCAATATATTACACTTATACAACCCGCATAAAACGAGGATATTATGAGATTTGTGTAGAGTGTCTTGCAGAGGATGCTTCGAAGCTCAAGGAATTTGAAGCTACTGAATTGTATTACAAGAGACTCGAAGCTAACATCATGGAGAGTCCCGAATTGTGGCTGTGGACTCATAAGCGTTGGAAACGTACGCGTGAGGGATTCGAAGAGAGGGAGAGACGAAGGCTTGAGACTCTAAAACAGATGAGTGAAGAGCATGCTGTAAATCAATGACAGATATAAACAAGATATAACAAACAAGGAGCTGTAGATAACTACAACTCCTTGTTTGTTATATACGACAGTGTTTTCCAATCAATAAGCTCTTGCGAACAATACGCGGCGTGCCGAAGGCTTTCCTGTTACCATGCAGGTACCCGGTGTCTCGTCCCAACCGAGTGGAATGCAGCGGATTGTTGCCTTTGTGTCGTTCTTTATCTGCTCTTCTGTTTCTGGTGTTCCGTCCCAGTGCGCAAGGATAAAGCCGCCTTTCTCTATTTCTGTCTTGAACTCCTCGTAAGTGTCCACACTGCGTGTGCATGCCTCTCTCATTGCTAGTGCCTTGCTGTGTAGGTTGCTCTGTATGTCGTCAAGTAGCTGCTTTACGTATTCGACAATGCCGTCAATCTGGCGTGTCTCCTTCTCAAGAGTGTCTCGGCGCATGACTTCAATCGTTCCGTTCTCAATGTCGCGTGCTCCAAGTACAAGGCGTACGGGGATACCTTTAAGCTCATATTCTGCGAATTTGAATCCAGGACGGCGGTTATCGGCGTCATCAAACTTTACGGTGATGCCAAGTTTCTTGAGCTCTGCTATCATAGGATCAACTTTGCCCCTTATGGTGCTCAGCTGCTCGTCATTCTTGTAGATAGGTACTATGACAACTTGTATCGGAGCAAGTGCCGGCGGAAGTACGAGGCCATTGTCATCGGAGTGTGTCATTATGAGTGCTCCCATGAGTCGTGTCGAAACTCCCCATGATGTTGCCCATACGTATTCGAGATTGTTGCTCTTGTCAACGAACTGTACATTGAACGCTTTTGCGAAGTTTTGTCCAAGGAAGTGTGATGTTCCGCACTGCAGTGCTTTTCCGTCCTGCATCATACCCTCAATGGTGTATGTGTCGAGTGCGCCGGCAAAGCGCTCATTGGCACTCTTTACACCCATCACAACCGGCAGCGCCATGTACTTGTTGGCAAAATCGTTGTACACATGGAGCATTGTACGTGCCTCTTCTTCGGCCTCTTCGCGTGTTGCGTGTGCTGTATGTCCCTCCTGCCACAGGAATTCGGCTGTACGCAGGAACAGGCGGGTGCGCATCTCCCAGCGCATTACATTGGCCCACTGGTTTATCTTTATGGGAAGGTCGCGGTACGACTGTATCCAGTTCTTGTATGAACTCCATATGATAGTCTCCGATGTGGGGCGTATGATCATCTCCTCTTCGAGCTTGGCAGCCGGGTCGACAACCACTCCACTGCCGTCCTCGGCATTCTTGAGACGATAATGAGTTACGACTGCACACTCCTTTGCGAAGCCCTCGACATGCTCGGCCTCGCGGCTAAGGAATGATTTCGGTATGAGCAACGGAAAGTATGCGTTGACATGTCCTGTTTCCTTGAACATGTCATCAAGCACCCTCTGCATCTTCTCCCAAATTGCATAACCGTATGGCTTTATTACCATACATCCTCTTACAGGTGACTGTTCGGCCAGGTCGGCTTTCAGTACAAGGTCATTGTACCACTGTGAATAGCTTTCGCTACGTTTGGTCAAATCTTTTAATTCTGCCATATTTGTCTTTGTTATAATCCTTTGTTCCTCCTGCAAAAATACAAAAAATATTCCGATATTCGCCTATCTCATCCTGAATACTCTTATTCCTGTCTGTGATTTGCGCTTTGCCTGATAATTGTAAAGGGTTTCATTGTCTTTTATCACTTCCTTTTTCCCACTTGACGCATGAAGCAGATGCAGATGTCCTTCCTTCCAGAATGCAAAGCCAACGTGTGTCACGTCAAGTCCTTCAATTTCGGTCGTCAAGGCCAGGATGTCGCCATCCTCTATCGGCAGTTCTTTCTTGCTGCGGTCGAGCATTCTCTTTGGTATGTAGTCAATGGGGCGTCCGCAGAAAGGTTCTTCAAGTGTTTCTATCTCTTTAATGATTCCGGGGTTCTCCTTAAGCATTGGATAGCTTTGCGGGTGTCTGCTCATAAATGTGAGGTGCAGGTTGCTGCTGTTGCTCAGATTGCATGCTGTGACTTCGTCAATCAGACCCTGTTTCGCGCTGTCTGCTATCCACCAGCTTATATAATGCAGGCGGCTTGTGTATCCTCTACGTTTGCCGTTCCTGTATCTTAGCATTTCAAGCTCGTTGCATACATCATTGAAAGAACTGTTGTTCTTGTCAATGGTTATTCCTATGGCCAGTACCAGCTCTATTAATGTAGTGCAGTCTAGTTTGCTGCAGCTTATGTACAGCGGCTCGTCTGGACCGTTTTCCAAGGTACCCGCAATATATTCCTGCCCTATGAACTTGTCGGCAATGGCCAAAAGCAACTTGCCTTTGTCGGAAAACTCTTCACTTTTCAAATCCTCTACTACATTTTCTATGAAGATGCTGTCTTCCTTTTCGTATATTACGTCCTGTGCGTCGATTGTGGTGACCAGGGTCATTATTAATGCTGTTGTAAGAATTGTACGTCTCATTACAGGTGTATTTGCCTTTAATTTTTTGTAAATATACTACAAGATTCTCTTTTAATGCTTATCTTCGCCTTGAATTAATGTTCAAGAGATGCTACGTACCTTATATATAATACTCTTCCTATCCCTTCCGTTGTCTTCATACGCCCAGTTTGCGACATCATTCTCCTCGTCGGTTCGTTCTCCCCGGATGGTCCTGAATGAGGTCTGGAGCGACCCGCCTGTAATACAGCTAGGAAGTGACGACGTGATACATTTCTCTTTTGATGAAATGTCCCATACCTACAAGCGTTATACTTTCAGGGTAACGCACCGCAATGCAGATTGGACACTTTCGGACCTTATAGAGATTGATTATCTAGACGGTTTCAATAACGTGCCTGTTGAGGAATGGGAGAATTCCATAAACACTACCCAACTGTATACTCACTACAGTTTTGATATCCCCAATGAAAATATATCCCTGAAGCTGTCGGGCAACTACAGGGTCGAGATCTTCGACGATGAACTATCTGACGAGGTTCCTGTACTGCATTATGACTTTTCGGTGGTGGAGACTAGGGTTGGTATCGGTGCTACTGTCAGCGGTGATACTGACCGCTCGTTGAATGACGGGGAACAGCAGCTCTCGTTCGTTGTGGAATATTCCCGTTATCAGGTTCCTTCCCCGGCCAGCGAACTCAAACCGGTCGTTTACCAGAACCGCCGCCGCTATAGCATGGTATCCGGGTTGAAGCCTACTTACCAGACTGCTTATAAGCTGGAATATGTGCATAATGAGAGGTTGATTTTTGATGCAGGCAACGAGTTTCGTCGTTTTGAGCTTACTGATCCTAATTCGCCTGGCTTCAATGTCGAGGAGGTTGTGTATCAGGCCCCCGACTACCATGCGATACTTCATGTGGACAAGGTTCGCCGTTCCCATTCGAATTACCGCGATGAGAATGGCCTGTTCTATGTGAATACGCTCGAAGGCTACGGCTCGCCCATTGAGGCCGATTATGTATATGTACACTTTGCACTTGATGCTCCTTACCGTGATGGCGGCGGGTACTATCTTATGGGGGATTTGTGTGGTGACCGTTTCGCGGCTCCTGACAGGTTGGAGTATGACCATGAAGGTGGGTACTACTTCACATCCAGACTGTTGAAGTTGGGTATATACAACTACATGTACGTATGGTTGCCTGACGGCTCGTCAACACCAGGACTCGCATTCTCTGAGGGAAATTGGTACAACACCGAGAATGAGTACATGATATATGTCTATCACCGTGCCTTTGGCGAAAGGTATGACAGGCTTGTGGGTGTGCATGTGGTAAAGTATAATCTTGAAAGGAACTGAATGGGGCTCAAGTGCCAGGAAAAGAGTGGGCCCTCGGATCCTTTTCTTGAACGATCAAGAGGCTGACTCAAAAGCCCATTTTTAGAACAATCACCCCCTGCCAGAGTGTATTCTGGCAAGGGGTGCTCTCTTTGTAAAATCACTTTTGGGTCAGCCTCTTGCTTCCTTTGTAAATGCCTTGTTAGTCAGCTATTTCAAGTTTATATCTTGTCAATGAAGTTCTGAAGATGCAACCAGAACCCTTTCTTTTCCAAATGCATGGTTTTTGCGATTCTGCTGAAGAATGCGAGAGTCTTCCCTTGTTTCTTTATTTTTGTAGTAGCATATTTGTAGAATATGAAAGTGACCAGGCCGCCAAGAGCGATTACGGTATATAGCTGCATGTCTTTGGGTGCGCCGGCCTTGTATGTTGCAAACCAAGACATTACTATTATCGAATTCATGGTCAGTATTGAGATCGTGGTACCTGCATGCGAGAATCCTAAGTTAATGAACAGATGGTGCAGGTGGGTCCTGTCGGGATGGAATGGGGATGTTCCTCTCAAGATGCGTGAGAACATTACCCTTATTGTGTCAAAGACGGGTATTGCAAGTACTGCAAGCACGAATGCTGTCATGCTCATCCCTGTATTTGAATGAATTGTGCATGACGATTGCTTATCAATAATGCTGATGACAAATGCCGACATCATGATGCCCATCAGCAGTGTGCCTCCATCGCCTATGAACATTCTGCTTTTGTAGCCGAATACGTTATGGAAGAAGAATGGTATTATGGCACCGGCTGCCGATGATGCAATAATGGCCATTGCGTGGTCTCCCACACTGTAGAACATTGTTGCAAACAATACCGATGCTATGAAGCAGAAACCGGATGACAGACCATTTACTCCGTCAATAAGGTTTATTGCGTTTATGATTCCTACCGATGCGAATATCGTCAATGGGTATGATACCCATGCCGACAGTTCGTTTATGCCCCAAATCCCTTCAAGACTGTTTATACTTATGCTATTGGTATACATAATCCAGGATACAACCAAAATCTCTATTATGAATCTGGTTGTCGGGGAGAGGTCAAGTATGTCGTCGATGGTGCCTATGTACAGCATTATGAGCATTGCTGCCAAAAGTACGAATACATTGTGGTTGCTTAGCATCATCTGCGAACTGCATATGCCGATGACTATGCCGAAGAAAACTGCAACACCTCCCATTACCGGAACCGGGTTGCGCTGTAGCTTACGTGCATCCGGGTTGTCTACAATATTCTTCATTATTGCAATCTTAAGGACTTTCGGGTGCACCCATAGGGTTCCGAGTAATGCAAATATTGCGGGCAATAGAATACTTAATATAAGACTGGGCATATTATTCTTTGCTGTATTTTTGGTGTTGACTTCTTTTTTGCAGTGTATGCACAAAAAGCATAATCTGTACAAAAGTAGTAAATGTTTGCGAAAAATAAAAGAAATAAAACAGTTAAAATTTTCTTGTGATTATCAATGTGTTGTATTGCTGTTGTCTGTACAGCGCCTTGACTCTGTTCGGCCGTTTGGAATGCTAGATAGTTGGTAGAGGTTCTGTATTTGTTCCTGTTTTTTTAGGTTTATTGTCGTTTTTGACTTAACTTCGCGTCAGTCATAGAGACTTGAATATGTTCCTGATTATATTAAAAGTGCATATATGGGATCGAATCATGTAGTTATAATGGCAGGCGGCATAGGGAGCCGTTTCTGGCCGATGAGTACCGAGGATTGTCCGAAACAGTTTATCGACGTGCTCGGTTGCGGCAGGACATTGCTGCAACTTACAATTGACCGCTTTGCAGGAATATGCCCTATAGAGAATGTCTGGGTTCTTACATCGGAAAAATATGCAGCTCTTGTACACGAACAGCTACCGATGGTTCCCGAAGGCAATATCCTCAAGGAGCCTTGCCGTAGGAATACTGCACCATGTATTGCGTATGCTGCATGGAAGATAAAGAAACGCGATCCGCGGGCCAATATGGTGGTTACTCCCAGTGATCATTTTGTTGCTGATGTCCAGGAGTTCCGCAGAGTTGTCGCTTCGTCACTGTCCTTTGTGAATGGTTCTGATGCGATACTTACTTTGGGTATAAAACCTACCCGTCCCGAAACCGGATATGGGTATATAGAGGCTGCTCTTGGGAATTCATCTCTGTCGAACAAAGAAATCTTCCGTGTAGATTCATTCAAGGAGAAACCATCGCTGGATGTCGCTGAATCATATATGGCGAAGAATAACTTCTATTGGAATTCTGGGATTTTCATATGGAATGTATCTACAATTGTGAATGCATTCCGTGTCTATCAGTCTCCAATTGCATCGATATTCGAGTCGCTGATGCCTTACTACTATACGCCGGAGGAGCAGAATCATGTGAATGCTTCCTTTCCGGAGTGTCGCAATATCTCTGTTGATTATGCCATAATGGAGCGTGCCGATGAGATTTTTGTATTTCCTTCAAATTTCGGCTGGAGTGACCTGGGTACGTGGATGTCGTTGCATGCGAATATGCAAAAGGACCTTAACGGCAATGTTTCCATAGGTGCCGATTCGCATTTCTCGGAGTCCCGCAATTGTATTGTCAATGTACGTGGTTTGGACAAGGTTGTCGTCATTGGCGTGGACGATTGTATCATTGCGGAGAATGGAGGCAATCTGCTTGTGTGCCGGATGAAGGACGATAATCGCGTCAAGGAATTCTCCGATTGCCAATGATTTCGATTCCATGACAACAGGGGGTGACGCATGCGTCACCCCCTGTTGTCATGGAATTTCTCGTTTGCGCATTCGATGAAGGTTTTGGCGTCGATATTGTTCTTGTAGGGTATACCGAATAGCTTAAATAGCATCCAGGACTTTCCTTCAAGTGCATTTTCTACGGCATTCCCGATTGTTTCTGCTTGTCCGCTTTTCCAAAGCGCATAGGCAATGCAGGCGTCGATGTCCGATGTCTCTTTTGCGAACTCCCTTGTGTATCGCAGGACTCTCACTGCGCTGTTCATGTGTCCTGTCTCTATGAGATGTACACCGAGCCTGTAGAGTTCCTCTTCCTGTGTCCACTCTTTTGCTTCAAGAATGTTCATGTCGTCGAAGGTGAGGTTCTCCTTGTCCTTGAGCTCGTACAGGTGAGTTTCGTCAAGTATCAGTTGCTTCATGTTGTCGGGGTGCATCAATATAGCCATGGATATTGCCTCTTCGGCACGTTCGGGCATACCGCATATGTCCTTGAGCATCGATTTGTTTATTCTGGCCAACATGGCCTCTATAGTTCCTTCCGGGGCGAGGTCTATTACCTTGTTGAAAGTCTCAATTGCTTTTTCCATAAGACCTTCATGGTAGTATGTAAGGGCTATGTAGAACAACGGTATGGTTGATTGTGGGTATTTCCCGCAGAGTTCTCCAAAGATTCTCCGTGCAGTATCATAGTCATGCATGAAATAGTAACAGTATCCTTGCATCATCCGTGAGTATTCTATCTCCTCGTTGATGGTGCTCTCGTATTCGAAGCATTCCAGTGCCTTGCCGTACCTTTTTACCATGTAGTAGATGTGTCCGAGCTGCTCCCAATAGAATGTGGAGTACGGGTCTTCGTCAAGCAGTCTGTTGTATATTTCTGCTGCTTCATCGGTTTTCTGCATCTCTATTAGGCACTCGGCCTTTATCTCCAGCATGTTGCGTTTGCCGGGGATGGCTCTTAGGATGTTTTCGCATATAAAGAGGGCTTCCTGTGCGAGGCCGCAGTCCAGCAGTACCTCGAGAGCGTCGTAGTTTATGTCGTCGTCGGGCTTGGCTCTCTGAAGTATTTCAAGCGCAATCTCACGTGCGTTCCTGAAGTCTTTCATTGCCAGTAGAATCTCGGCTTTCAGTATTTTTGCTTCGTTATCCTCGGTATATCTAATAGCTGAGAATCTTTCAAGGGCTTTCTTGGGCTCTCCCTTGCATAGGAGCAGTTTTATCTCCATTTTGGTGCACTCCGTTGCAGTGGGGTGGAGGCGTTTGGCTTCGTTCAGTACTTTTGCGGCTTCTTCGTGCCTTTCAATGAACAGGAAGTATGACATAAGGTCCATGAACTCTTCTATTCCGAAGTACTGGCTCATGCCCATTGATCTTGCATGTTCGTACTTCTTCAGCAGTTCGCGGAAGTCGGGTGAGTCGAAGAATCCTTTGTCGTAGTTCATGGCGGGTGGTGATGTGACAGGCCGGCATATGCCGGCCTGCAAGTTTATGTGATTATTTTCCTTTTATCTTGCTCCATGTATCCTTGAGCGATACCGTACGGTTGAATACCGGTTTTTCAGGTGTTGAGTCTGGGTCGATGTTGAAGTATCCGATTCTTTGAAACTGTAGGTAGTCAAGTGGTTTGCATTCTGCAAGGAATTTCTCGACCTTGCACTCCTTTAGGATTTTCAGAGAATCGGGGTTGATCATCTCTCTCATTGCAGTGAGTGCATCACATCCTTTTGTCTCGCGTATTGCGGCCATTTCGTCGCGTGGGTTCTCGGCGCTCCACAAACGGTCGTAGAGACGTACCTCAGCATCTATGCAGTGGCGGCGGCTTACCCAGTGTATGGTGCTCTTGACCTTGCGGTTTGCATCGGCCTCGCCTGTTTTTGTTTGTGGAATGTATTCGCAAAGCACCTCTGTCACGTTGCCGTTTTCGTCCTTGTTGCAACCTGTGCAAAGTACGATGTATGCATTCTTCAGGCGTACCTCGCGGCCAGGTGTCAGGCGGTAGTAGTTCTTCGGAGCATCTTCCATGAAGTCATCGCGCTCAATCCACAACTCGTTGCTGAACTCGATGGTGTGTGTGCCGTCCTCGGGCCTCTCGGGGTTGTTTATTGCTGTAAGTTCCTCGACTTTGTCTTCGGGGTAGTTTGTAATTGTCAGCTTTACAGGGTTTATGACTGCCGATACGCGTGTTGCACGGCTGTTGAGGTCCTCTCGTACGGCACTCTCCAGAAGTGCAAAGTCGTTGAGGGCGTCGTATGTGGTGTAGCCTATCTTGTCAACGAAATTCCTTATAGATTCAGGTGAGTAGCCGCGGCGGCGGAATCCACATAATGTCGGCATTCGTGGATCGTCCCATCCGTTCACGAGTCCTTCTTTCACAAGGATGAGCAGGTTGCGCTTGCTCATGAGCGTGTAGTTGAGGTTCAGTTTGTTGAACTCGTACTGGCGTGGGCGGTTGTCGTCAAGGTCTTTGCCGTCCTTTACCCAATCAACGAACAAGTCATAAAGGGGGCGGTGCGGTACGAATTCAAGTGTACATAACGAGTGTGTCACGCCTTCGAAGTAGTCGCTCTGCCCGTGTGCGAAGTCGTACATGGGGTATGCCTTCCACTTCTCACCGGTGCGGTGGTGCGCAGCCTTTACGACGCGGTATATGATAGGGTCGCGGAAGTGCATGTTGGGGCTCGCCATGTCAATCTTTGCGCGCAGCACCATGCGTCCCTCTTCGATTTCTCCGGTATTCATCTTTTGGAACAACTCAAGGCTCTCCTCTATGGGGCGGTTGCGGTACGGGCTGTCGGTTCCTGGCTGTGTAGGTGTGCCCTTCTGCTCTGCAATCTGCTCAGCCGTCTGCTCGTCAATGTATGCTTTGCCTTCTTTTATCAACTTTATCGCGAAATCCCAAAGCTGGTCGAAGTAATCCGATGCATAATAAACGTTAGCCCAATCGAAACCGAGCCATTTGATATCTTCCATTATGGCATCTACATACTCTACATCTTCCTTGGTGGGGTTCGTGTCGTCGAAACGGAGGTTGCAGACGCCGTTGTATTTCTGGGCCATGCCAAAGTCCATGCATATGGCTTTTGCATGACCTATATGCAGGTAGCCGTTTGGCTCGGGCGGGAAGCGGGTCTGTACCTTGCTGCCGTTCTTTCCCTGTTCAAGGTCACTTACAATAATCTGCTCAATAAAGCTGATGCTTTTCTTTTCGTTCTTTTCGGTTTCGTTTGTTGCAGTCATCGCTGTATAGTGTTTTTGTATTTTCTAATAACTCGCGAATTTAACTAATAAATCCGTAAAATCCATATTTTTACCTCTATTATTCAGATTTTATATATATCTTCGCTCTGTAGACATCTTTTTTTCTTTGATGAAAGTTGCGATAATAATATTGGGAAATCAGTGGGTGTGCCCTTATGTGAATACCTACAAGAGCGTTTTCGACAGGTTGGGATGCTCCTATGATGTCATTCTCTGGGATAGGGATGGAAGTGATTCGACTGCCGCTATGGGGTATTCATCTGCCGGAGCAAATCTTTGTAATCCCTTTGTGAAGGCATGGCACTATCTTAGGTACTCGCGCTTCATAAAGAAGATGGTTCTTGAAAACGGATATGACAGGCTTGTGGTCTCGGGACCTCATCTTGCAATACTGCTAGCGTGTCTGTTGCGTAAGAGGTTCAAAGGGCGCTATATCATAGATTACCGCGATATCTCGGTTGAACAAAAACCGCTGTTGAAGAGTGTTTATTCAAAGGTTGTTGCCGATAGCTTTTGTAATGTAATTTCATCGCCGGGGTTCAAGGCTTGCCTGCCTGCCGGGCATGAGTATCTTATTTCACACAACTTTAGTGTTGATGCTGCAATTGAAGCTTTGGAAAATAATCCTGTGCAGAAATCTGTAGCTGTTCCTTTGGATATCCTTACAATAGGCTATATACGTAATTTCAGCTCCAATGTAAAACTTATTGAATCGTTAGGCGGTAGTGGAGACTATCGTCTGAGATTTGCCGGACGTGGTGATGCGGCAGCTGCATTACATGATTTTGCAGCCTCAAAAAACTATACAAATGTTGAGTTCAGTGGCTTTTATAAAAAAGAGGATGAAGCTGCAATTGTCGCAAAGTGTGATTTCATCAACATATTCTTCCCAAGTGATATGGAACATTCGGCAATAATGTCAAACCGTTTCTATCTTGCCCTCATCCATAAAAAGCCGGTAATTGTGACTGCTGGTTCTGTGCAGGAGGTGCTGGTGAGGAAGTATGGTCTTGGAATAGTGACGGCTGATTGCAGGGATATAGATGTGCAGATAAAAGATTATTTCTCGACTTTTGACTATGCGCAGTTCTGCAATAGGTGCAATGAGCTGTTGGCGGTTTTTGTTGAAGAACATAAGGCTCTTGAACGTGCTATGGCTGCGTTCGTTAAGCTTTGAGCCACGGTGTATCTTCCTTTTTGTATCCTTGCTGCAATAAACATTGTTATTGTCGCTGTTTTAAGCAAAAAAAAACGTATCTTCGCATAAAGTACTGAAATATTAATAAAAATTTAAAATACTTATGAAGAGTGACATTCAGATTGCTCATGAAACCAAACTTGAGCGCATTGAGAACGTGGCTGCCCAGATTGGCATCGATGCCAATGATTTGGAGCATTATGGCAAGTACATTGCGAAGTTGCCCTTGAACCTTATTACAGAGAAGAAAGGTAAACTTATTCTTGTGACTGCAATCACAGCAACAAAGGCCGGTATAGGAAAGACAACTGTTTCTATAGGTCTTGCATTGGGTCTTAACAAGATTGACAAGAGGGCTGTCGTTGCTCTTCGCGAGCCTTCTCTCGGTCCCTGTTTCGGTATGAAGGGTGGTGCTGCCGGCGGTGGTTATGCACAGGTGTTGCCTATGGAGAAAATCAATCTCCATTTCACAGGTGACTTCCACGCCATCACCTCGGCTCACAATATGATTTCAGCGTTGCTCGACAACTATCTCTATCAGCACGCCAAGGATGGCTTCGGCCTCAAGGAAATCCTCTGGCGCCGTGTCCTTGATGTCAATGACCGCTCATTGCGTTCTATCATCACTGGTATCGGCCCTGCTACAAATGGTATTGTTGAACAGGCTGGTTTCGATATTACTCCCGCTTCGGAACTTATGGCAATCCTCTGCCTTGCGAGTGATGAGAATGATCTCCGTCGCCGCATCGAGAACATCATGCTCGGCTACACATATGCAGGCGAGCCTTTCACAGTAAAAGACCTTGGCGTTGCCGGTTCAATTATGGTTCTTCTCAAGGATGCCATACAGCCGAACCTCGTGCAGACAACAGAGAATACTCCTGCCATTATCCATGGCGGTCCTTTCGCGAACATCGCCCACGGCTGTAATTCTCAGTTGGCGACAAAGATGGCACTTGCTCATAGTGAATATACGATTACCGAGGCTGGTTTCGGTGCCGACCTGGGTGCAGAGAAGTTCTACAATATCCTTTGCCGCAAGAGTGGTCTGCAGCCCGATGCGACAGTAATCGTAGCAACTGCGCAGGGTTTGAAGATGCATGGAGGCGTGGAACTCGACAAGATAAAGGAACCCGATATGGATGGTCTGCGCAACGGTCTTGCTAACCTTGACCGTCATGTGGCGAACCTGCGCTCTTTCGGTCAGTCGGTAATTGTGGTGTTCAACCGATTTGCTACCGATACCGATGAGGAGATGGCGCTCCTGCGTGCCCATTGCGAGCAGGAACTAGGCCTTCCGTTTGTTATCAACAATGCCTTTGCCCAGGGTGGTGAGGGTGCTGTGGAGATGGCGCAGATTGTTGTGGATACAATAGAGAAGAATCCTTCAGAGCCATTGCGCTTTACATATGAGGACGGCGACAGCATACAGACAAAGATAGAGAAGGTGGCAAAGAATATCTATGGTGCAGCTTCGGTTACATTTGCTAAACCTGCTCTCGACCGCATAAAGCTTGCCGAGAAATATGGCCTTGCGCAGTTCCCGGTATGTATCGCAAAGACCCAGTTCTCTTTCAGCGCAGACGCCAAGAAATATGGTGCTGTAAAGGACTTCAATCTACAGATACGCGATGTTGTCCTTAATGCCGGTGCTGAGATGATAGTTGCCATAGCAGGCGACATCATACGTATGCCTGGTTTGCCTAAGGATCCGCAGGCGAACCACATCGATTTTGTCGATGGTGAGATTGTTGGTCTCAGCTAATACATTTTCTTTCAATGATACAATTGCCGCCCTGCATCCTTGGGTGCAGGGCGGTGAACGCTGTAAACAACAATAATATGGCACAACCATTGGCCGAACGTCTTCGTCCCACTTCCTTTGACGGTTATGTAGGGCAGCAGCACCTCGTTGGCGAGGGGGCTGTATTGCGTCGCATGATAGACTCCGGGCGCATCCTCTCATTCATCATGTGGGGGCCTCCGGGGACGGGCAAGACTACTATTGCGCGCATAATAGCCCATCAGTTGAACCGCCCTTTTTATACGCTTAATGCAGTGTCATCGGGTGTGAAGGAGGTTCGTGAGGTTATTGACAAGGCCAAGAATTCACCCCTCTTCTCACGCGGTGGTGCCATATTGTTTATCGACGAGATACACCGTTTTAACAAGTCGCAGCAGGATTCCCTGTTGAGTGCTGTCGAAACGGGTACTGTTACGCTTATAGGTGCCACTACCGAGAATCCTTCGTTCGAGGTTATCCGTCCTCTGCTGTCACGTTGCCAGCTTTATGTACTCAAGTCTCTCGAGGCTGATGATCTTCTCAAGCTTCTTGACCATGCTGTAAATACCGATGAAGCTCTTAAGGCTCGTGGTGTGGAGTTGCGTGAGACGGCAGCAATGTTGCGCTACAGCGGCGGTGATGCGCGCAAGCTGCTGAACATACTTGAGCTTGTTGTGGAGAGTGACCCCGATTCTCCGGTTGTAATAACCGATGAGAAGGTCAAGACCTCCTTGCAGCAGAATCCTCTTGCCTATGACAAGGATGGCGAAATGCATTATGACATTGTTTCGGCATTCATAAAGTCGATACGTGGCAGTGATCCCGATGCTGCTCTATATTGGCTTGCGCGCATGATTGAGGGCGGTGAGGACCCGGCGTTCATTGCAAGGCGTCTTATAATATCTGCATCTGAGGATGTAGGTCTTGCCAACCCCAATGCATTGTTGCTTGCAAATGCGGCATTCGATGCCGTTACAAAGATAGGGTGGCCCGAGGGACGTATCCCGTTGGCCGAGGCTACTGTGTATCTTGCCACCTCTCCAAAGAGCAATTCGGCATATATGGGAATAAACAAGGCTCTGGAGACTGTGCGCGAAACCGGCAATCTTCCGGTACCCCTTCATCTTCGCAATGCGCCTACAAAACTGATGGCTGAACTTGGATATTCCGACGGATACAAGTATTCTCACGATTATCCCGGGCATTTTGTCAAGCAGCAGTTCCTGCCGGATGGCGGTGAGTATTTTGAATTCTGGAGTCCACAGGACAACCCTGTAGAGGCTAAGAGCAAGGCTTGGATGCAGCAGTGTTGGGGTAATGACAAACCATTCAGCAAATAAAACAGACAGAAACGGATTTGCCGCTTCTGTCTGTTTTATTTGCTGAATTATAACCTTATAATGCCTCAAGAATCCTCTTAAGTACAACTGTTGCCGATATCTCTCGGTTGGCAGCTTCGGGAATGACAAGTGAGCGAGGGCTTTCTATTACATCGTCCGTTACAATCATGTTACGACGTACGGGTAGGCAATGCATGAAGTATGCATTGTCCGTTACAGCCATCTGCCGTTCGCTGACAGTCCAGCTACGGTCTGTACTCAATACTTTTCCATAATTGTCGCTGTTATAGGCTGCCCAGTTCTTTGCATATATGAAATCGGCTCCTTCGAATGCCTTCATCTGGTCGTATTCGACACGTGCCTTGCCCACAAACTCGGGTGCGAGTTCATATCCTTCGGGGTGGGTAATGACAAATTCGTAGTCGGTGGAATTCATCCACTCGGCAAATGAGTTGGGCACAGCCTGTGGCAGAGCCTTGGGGTGGGGGGCCCATGTAAGCACGACCTTGGGGCGTTCCTTGGTCTTGTGTTCCTCAATTGTTATCAAATCGGCAAAGCTCTGTAACGGATGGCGTGTCGCAGCTTCCATTGAGAATACAGGCTTGCCGGAATGCTTGATGAACTGGTTGAGAATAACCTCGTTATAGTCATCGTCCTTGCTCTCAAAGCGTGCAAATGAACGTACGCCAATTACGTCGCAATAGCTTCCCATAACTGGTATTGCTTCCAGAATGTGCTCAGGTTTGTCTCCATCCATGATTACTCCTCTCTCAGTCTCAAGTTTCCATGCTCCTTGGTTTATGTCAAGTACTATCACGTTCATTCCAAGGTTCAGTGCGGCCTTCTGCGTGCTCAGCCTTGTACGCAAGCTTGAATTGAAGAACACCATCATAAGGGTCTTGTTCTTTCCGAGCTCGCAGTATTTGAAGCGGTCGGCCTTGATTTCAAATGCTTCATTGACAGCCTCCTTGAGGTTGCCTATGTCGTTTACGGATATGAAGTTTCTCATTACTTTATAATATAAAAGGTTTCTTCTTCTTTTTTATCTTTGGCATTGACTTCTTCGCTTTTATCTTTGCCGTTTTGCTTTTTCCTATCTTTCTTCTCTTCCTCTTTTTTCTTCTTGCCCCACCAGCGCCAGCTGTCGAAGTCGTGTCTCAGAATTATTCCGGCGCCTTGGGTCGTGAGGTTGGTTTTCGAGAAATAGCGGTCGTTTGTTTTGCTGTATGCCTTAAGGTTTACTGTTCCTTTAGGGTTCATGAGCCATTGTACTTCGAAGTCCCCAACGAAGCTACTGCTTGCTATTGGGTTTTCCCTGTAGCCCAAATTGCCGTTGATGAGCAGACGGTTATTGAGCAATCGTCCTGCAAGCATTCCTTCAACCTCCATGCTGTTCCAACCTTTCTCGCTGGTTGAGAAATTACCCGATATATCCCAGTTGCTACTGTCGATGATGTGTCCGAGCATATTGTTCAGTTGGTTGGATAGGGTGTTTGAGATGAATGACTCCATGGTTGTAGATGATGTCGAACTGTTTTCCTGTGGAGTATTATAGTCATATGTGTAGAACTTGCCTATTCCTATAAGATATATGAACTGCATGTTCTTTTGCTCGGGAGTATTTATGGCACTGGCGAGAATCTCTTTCTCTTCCTCATTTCCCTCGGGAAGTTCCAGGTCGAAGTTCAGGAGCGGTGACTGCAGTGTTCCGCCAATATCCATGAGGCAGTTCACTTTTACACTCTTGCGTCTTGCGACATCTGTAGACAGGTCGCTGAGGTATGCCGATGGTACAAGATATTTTGTCTTCAGGTTCAGGGCAGCGTTGAAGGGATTGCCGTTGAATACAAGCGTACTTCCTTTGGTTATGCTGAATTCTTTTGGGAAGATGTCCTGTATGGTAAACTTATATGTACCCCGTTCAAGGTTTAGGTTACCTTTCATTGTAAATCCTTCATTCCCGTCATAGATGGCTTGGATGGGGCCATTGCCGTAGAGGCTAATGTAGTCGTCTGTCTTGAGGTTGGTATAGACTTTCAACTGCAGTCTGTCGTTTATGTCTAGCATGAAATCCAGGTTAAGTCTGCTGAGGAATCCTTGTTTGCTCCTGTCGTCATCAGCGGCATTGTAATGCTTCTTGCTGCTGTCGGTGAAGGTTATGAAACTATTGTCCCTAACGCCTCCAACTTCACTTGAATTGTATACTATGCGTGAACCCGGGGCGTTTGACAGGTTTGCTTTCAGGAACAGGCCTTCTTTATTGCTGTTAAGCCCTGCCGTTCCCGATGCAAAGACTGTACCATAAAAGGGTAGCTCTCCAAAGTCGTAAGTGTCATACACTAGAAGCTTGTCAGTGTCGAATTTTAGGTCGCATGTCCAGTGTGAGAGGAACTTGTGGTTTACAGCTCCTCTCATGATACCGCCGTTTCCGTAACGGTCCTTTATGCGAGTCCTGTTGAACATTATACTGCCGCTTGAGAACCATACGGTGTCGTTAGCCAGTGTGTATGTCGTATTTGTTGCATTTACTCTTGTAGTGCAATCCAGTTTAAGGGCTCCGTATAAATCTATGTTGCGCCAGCTTCCACGCAGATATACAACTCCATTGCCGGTTCCTTTAAGGTCAGAGATGAATCCTCTCAGGTTTCTGTTAAGGAAGCCGACATTCAGGTCGTTGGCTTTGATTTGCAGCTCTATAGTGTCGTTTGCCTGTGATAGGAAACCGTTTACTCTTGAAGTTCCTGAAATGCTGTTTATCTCGGTGTCAATAATAATGGACTTACTATTGCTGTCCCACCCGATTCCGGCATTTGTAGAACCCATATAGCTTCCGTTTATCCTGAACCTGTTTATCTCGAAATGTCCCTTTGCGTCAGGTTCTCCCATTGCGCTTGTGACATATGCTTTTCCTGTGGCATCTCCACTAAAGTGGAGTGCATTGAATTTTATAAAGTTGAATAAAGTGGCGAGTTCCAGGTTCTTGACTTCTATATTGAGTGTGTCGCACCTCTCTTTGCCTGCGGTTCCGTTTATTTTCAGGCTCTGGCTATCGTTGTAAAGGCTGAATCCTTCGATTTCCAGCCTTTTGCTATTACCTGATATGTTGCACGTGGACACATGCCAAAGGCTGTCGTTGTGTACGATTTTGTCGGGGTGGATTGTGCCGAGAATGTTAATTTGCCCATCATTAGCAGTACTGACGTCTGCGTCAAAACGCAAAGTACCTTTGATTTTCCGCTCCTTGTCGCTGTTCCATGTTATTTTGTTGCTTATCGAACCGTTGGACAGTGTTGAGCCAACACTGATGTATATGTTGTCATTCTTGCTATCTTTCCCATTGCTGTTTCTTGAAAGCCTGTTTGCCTGTATGTCTATAGCAACTATTTCCTTGTTGCCGTATCCTGTGATTCCTATGGTCTTGTATTTGCTTCCTGCGATATTTGCGTTGTTTATGTTGGCTTTTAAAGCCATCTCTCCACTCTTGTCTTTCAGTTCCCCGTTGACTGTAGATGGTCCGCTGATGATTACCGGCAAACCGAGTATGTTACTTAGAATGTCGGTTCGCCTGATGTCGATATTGAATATGAAGTTATTGCCGGGAAACGCCTCTTCAATGGTGTGTTTGCCCGTAAGATGCCTGGTGAATATTCCATCCAGACTTTTTGCCAGGGTCTGGTATTTGAAGTTTCCAATAATGTTGCAGTCTATCTCGTCCGAGTTTATAAGCAATATATGCTGCTCTCTTGAGTAGTCATCACAGATGTATATATTGCGTATTTTCTTCTTGTCATTATCTTTGCTTATCGTGAAATTGTCTATCTTGACAGTGGTAAGCGACTTGTTGTTCCCGAAGTTATTCTGGTTCCCGTTTAAGGTGAATGAGAAAGTGTTCCCCGACTTCTCCTGCAGATTGAGGTTGTATGGCACAATGGAGTCGACCTTGATGTTGAGGTTTATTCTCTCCTCCATTCTGGGCCTGTAGCTTAATGTCATGCTGCCTTTCAGGTTCGGGTCATCAGTCGTGATGTGTGCCTTTACCCTCTCCTTGTCTATGCTGGCAGTAATGTCAATGGGGGCATATGTGTAGCCGTTCGCTACAAGCCCGGTTATTTGGCCGCCTATTTCTGTTGTGTTCCCCCAATTGTGGGAGTCTCCGCTTATACGGGCCTCTATGTTGCAGTTGCCCAGTTTCTGTATACCGGTAATCAGTCCTGCTTTTATTTCTGTACCTTTTGCTAAAATAGAATAACGTCCGTTGTTGTAGAAGCAATTAGCGTCAATATCCCCGGCCTGTGTGACAAGATGTGCCTTTCCGCTGAAAGATGATGGGGAGTAGTGCATCTCTCCTGTGATGTGGCTATTGCCGAGTTTCTTGATTGTTGCAATGTCTTTGGTGTTGAGGAATGGCTTCAGGTTGTCAAGCCCTTCGGATGTGACAGACCCTTCTTTGAAATGTATGCTGCATTTTCTTTTTTTGCTGTCGTATATGGAACTGATTCTGGCTGTTGCGCTGATGTCAATGCCGTTGTCTGCCGTAGTGAGGTTTATGTCGGCAACGGTTTCATTGCTGTCTGCGCTTCCAACTATGTCGAATGCGATTTCGGGCAGTCCGATGTAATCATCTCCAAGTATTGTTCTTATGTCGTTGAACGAGAAACCGCGACTTTTGATGTCTCCTGAAATTGCCGGTATCGGGCTGGTTTGTGAGTCTGTTGATATTTCCAGGCTACGGGATGTCACAAGGCTGCCGGGCAGGGAAATTTCCATATCATGCAGTATGCACTTCTCTTTGGTTGCATTGGCCTTTACTTTGAATTTCTTCAAGACTAACCCGCTTTTCTCCTTGCCACTGATTGAACGTATTGTAAGATTTGCCTTTCTCTTGCTGAGCTCCCTAATTGATATGTTGCAGCAAAGGCTATCGACCATTATATGGTTCTTGTCCATAACATCGGTTAGTTCCGGTTCGTCAAGTATGTCGTACCTGAATTTGCCGTCGTAGGCAAGGAACTGGTTGATACGGATGCTTACATTGCTGTTGCCGCTCTTCTGGCCGCTGTCAAGCCTGTCTATGATGAACTGTATGTTCAGCGGGGCCTTGCTTGTAGCACGGCTTATCCTTATGTCGGGGCCGGCGAGGTGTAGCGTGTTTATCTGGATTTCTCCTTTCATTGTAATCAACGGGGATATGTGGGCTGTTCCTTCCTTTGCGAAAAGGATAGTGTCGCCTTCCGGTTCTGTCACGAGAAGTCCTTTCAGGATTATCTCGTCCAGGTGACGTATGCGCACCCCGTCTATCTTTACGGGAATGTCGTACATGTTTCTTATTTCATTGGCGATATGCTCCCCCAGTCGGTGCTGTACAGCATCGATTCTTAGTAGCAGTGACAGCAGGTATATTGCCACTCCTATGACTGCAATGGTGATGGATATGTATTTTAGAGTCTTTATACGCTTGTGGGTTTGTTGCATGGTTGCCGTGCGTGGCAATCATTCTGCGAAGATACTTATTTTTTACTATAAATATTATCTATATATAGAAAAATAAGATACTCTTGAATCCGTTTGTTTTGAAATTGGGCTGCAATTAATTAATTTTGTAGTCAATAAAATGTGTTTATAATGATAGAGACTATAGTTGTGCTGTTATTGTCGGTTGTATTCTTCATTAATGGAAGGATTCGTTCCGACATTGTTGCTTTATGCGCTCTTGTTGCGCTCCTGCTTATGGGTATACTGACTCCGGAAGAGGCTCTTTCCGGTTTCTCAAATTCTGTTGTCATAATGATGATAGGTCTTTTTGTGGTGGGAGGTGCGATATTCCAGACCGGGCTTGCGAAAATGATCAGTTCCAAACTCATGAAGCTGGCTGGGCATAGTGAGACAAAGCTGTTTTTGTTGGTAATGCTAGTTACGTCCATGATGGGCGCGTTCGTGAGTAATACCGGCACTGTAGCCATCATGATACCCATCGTTGTGAGCATGGCTATGAGTGTCAAGATGAATCCGAGTCGCCTGCTCATGCCACTTGCTTTTGCAAGTAGCATGAGCGGTATGATGACGCTCATAGGTACTCCTCCCAACCTTGTCATAAATGAGGAACTTGTGAAGAATGGCTTCGACGGATTGGGCTTCTTTACTTTCCTGCCGGTTGGACTCATATGTATCGCGGTCGGTACATTGATTCTTCTTCCTTTGAGCAAGCGTTTTCTTTCTGCTCAGGGTTCGTTAAGTGGTGCCAGCGCAAGCAGTGGAAAGTCTTTGAAGCAACTGGTAAAGGAATATGGCATTGCCAACTCACTCCATCGTGTAAGGATTAAGGCCGGTTCTTCTGTAGTAGGCAAGATGATAGGAGAACTTGATATACGCAAGAACTATAGCCTTAATATCATTGAGGTGAGGCATGTGGAACGTTCGCAGCGTAAATTGCTCAGCAAGAATATGGTTCAGCAGGCCGCTGATTCCGATACGGTATTGCGTGCCGATGATATATTGTATATTTCGGGAAATGCCGATATTGTCAAGGTTTTTGCCGACAAATACAAGCTTGAGTTGTTTGCCGATAACGAAGGTAACGGCAAGAACGCTCTCGATTTCTACGATATCGGAGTTGCCGAGATAGTGCTGATGTCATCATCAACTGTGGTGAACAAGACAATACGTGAGGTGGAGTTTCGTTCCAAATACAATGTGAGCGTGCTCGGAATATGCCGTAAGAATAAATATATACTTCAGGGAATCGCAGACGAGACAATCCGTACCGGTGATGTACTTCTTGTCCAGGGGGCATGGAACAATATAGCCAACCTTGAAAAGGAGGACAACGAATGGATTGTTGTCGGGCGTCCCCTTGAGGAGGCAGCAAAGGTGACACTCGACTACAAGGCTCCTGTTGCAGCTTTGATAATGTTCGCCATGATAGCTGTCATGGTGTTCGATTTTGTCCCGGTCGCTCCGGTGACAGCCGTTATGCTTGCCGGCCTGCTAATGGTGCTTTCCGGCTGCTTCAGGAATGTGGAGGCTGCATACAAGACAATAAATTGGGAAAGCATAGTCCTTATAGCTGCGATGATGCCCATGTCAATGGCTCTTGAGAAAACTGGTGTGTCAAGCTGGATTTCCAACGCACTCGTTTCGAGCCTTGGAAGCTATAGTCCCTTGTTGCTCATGGCAGGAATCTATTTCACGACATCGTTCATGACGATGTTCATAAGCAATACGGCTACAGCCGTGCTTATGGCTCCCATTGCAATGAGCAGCGCAATGCAGGTTGGCGTGAGCCCAGTCCCGTTCCTCTTTGCTGTGACGCTTGGAGCAAGCCTCTGTTTTGCATCTCCTTTCTCAACTCCGCCCAATGCGCTTGTCATGCCGGCGGGTCAGTATCGTTTCTCGGATTATGTGAAGGTCGGTCTGCCGTTGCAGGTGATATTGGGTATAGTGATGATTCTGCTTCTCCCGCTTATTTTCCCGTTCTGAAAAACCAAATATTATGCCAAAATTGCTTGTTTTTGCAATTAAATAAGTAATTTTGTCAGCAAATAAAGCGACATGAACATTTCAGAAGTGCAGAAAGCGAAACAGCAGTTCGGTATCATAGGTAACGACCCGGATTTGCTGCGGGCGGTAGATACGGCAATTCAGGTTGCGAATACCGACTTGACAGTGCTCATTACCGGTGAAAGTGGTGTAGGAAAGGAGTTCTTTCCGAAGATAATACATTCCCACAGCGTGCGTAAGCATGGAAAGTATATTGCAGTGAACTGCGGAGCCATTCCAGAGGGTACGATAGACTCGGAACTCTTCGGCCACGTAAAAGGGGCGTTTACGGGTGCCGTAAGCGAGCGCAAGGGTTACTTCAGCGAAGCCAATGGCGGTACCATATTCCTCGATGAGGTTGCGGAACTGCCGATGCCCACACAGGCACGCCTGTTGCGCGTGCTTGAGAACGGCGAGTTCATACGTGTCGGTTCTTCCGAGGTCGAGAAAACCGATGTACGTATAGTATGTGCCACGAATGTGAATCTGCCCGATGCTATAGCGAACGGACGTTTCCGTGAAGACCTGTTCTATCGTTTGAGCACTGTTCCGGTTACGGTACCTCCACTACGCAGGAGAGGGGATGATGTCGTTCTTCTTTTCAAGAAGTTCTGTATGGATTTCGCTGCAAAGTACAATGTGCCCAGAATCGAGCTCGAGGAAAGTGCACGTATGGCACTGCTGAACTATACATGGCCTGGAAATATCCGTCAACTCAAGAATGTCGCGGAACAGGTCTCCATTCTTGAACTGAACAGAAGGGTGGATGGGGATGTCATGAGCCGTTATCTGCCTGAACAGCCGAAGAACAACCTGCCTATGCTGGCAGGGCAGCAGGGCGGTGACCGCAAGACATTTGAAAGTGAGCGCGAAATATTGTACAGCGTGCTTTTTGACATGCGGCGTGATATTACAGAACTCAAGAGCCAGATTGAGAGTCTGCGTTCCCAGAACAGTGAAGGTACAGAGAATGTACAGTATTATAATCCGTCGCCTGATGTAACCGACGTCATGCACCGCACACTGCACATAGAGCCTTCATCGCAGCAGTTCACACATGCCGACAGTCTGGCCGAAGAGTATGTCGAGGAGACTCTGTCGCTCGATGATGTGGAAAGGAAAACCATCCTCATGGCTCTTGAACGCAACCGAGGCAAGCGCCGCAATGCAGCGAAGGAACTGAATATATCGGAACGAACATTATACAGGAAAATAAAGGAATATGGCATTGAATGATTTGAGGAAGAAAATAAGATATTCGTTGCCGTCGCTGATGGTAGCGGCAGTCTTGCTAGTTGGATGCACTGTTAGTTACAAGTTCTCGGGAGCTTCCATTGACTACACAAAAGTAAAGACTATCTCTTTTGTACCGTTCCAGAACCGGGCTCCTTATCAGTGGGGTCCTATGGCTGCGATGCTAAATGAAGCTTTGAGCGACATGTTCGTGCAGCAGACAAAGCTGCAGCAGGTATCGCGTGGTGGTGATTTGCAGTTCGATGGTGAAATAATCGCCTACGACCAGTTTAATAAGTCCATATCTTCGGACGGGTATTCGGCAATGGTGCAGTTGAAGATGACTGTCAATGTGCGTTTTACGAACAATACCAATCATGAGGAGGATTTCGAGCGCCAGTTCAGTGCTACGCGTGACTTTGATGCCACACAATCCCTTGATTCTGTACAAGAAGAGCTTGTGACACAAATGATTAAGGAAATCGTTGAGGCGATTTTCAATGCGGCTGTGGCAAACTGGTAATGTATGGATAGTCTTACCGTGTACATTGCGCATCCCGAGAGGCTCGACCGTGAGACTCTCTATGAGTTGCGTCTTATTGTGGGGAAGTACCCGTATTTTGATGTGGCTCGCCTGCTCATGCTCAAGAATCTCTACATCCTGCACGATATTGACTTGGGTAGGGAGTTGAGGAAAGCGGCACTCTATCTCAAGAGCCGCTGGCCCTTGTTTGAACTCATGGCTGGTTATGGGATGGATAGTGTGCAGAATGTCGTGTCCGAGGATATTCCGGTTGACAGGACCATGTCGCTTATAGATGCATTCCTTGCGACTTTACCACCGGAGCCGTTCTCACTTGAGGCTGAAGGTGCGGCTGCGGTGGATTATGTGTCGGCATATCTTAAGAATGATACCTCATCTAGCGGTGAGAAGGTTCCTGCATTGCGTGGCCAGAGTCTTATAGATGATTTTCTTGCAGGTGACAACGAACGCCTTACTATTAATCTCAATGCTGATATGGAGCATTCTGTGGCATGTTCTTCACCAATTGTGGAGGATAGTGCAGTGGAGTCCTCGTTCTTTACTGAGACGCTTGCAAATATTTATATAAAGCAAGGGAAATATGAGAAGGCCCTTGAAATTATTAAACGATTATGTTTGGAATATCCGAATAAAAATCGTTACTTTGCAGACCAAATAAGATTTTTAGAAAAAATAATAAAACATACAAAAAGAAAATAATATGTATTTGCTTTGCGTTTCACTTATTGTATTGGCTTCGGTGCTGATGTGTCTTATAGTTTTGATTCAGAATTCAAAGGGTGGTGGCTTGGCTTCAGGCTTTGCTTCTTCTAACCAGATTATGGGTGTAAGAAAGACTACTGACTTCCTTGAGAAGGCAACATGGACACTTGCAGCTATTATGGTTGTTGTCAGCATTGCTGCGGCATACTCAATTCCTTCAAAGCGTCAGGTTGAGGTAGGTTACTCTACTGAGCAGATGACACAGCCTGTTGAGGTACCCGCGACAGATGCAGCTCCCGCAGCTCCAGCTGAGACTCCTGAGCAGCTTTGATAGAGGAAATATCGGGAAATATACGGGCCGGCCTTGAAACAAGGTCGGCCTTTTGCCGTAAATAAGATTCTCGTTATACGTGCGTGGTTACAGTTCTGTAGCTAGTTTGCACGATTTGCATGGAGAATTTTGAATGCGCTTCCTGTATGCTTCACAGCCTCCGGTGCTCGTATGTGGAGATGTCTGGAATGTCGGTTTTCCTGTCGTGCTAGCCTGGAGTCCCTATCTTTCCATTCTGTTCCAAATGATGGAGGGCGGCCAAATGGCCGCCCTCCATCATTTGGGGATTATATCTCCTTATTTTTCGCTTTTTTCCATTTCGTCTTCTACGAGACGTATCTTTTGCAATATGACATTGGCATCCTGTTTCAGTTTCTCGACCTTCTGGTGCATCACGTCTACGAGGTTTGCCCCTTTCTTGTTCGATACGCTCAGGAAACCGAGGTTGTTCTCGTAGGTGGCAATCTCGTTCTTCAGTGTTTCGTACTGGCGTATGAGGTGGTCGCGTTCGCGTTGCAGGCTATTGCCACCCTTGCCTATGTTGTTGCGGAAGTTATTCAGCTTGCGCTCGTTGGCATTGATATGCAGCTGCTCATATATTGCATTTGTTGCCTGCTTGTACTCCTTGTATATCCTGTCCTTTTCCTTGAAAGGAACAAATCCTATACTGTTCCATTCCTGGGTAAGTGCAGCAACCTGTCTGGTCTGTTCATCTGCAGGGAGTGTGGTGTCAATTGCTTTCAGTTTGGATATAATCTCTTTCTTGAGAGTAAGGTTGGTTTGTTCTGCACTCCTTTGGCTTGATGTTGCAGCGTTCCTTCTTTCGAAGAATTCATCGCATGCTCCAACAAAACGTTTCCATAGAGCTTCGGAGTATTTCTGTGCTACAGGTCCAATTTCTTTCCATTCCTTCTGTAGCTTTGTAAGTTTGTCGGCTGTGGCTTTCCAGTCCTCGCTGTCCTTAAGAGCCTCTGCTGCTTCGCAAAGTTCTTTCTTTCTATCGAGGTTCTTTGCAAGAGTTTCCTTTGCTCCTTTAAAGAAGTCGCTTTTCTGCTTGAAGAAATCGTCACATGCCGAGCGGAATCTCTCGAAGATTTTCAAGTTCATCTTCTGCGGTGCGAATCCGATCTCTTTCCAACGCGCCTGTAAATCAAGTAGCTGCTGCGTTGCATTGTTCCACGCCTGGTAGGATGCAAGGGACTTGAGGTCCATACCTTCTATCTCTTCGCATATTGCGGTCTTCTTTGCAAGGTTCTCATTCTCGGCCTCCTTTTTTGCCTCAAAGTGCTCCTGGTGGCGACGGTTGATGTTGGTAGATGCAGCCTTGAATCGTGTCCATATCTCCTCACGCAGTTCCTGTGCTACAGGGCCTGTCTCGCGGAATTCATTATGCAACTGCTGCAACTGTCTGAACGCAGCTATTACGTCAGTTTCCTTTTCAAGAGCTTCTGCAGCCTCGCAAATTCTCTTTTTTATTTCAAGGTTCTTCCTGAAATCGTATTCGCGGAATTCGTGGTTTATTTTCAGTACGTCATAGAACTGCTCTGTAAGCAACTGGTACTGTTTCCAAAGTGCCGTGACCTTTTCTTGCGGGACATTCTTTATCTCCTTCCACTGCGCCTGCAGTGCCTTGAATTCATTGACTTCGGGTGTTCCCTGGCTCGCTTTTTCGACAAGTGTCTGCAGCTTTACAAGCAATAGCTCCTTGGCTTCAGCGTTTGCCTTCATCTCCTCTTCCTGTGCTGCGAGCCATGCGTTGCGCTTGGCTTTTATGTTGTTCATGCAAGCCTTGAATGGCTCTTCCAGTTCGTCTTCTTGTGGTATGAACAATTCTTCTTCTCCATTTTCGGCAATGAATGCCTTGTGTGCAGCTTCTATCTCGGCAGTGCGCATGCGATAGAACTGTACTTTGAGCGATTCAACCTCCTGTCTGCTGTTGAGTGCATCCTCGCTTTCTGCAATTGCCTTCAAGCGTTCGATGATCTCTTGACGGGTTGCCGGTCTTGAGCTCTGGTTGCCATCCACCATAGTGTAGGCATCTTCTGTTTGCACTTGTGGAGTCTCCTCTTCAATGCTGTTCTGCTCAATTGTTTCAGTCGTAGCGGCATCCGCAGCCTGTTCAGGAGTACTCGTGATGTTCTGCTCCTGGAGCAGTTCATCCGGTTTCATTGTTTCACTCATCTATTAAATGTTTTGGGTTGAACACTAAAAAAGAACTGCACGCACACCGGTGATTTTTTCAATGGAATATGTGCCGGCATGTGTGTCGGTTGCTCTTTTACTTCATTATTCTGCGAATATAAAAATAAAATTCGATTATAATGCAAACACGGATGAAAGTTTTGGTAAAAAAGTTGCCCTAGTGGAAAATATGATGACGAAGCGGAATACATTGCTGTACTCCGCTTCGTGATATTCTATGTGCCAGGCGCTGTTACTTGATGTATGTCTTTATTCCGTTTACTATATATATGCCAGCTGGCAATACATTGACGCGCTGTGCATCGGTTGTCTCAAGAATCTTAACGCCCTGGAGGTTATATACGGTCCAACCTTTGGTGCTCTCGGGAACAATGTCCTCAATGCCGGCAATGAGATCGCCATCGTTCTTTACAGTGTATTTGAGAGTCATACCTTTTACTGATTTTCCGTTTCCGTCAACAAAATAGCCGTCAGGTATCTCGAGGTAATATGTTCCGTTACCAAGCAGTGGTTCTGTGGTCTTCAGTGCGGCCTGCTCCATCTCTATCATTCCGCCGTTGCTATTATTTGTTGTCCTTTCAAGCGCATATGTCCACTCCTTGCCCTCAGCATAAAGTCTTGGCTGGATAGATGCATCATCGGTATGTCCGGCAAAATAGCTGAAGGTGAAGATGAAGTGTGATAACTCTTCAACAACTGCACCGTTTTCCGGTGAAACCTCAGTTATTGTAGCTGCTTCTGCATTACCGATGAGTGTGTATGAAACGAGTGTGCGAACGCCATATTTGCTCTTTGTAGGTATCGGCATTTCCATGCCCTCGGGGTCAAGCATTATGTCACCGGTAATGTTTATCTGCAGATTGGTGTTATTCGTTGTTGTGATGGGTGTGGTGGCTGTTAACTGAATTGTATTCTCGTCAATGTATTCGCACACCAATTCCGTGCTTACATCCTTGTTTACGTTTGAATCAAATCGGGTAGCCACAGCACTGAGGTCTGCGTTTCTGATACCTTCGGGGCAGGTGATTGTAACCTTCTCGAGTTTGTCGATGTAGCTGCTCTCTTCGGGAACAATGGTGAATGTCGGATATTCACGCTGCATGTACAGTTTTGGTAGAACGTGGTTCTCTGTTATCTTGTCAGCCGGGTAGCATCCGTATGTGCCGTGCTCTATAGAGTAGTGGATTGTATATCCGTCACATGCGATTGTTGCATTGCCGTCATTGTCTATTGCAACACTCCAGACTGCGCCTGTAGAGGGCTTTTCTGTAGCGTAGTTGAAGCTTGTGTATGTTCCGCTGTGGTAAACATAGCGTCCGAGGGCATCCTGGATGGTATAGCCGCCGTCGGTAGCAGTGAATGTGAATCCAGCGCATTCAACGGTCTCAATATAACGGTCGTTGGCTGCTGTTGCTGTCTTTGTAGGCAGGTAACCGTATGCTTTATCCTCGTAGTAGTAGCATGCTGCACTGTCCGCTGCAACCATTGCATATTTGTTGCCGCTTGTTATGCTGCTGGCATTTATATATGGCATTGTGCGTGATACAACGTATGTTGCTTCTGCCACGATGCTCTTGAAGACTGCGTCACCGTCAACGATGACTGCCATTGCCTTGATTGTTGCAGTCTCCGTTAGTTTTTCATATACCTGATATGTTCTGTTGCTCTTTGTTGTTCCTGTGCTGTTTACGTACTCCTCGTAGCTTGGCTCTGTGCCGTCGGTCGTGTAGTAGAAAACTGAGTTGGGGTTTGCAAGGTCTACGTCTGTGGTAACGAGAACCTCGTCAGCATATATTCCTAGGGGGGTCTTGAAAACAGGAGCCGGAACTGTTACCATGCTTGCATCCGGGGTGTATTCAATAGTAATGGATTTTACATAGTATGCGCGCTGTGAAGCTTTCCAACTGATTGCAATGTCACCCATGGCTCCAGCAAAGTCAAAGCTATAATCTTTTGCTACTGTTTCCAGGGCCTTCTCATCAGATGTCTCACTACCGACTGTGACTGTCAACTTTGCATCACCGCTTGCAGCAATTGAACTGTTTACAGTTATGCTATTGATCTTGCAGCCTGCAAATGCTGATGTACTCAATGTGTAGGTGTCGGTGTTGGGGGTATTCTTGCTACCAATCTGTATGCCCTTGCCATTCTTGTCCCAACCGATGTATGCTGCTCCAGTAGCATTCCATGCGATGTCGCTGAGTGTGATGGTGCCGCCTGTGGTTGTAAGTTCCCCGCTCTTGAATGTGTGGGTGTAGGTCTCTGCCTTTGCTGCGAAAACCATTGCAACAAGGCAGAACAATGTAAGTAAAGTTTTCTTCATATGAATAGTTTTTTGGGATTATTGCCGTATTTGGTGGCGTATGTGATATTTTGCTTGCAAAATTAGTGAAATTGAACAACAAATGAAAGTATTGCCGTAATAATGTGTGTTTATGTAATAAAGTATTAACATATGTTATTCAGTGTGTTATACCTTATCGGGGGTGCGGCTAAAACCGCACCCCCGATAAGGTATAACGTCTATTGTTCCAGCTTGGCAATTGTATTGCCATGCCGTGTTACGCAGTTTCACTCCAGGAGTCTTGTAATGTATTCTTCCAGTCCTCCACCTGGGGGCGGTGCATATGCGCTTGTAATATTTCCCTGTTTGTCGATTATGATGTATCTGGGAACGCCCGATATGTGGTATTCGCTCTCGAATAGCGATTCTTCGGGGCAGTCGGGGATAAGGTTCAGCATGTCCTCCATTCTCTTCCTTTCAATGGTCTTTAGCCATGAAGTCTTGACATTGCTCCTGTCGATAGACACTGTGATGAACTCAATGTTCGGGTTCTCCTTGTAGCTCTCGCGGAGCGCAATGTAGTCGGGCATCTTCTTTATGCAACTGCTGCACCATGTGGCCCATACGTCAATCACCAGTATTTTGCCCTGGAATTCAGCAAAGGTGTGCAATTGTCCCTTTGTGTCTTTCAGTGGCGTAACAGGTGCCGGCTTGCCGGGCAGTATATTGTCGTATGCGTTGTACAATGCAATGATTTCCTGTTTCAGGGCACTCTCCTTCACGTTCTGTTCAATGAGCGGGCGTATTTTCAGCATTTCCTCATTGCATCCGCTGTTGCGGAACGGGAATTTCAGTTTCTTCATGTATGCAATGTGCAACGGGGCATTGCTGCATGAGAATACTTCATGCAGTTTCGTGTAGTCGTTGTGGTTGATGCCGCGGATAGGGTAGAATACGGTTATTGTCAACCCGTCACGCGAATCCTCGAAACTTTCTCCACGTTTCATGGCTTTGAGCGTGAAGTAGTGGTCGGCGAAGCGTGCTGTATCACGCTCTACCATGAATGTCTCTACTACCTTGCTGTCAAGGTCAAGCTCTTCTATGCGCTGGGGCAGCAATGCAATATCCTCGTTCTTGCCACGGCACTTGAACATGTATTCGCCACTGTTCCATATGTAGTGGCAGAGGTTACTGGTGTTTCTCTCTTCGTCGCTTTCGCGCAACAGGCTGTTTATGGAATCATATGTGTGGGCAATCTCCTGCGCCGTAGTGAATTCCTTGTTCCATAGGCTATCGACCTGGGGCGGTTCATAACAGGCAATTGCCAATAATGCCACAAGTGCTGTCATCGTTATATGTATGGGGCTTTTCATGTATTGCAATTTATCAGTCTGCCATTTCCTTGCCCCTGGCAATGCCTACGAGATTGATACCATATACATCGAGCATGTGCTTGACTACGATGTCGTATTTCTCCTTTATCATAGGGTACTTGCCCGACGGGTAACGTGCCTCGAACTCCTCCGGTGTGAGCCACATCGCGTTCTTTATGTATGTGGTGAAGAGGTTGTAGTTCTTGTATTTGTTCTTTTCCCAGTAATAGCAACTTGTCTCGTTGGCATATGGCGGTACCCATACCTGTTTCTGTACTCCTGTTCCGAAGTTGTCGTTTATCATGTCTACGAAGCCGAGTTTGTACTTGTAGTTTGCCTTTGACGGGTCAACGTGGTTCATCTTCTTGTCGGTGCTAAAGTCGAATCCGCTCCAGAACTCATCAGGGGAGTCTATCTCACCCTTGTCTATTGAGTTGTAAAGCAATTGGACCATAAACATGCATCGCTGCTGGCGTATGATGTATTCAGCATCGCCCCCATTGATGGCTTCGTCTTTGAAGCTTATTGCCCAGTTGTCGAATGTACCCAGTTTGATTGGTTTGAACGGGTCTGTAGTGGTTCCTCCTCCAACATCTTCGCCGCTCTCTTCGCCATAGTCGCGCGGTTCGGTACGCAAGTTGTGTATCATGTAGATTTTTACAGGGAATGTCGAGTGTGCGAACTCCTTGCTTATGTTGGGGAATATGTAGCTGTAGAAGTAGTCTACATAGAACGGCAAGTGTGCTTCCGGCAGGTTCCATGACCAGTCGTCGCGCTCGTTCTCATATCCTGCGACATAAATGTCGCCGGTACCGGCCGATACCCAGTCGCGGTTCAGATCTTCTTCTGTAATATCCTTGTATAGCAGGTATACTCCATATTCGTTCTTTATCTCGTTTATGAGTGAGTCGTACTCGCTGTCGCCCTGTGGGAATCCTCCGCGTATCGGGGAGTAGTTGCCCGATGGGGTAATGTTCTCCTTGTCGTCGCTGCACGATACCAATGAAGCCATGGCTGCAAGTATTACAATTGACGTATGTATGAACTTCTTCATGGTGTTTCCTTTCTTTATAAAAGTATTATTCAACTATATAAGTACGTTTGCCCGGCAGCTCATTCTGTTTGAGGTTGGGGTTCATATTCATTGCTTCGTCAGGAATGGGTACTGCATACATGAGGTCGTTCTCTTCCAGGCGGTATACGTTTGTCGTCTCGGCATCGCTGTGCCATTTGTGTGTAAACGAAGGCATGCCCCAACGGCGCAGGTCGAACCAACGGTGTCCCTCGAAGCATAGCTCGCGACGGCGTTCGTCGCGGATAAAGCTGATGAGTTCTTCCTGTGTGGCGAATGTCTCTTCCTCGAAATCCTCGGGGTCGAATCTCTTCTCGCGAAGTGTGTTGATGACCATTGTGGCTTCATCAAGGTCTTTGCCCATCATAGCCATAGCCTCGGCATAGTTGAGGTATGCTTCTGATAGGCGCAGACAGCGCCCGAACACTCCTGTCGCGTTCTGCGGCAGCGAGTATTTTGTACCGGTGTTCACCTTTGCGAATGCCATAGGCATCTCTTCACCGTTGGCGGTTCCTATATTAATAATGTAATACAGCAGGCGAAGGTCCCAGTCGACATATGTGTCCAGCAACTCCTGTGATGCCTGGAAGTATGCATGCATCTTCTGGCCTGTTATGCTGTTCGTGTTGTTTGTGCCGCGATAGGTCCATTCGAACATATCTTCAAGGTTGCCATATGGCCATATTGTCTCGCTTGAAGAGTAGGTTGGGTATACTGCATAGTTGCGGACTTCGTTTCCTTCATCATCGGTACGGAAGTATGGAATGTCGTTCAGGTCGACAAGCCTGAATTTCCTGTTGTCCATTACTTTCTTTGCGTACTCGGCCGCCTTGCTCCAGTTCTCCATGTAGAGATAGGTGCGTGACAATATGAGCTGTACCATGGGCAGGCTGGTACGGTAGTTGTCGCTCCACTGCTCGCTTTCGGGCAGTGACAGGTATGCTTCTTCTGCAGTGTGAAGGTCGCTCAATACCTGTGCATATACTTCTGCAACAGTTTTTCTTTCAATATATCCGTCTTCAATGCCGCTGTTGAGCTTGAGGGGAACTCCAAGAGCTTCGGGGTTGCTGTTGTATGGCTGGCCGAATATGTTTACAAGGTTTAGGTAATAGAAACCGCGAAGTGCGTAGGCTTGGGCCTTTACTTTGTTTATGTTGTCCTGTGTGTCGTTTACGTCGGGAAGGTAGTCGATGACTGCATTTGCTCCAAGTATGACTTCGTAGTAGCTTTCGTACAGGTTGATGTGTCCGGCACCAGCCTCTTCCATCATCTCAAACATGTCGGGTTGCCATGTGTATGACGCCAGGTAGAGGTTGCCGTCGAAGCCCTCGTTGGGTGTCTGGTACTGTGATGCCTCAATATCATCCTCGAGCAGACCAAGGAATATATTGAATCCCTTCATGTCGTTTCTCATATACGCTTCACCGAGCAGCAACTCGTTGAGCGATGTTGCATCCTCTGGTACGAACTCGCTTTCTGAATCCGGTTCAAGGAAATCGCTGCATGCAGTCATTGAAAGTGCTGCCATTGCAGCCAAAATGCTATATCTGAATTTCATAATATCCTGTTTTTTAGAATCCTACACTCAGTCCCAATGAATATATCCTCGGTTGTATGCTGTAGCCGAGCTCCGGGTCATATCCCTTCCACTCGTCACTTGCTATTACGAAGAGGTTGTTTATGTTTGCACTCAACTGTATGCGTGAAAGACCGATTTTCTTGCATATCTTGCTCGGGATGCTGTATGACATTGATATCTGGGTACAGCGCAGGAATGATGCATCGGCAACGCGTACGTCCGATTGTGCCCACATTGAATAGATGTTGTCGTATAGTCCGTTGGGCAGGTTCAGGTTGTAGAGATCGCGTACCGACGTGTACAGGCCTGGGATGTTGGTGTGCGCCTCGTCTCCGGGCTGTTTCCATCGGTCGTTGAGCTCCTTTGAAAGATTGCTGAAAATATCGGGCATCTTGCCGTACGTAAAGGTTGAATAGGGGTTCGGCAACCTCTTCTTTGCACCCAGCATAAGGGCAAAGTCCATGCCAATGTGGAAGTTCTTCCAACGCAGACGGGTATTGAGACCGCCACTGAAGTATGGCTCGCTCTGTCCTGAATATACGAGGAATGTTGTTGGGTCCACACTGCCGTCGCCATCGACATCATCATAGGTTGCATGCTCGAATGTGGGGTATCCGGTCTTGCCGTCCAAACCGGTGAACTTATATGACCAGAAAGCTGACAATGGGTATCCTTCCTTTAATGGGCGGCTTGAGTTGCCGTTGAGAAAATCGATATGTGTGAGTTCATCGGCTTTTGCTGTGCGGTCGTCGGTTGCCGATTCATTCCAGTTCTTTCCGGCATTCAGGCCCAATGTCCATACAATATCCTTTGTGCGTACAGGGGTGAAGTTCAATGTCATCTCGACTCCTCTGTTCATAATAATACCTCCGTTCATGGGCATGCTTGCCATACCATATTCCTGCGGTATATCGAGCCTAATGATTGCATTTGATTTACGCTGGTAGTATTCAAGGTTCATGGTTATGCCGAACAGCGAGATGTCGGCACCGAAGTTATATGTCTTGGTGCGCTCCCATTTCAATAGCGGATTGGGCAGGCTTGATATGCTCAGGTAGTACTCGTTGTAGCTTTGCAGCAATCCCTGATATCTTACAATCATCTCGGGGCTGAGTGAGTTTACGACGTTACCCTGGATACCGTATGTGGCACGCAGATTGAACTGGTCGAGCCATGGAAGGTGTTCTATGATGAACGGTTCCTGTGCTATCTTCCATGAGAAGCCGAACGACCATGTAGGGTCGAATTGCTTGTTAACATCCTGTCCAAAGCGGTTAGAAGCATCTGAACGCATGTTAAGGTTAAATACGTAGCGGTTCTTGAGCGAGTAGGCTACTGTCGCGAAGAATGACATGTAGTTGGTGGTTGTGGAGGTCTTGCTCCATGCTCCGTTATAGAGCTGAGCGAGTGCACCCCAACCGATGCTTACATCGCTTCCAATGGGTTTGAAGTTTTCGGGGAGAGTGGGCGATACCAATATGGAACCGCGCTCAGGAACATATCCCCATGCTGTGTTGCCTTCGCTCACACTCTCGCTGGAGCGGATTTCCATACCGAGCAATGCGTTGAGACGATGGTTTTCGTTGAACTCCTTGCTGAACTGCAGACGGTGTGATGTGCTGTATGAGACGCTCTGTGAGTTTGCCTGGTTCAGTACGCCTCCATATGGCATCAGTGCGGCATTGAATCTGTCCGATCCCGCTTTTTCGCTGCCGTAGGCATATCCGCGGTAGAGTTGCTCAACGTGGGATGTCTTTTCGCCGGCATAGCTTTCGCTCTTGTTGTTGTTCACTGCGACACTTGCTGTTGCCTGGTATGTGAGCCAGCTTAGAATTTTGTATGACAGGTTTGCTGATGCGTTGAAACTGGTTCCGCGGTTTGAAGAGTAGCTGTTCTCCATCTCGTTGAAGATGTTGTACGAGTACTGGTTCTTTCCACCTAGAAGTGTGTTGTACTGGTAGGTGTAATACTTGGAGTAGAATGCACGGTCGCCATTCTCCTCGAATGCCGGTATGGCACGGCTAGTGTTCATTGCGTAGCTGTATGGGTTGACACCTGCTCCGTAGCCGTCGGAATTCCTTATGCTTCCGTTCATCTGTACGCTTACGTTCAGCTTTTCGTTGATCTTGCTGTTGATGCTCAATCGTGCGGTAATCTGGTCATTCTCGTTGCCGAGCTCGTATCCTTTGTTGTCTTGATAGCCCAATGAAGCATTGTATGTGTACTTGTCAGTACCGCCAGATACGCTGATGTTGTGGTTCTGGCTCACTGAATTGCGTGTGAGCAGGTCGAACCAGTCGGTATTCACGGTTTCAAGACGCTGAAGATAATAAGAGAACTGGTCCTCTGTTATCATGCGCTTGTTGAACATGGACATGAGGCCTTCATATGTGTATATCTGTGGCAACGGTTCGCTCTGGTAACGTACGCCGGCCTCATAGGCTTCCTTGCTGAACTGAATGCGCTCATAAGAATTCATGAAGTCGTACATGTCGTATGTGGGGCGTTCTCTTACAGATATGTTTGTGTTGTAATTGACGCTGATTCTTCCAGGTACACCTTTTTTGGTGGTTATCACAATGACACCGTTTGATGCCTTGGAACCATAAATGGCTGTAGCTGAAGCATCCTTGAGCACGGTAATAGTCTCAATGTCCTGCGGGTTGAGCCATGATACCTGGTTTCCTATAAGTTCTTTCATGTCCGAGGTTATTGACGAACTCATGTCGATTGAAAGCGGGTCTTCCTGTATGACACCGTCAACAACCCAAAGCGGGTCGGTGTTGCCGAGAATGGTGGATGTTCCTCGGATAGTGATTTTAGGTGTCGCGCCTACGCGTGCCGATGAGTTCACGACACTCATACCGGCAATCTTTCCCTGTAGCATCTGGTCGATGCTCTGGTATGCCGGCATCATTATGTCATCGGCCTTTACGGTGGTGAATGCACCTACCATGTCCTTGCGGGGCAGGCGTGCATAACCGTCTTCGACGATCGTCACTTCGTCGAGAACCTCGTCATCGGGCAACAGCATAATCTCGAAATGCTTGCTGTAGTTGTCGGTTGTGAGTTTAATTGATTTGGTTTTTGAACCTACATAGCTTATCTGCAGTTCGTTGTCGCCATTGGCAAGTGAAATCTCAATCCTGAAGTCTCCGTTCAGGTTTGTGTTTGTACCTCTTGCCATCTTGCCATTGTTGAGTACAACGACACTGGCAGCCGGCAATGGTTCTCCCATTTCGTCCTTGACGGTACCTATTACCGTGTTCTGCGCAATCAATGGCATGGCGCAGAACAACATAAGCATCATGTATATTGCCTTTAGCTTGAAATTGTTGGCTGTCATGATATCCGTATTTTGTAGTTTTTTATTCTTTTATTCTTTTATGATTTGCGAATATAGCGTTTTTTTACTAAAGAGCCGGGGCTTTTTTAAAAAAAGTGATAATGTTGTAAAAGATGTTATAGTTCTACGTCTACAAGGCAAGGAAAACAGTAGCTCCGGTCATTGCGCGAATTGAGCGTGTTGTGTAGATTTGTAATGTTTCTTCTTAATTTCTTCGATGCAATTTTCTTGCCCTTGTACAGTATGGTTACCTTCTTGTCAAGGTTGACCATATTGTCGTTAAGACTGATGGTAAGTCTTGTATAATCGCATTTGTCAATATGTATGGTATTGCCTTCTATTCTTGCCTCAACACTCTTGCCGTGTGCAAGTTCGTCGGCAGGTGCTGTGAGCCAGTAGAAATGTTCACGAACGACTTCCTCCTGTCTCCATACGATTCTTTTGGGGTATGGGTTTCTGCGGTATTCCGACATCCATCCTATGGCAGCCGTGTCAAGACTCTCCATCCAGTGCCCTTTCCCTTCAATGATATTGGTGCTGTGGATGTACTTGCCCGGGTTGGCCGCTTCCAATGAATCCATTACTTCTCCCTTTTTCCGGGCAAGCAAGTTGCGGTCGTATGCGGCATCGTCAGCTCCCATCCATATCATGAACGGCAGGTTAAGAAGGTTTACCTGTGAGGCGTTTCCGGGGTGTCCTGCCATCATAGATGCCGCAGCCCACTTGTCGGCCATGCGCGGTGCCATGCGCCACACACCGTCTCCGCCGGCCGAATATCCCAACAGGTATACTTTGTTGGGGTTTACTCCCTCAAAGACGACGCATGCCTGTATGAGTTCCTCGAACAATTCGTCAAGGCCTTTCCTGTGCCATAGGTTCCATGTGTTCCATGGCGCTCTGGGAGCAACGTATATGCCTTCCTTTATGGGGTAGAGGTATATCTGGTTCATCCATTGCTCGTCATTGACTTCCTTGGGGCATTCACCGCCTCCATGCAGTGAGATGTACAGGCTGCGGCCGTCCTGTGGCATTATGCCGAATGTGCGGCATGCGCATGCCAGTTTCAGGGAGTCGTTGGATATAGTAAGTCTTCCCCATTGTCTTTCAAGGCGTCCGGCAGCCTCCCTAATCCATAGTGAATCTATGATTTCATGTGCTCTTTCGCATTCTTTCCGGTCGAGCTTTTCTGTAGCGAATTTCTGCTCTGTAAGCTTTCCTTCCGGTGATTTAATCCAATTCTCGAACTCTGTTATCTGTGCATGTGAAAAAACTGCTGTTGTCAGCAGCGCAAAACAAAATAGGAACTTTTTCATAAAATAGGGTTTGGCATTATGCCGTTGTCATGATGTAGCTGAGTGCCATTGAAATTATCATATAGAATGTCATTCCGCTCAAGTCGTTGATAATCTGTATGAACGGTCCTGTAGCAACAGCCGGGTTTATGTCTATTCTTTCAAGTACCATGGGTATCATGGTGCCGAATCCCGATGCGAACAGCACTACCACGAACAGGCTTAGCGGGACTGCAAGCGTGACGATATCAAGTGCTCCGTACATGAAGAAATTGTACATGTATACCATGAGCGAAAGTATGGTGGCGTTTATGATTGCTACCACCATCTCCTTGGCGATATGGCGGAATATATGGCTTGAGTCGAGTGAATTGTTGGCTAGGCCTTGTACGGCTATTGCCGATGATTGGGTTCCAACGTTTCCTCCCATGCCGGCAAGCAGTGGAATGAACAGCGCCATTTCGGGATGGCTGCCGAGTGTGTTGGTAAAGCAGTTTAGCAGCAGTGATGAGCCTATGCCTCCCAGCATTCCGATGATGAGCCATGGCAGACGCGCTTTGCTTTGGAACAGGACACTGTCGCTCGTTTCGACGTCCTGTGTAAGACCGGCGGTCAGCTGTTGGTCGTGCTCGGTCTGCTCGCGTACCTCGTCCATGACGTCATCGACTGTAATTTGTCCTACCAGACGGTTTATCTTGTCGACGACCGGGATTGCCACAAGGTTGTATTTCTCTATCAAGAGCGTTACTTCGTCAATAGGGGTGTCCACATCAACGCTAACCACCTTGGTGCTCATTACATGTTTCACTTTCGACACAGACGGGCTGGTGATCATCTTCTTCAAAGGGAAGAGACCGCATAGCCTTTCGTCGTCGTCTACCACATACACGTAGTATATCTCGTCTAGTTCCTCGGCCTGCTGGCGCATCTCTTTGAGGCATTCGGGCATACTCCAGTTCTCGTTCACGACTACCATCTCGGTACTCATGAGACCTCCGGCTGTATCCTCGTCGTATTGCAGAAGGTCAACGATGTCTCCGGCCTGCTCTATGTCCTTGATGTGGGAGAGGACCTCTTCCTGTTTCTCCTCGTCCATGTCACGGATAATCTCGACGGCATCGTCGGTGTCCATGTAGTTGACGAAGCGTTTTGCAATCGCTTCGGACGGGAGCTCTTCGAGCAGTTCATTACGAAGGTCCTCATCCATTTCGATGAGCGTGTCGGCCGCCTTCTCGTTGTCGAGCTGGCGGTACAGGAAACGCGCCTCCTCCATGTCGAGTTCCGCACAAATCTCTGCGATGTCGGCGGGGTGCATTTTGGAGATGCTCTCATGGAGCAGTACGGAATCCTTCTGCTCAATGAGTTCCTTTATGTAGTTGATGAAATCCTTTGTCATCGTGCTGTCTTTTTATGCAAGTTCCCTTTCGACTTTGGTGGTCAACTCAATGAACTCCTCTATGGAAATCTGTTCGGGGCGCATGTCCATTATGGGGTCCTGCAGCAAGGGTGAATCCTTGCCGACAATCTGCTGTATGGAGTTGCGCATCTTTTTTCTGCGCTGGTTGAAGGTGCTCTTTACAATTTTCTTGAGAAGGTCTTCGTTACATTCGAGTTCCTGCCTCACATTGCGTTTCATGAGCACGACTGCGCTCTTTACTTTCGGAGGTGGCGAGAATACGTTCTCGTGTACGGTGAAAAGGTACTCCACATCGTACCACAACTGTATCAGAATGCTGAGTATGCCGTATGCTTTTGAGCCGGGCTTGGCTGCCAGGCGTTCTCCGACCTCCTTCTGTATCATTCCGCTGCAATAGGGAATGAATTCCTTGTAGTCGAGCATCTTGAAGAATATCTGGCTGGATATGTTGTAGGGGTAGTTGCCTATGAGCATGAACGGTTCGCCACCGAAAAGCCTGTCGAGGTGCATTTTGAGGAAATCGTCCGGTATGATGTTCTCCTCACCGAGCTCCGGTAGGTTGTGGCAGAGATAGCTTACTGACTCCTCGTCAATCTCGACAACCTTGACAGGGCGTTCTTTCTTCAGCAGGAATTGTGTGAGAACTCCCATGCCTGGGCCTACTTCAAGTACGGGCATGCCCGGGCAAACATCAACGGTGTCGGCGATGTCCCTTGCTATGCTGAGGTCTGTAAGGAAGTGCTGCCCCAATCTCTTTTTTGCTGTTACTGCTTTCATCGCTGGTGTGCCTTTTTGTTTAAATAAATTAAAAAAAACAAGGATTCTGCAATATATTGCTATCTTTGCATTTGAAATATGCAAGGATATGACTGCTCGTCGCCATATTTACAAACAACAGAATCCCGTGCCGGGGGTGCCGTATTGGTGCAAAGGTAAATAAAAGTATTAAAAATATTCTTAAAGTAGTGAAAAAGATTTTCGGTAATCTCGTAAAAACAGTGCTTCCAATAATGCTGGGAGTGCTTATTCTTTATATGATTTATGCCGATTTCGATTTTTCGCGTCTTTGGAAAGACCTTTCCGGAATGAACCTTTTCTGGTTTGCCGTTTCTACATTCTTCGGTATAATGAGCCATGTTTTAAGGGGATGGCGGTGGAAACTGACCCTGGCTCCATTGGGGTATCGTCCTTCAGGGAGGGTTTGCGTGTATTCTGTTTTCATAGCCTATGCGGCCAATCTGGTTGTCCCACGTATAGGTGAGGTTTCACGTTGTGTTGTGCTTGAGCAGAACGAGAAGGTTCCTTTCGCGCAGTCGTTGGGAACCCTTGTTACGGAGCGTCTCATAGACACCTGTATGGTGCTGGCGATAACTTTGGCAGCAATTGTGTTGCAGTGGCCGGTATTCTGCGCCTATCTTGAACAGGCTGGTTTTATGGTTTCCGGAGATGGTGTGTTGGCGTCGATGGGTGGGTGGCTCGTGATATTCCTCTCTTTGGCAGCTGTACTTGTGCTTCTTTTCTTCATTGTGAGGAAAATGAATTTTTGGAAAAAAATAAGGTCATTTATTGTGCAGTTTGCCGAAGGATTGTTATCTTTGAAAAAGATGAACAACGGGTGGCTGTTCGTGGCCGAGACCTTCGGGATATGGTTCTGCTACTTCATGCAGTTCTACCTCTGCTTCTATTGTTTCCAGTTCAGCAGCGGTCTCCCGCTGCTTGCCGGCTTGTTGCTGTTCGTGGCCGGCAGTATAGCTGTGGTCGTGCCCACGCCTAACGGAGCCGGTCCTTGGCATTTCGCCATAATAAGCATAATGCTACTTTATGGCGTGGACTCAACAGATGCCGAAGCTTTTGCGTTGATAGTACATAGTACGCAAACACTGCTGGTGGCCGTTTTGGGCATTTATGCCTTAGTGATGTTGCAATTTGACAAACGTTTGAACAATAAACTTAAAAACTTATAATTATGGCAATTACAATCAAAGATCTTCAGCCCCGTGAGGTGTGGAAGCACTTCGAGGCTCTGACACAGGTTCCACGTCCGTCGGGACATCTTGAGAAAATACAGAAGTTCCTGCTAGACTTCGGCAAGAGCATCAATGTGCAGACATGGCAGGATGAGGCAGGAAACATCATCATGCGCAAGCCTGCCACTCCAGGTCTTGAGGGACGCAAGGGAATTATTCTCCAGGCCCATATGGATATGGTTCCGCAGAAGACTCCTGACAGCAAGCACGATTTCGTGAATGACCCCATTGCAACCGTTGTGAAGGGTGACTGGCTCTATGCCGACAATACTACTCTCGGGGCCGACAATGGTCTTGGAGTTGCGGCAATCATGGCAATCATGGAGGACAGTTCATTGCAGCACGGTCCGCTTGAGGCTCTCATTACAGCTGATGAAGAGACTGGCATGTATGGAGCGTTCGGTCTTAAGGGCGGTGAACTCGAGGGTGAACTGTTGCTTAACCTTGACTCCGAGGAAGAGGGCGTGATGTATATCGGTTGCGCAGGTGGTCTTGACATTTCGGCTTCAATGGAGTTTATGGAAGAGGAGAGCGACGATGAAGTGGCTGTAAAGGTACAGCTCAAGGGTCTTCGTGGCGGTCACTCCGGTCTTGAGATAAATGCCGGTCGCGGAAACGCCAACAAGTTGATGGCGCGCTTCCTTCGCGAGGCTATGGATGAGTGCGGCGTTGTTCTGGCAAGTTGGAACGGTGGCAACATGCGCAATGCGATTCCTGCAAGCTGCGAGGTTGTGCTAACACTTCCAAGTGAAGGTGTTGAGGAACTCAAGGGTATTGCAGCAAAGTATGAGACTCTCTACAACAGCGAGTATGCGACAATAGAGGAGGGTATAACACTTACGGTCGCAGAGACGGAAATGCCCGAAACGGTTGTGCCCGAGGAAATACAGGAGAATCTTGTGGATGTGGTTCTCGCATGCCACGATGGAGTGTTGCGCTTCATCCCGACAATACCCGACACGGTGGAGACATCAAGTAACCTGTCTATCGTGAAAATAGGTGACGGCAAGGCCGAAATCAATATCCTTGCGCGCAGTTCATGCGATACCATGAAGGAGTATCTTGCATTGCAGCTCTCAAGCTGTTTTGCGATGGCAGGCATGAAGGTTGAGCTCAGCGGCGGTTACAGTGGCTGGCAGCCTAATGTAAACTCTCCATTGCTGGCTGCATTGAAGAAGGCATATACCGACATGTTCGGCAAGGAGCCCGATGTTCGCGTTATCCATGCAGGTCTCGAGTGTGGTATAATCTCAACGAATTATCCCAAGATGGATATGGTGTCATTCGGCCCGACACTGATGTCACCGCATTCACCGACTGAGCGCGTCGAGATTCCTACAGTAGAGAAATTCTATTCTCTCGTAAAGGCTCTTGTCGTGAACGGTGTCCTTTGATGTAGGATTTGATTTAATGTATATGGGTAGGTGCGCTTATATAGGTGCACCTGCCTTTTGTTTTTCTCTCTCTTTTGTTTATCTTCGCATCAGAAGAGGTTTTTATTATGGAACATCCTGAAAATGACAAGGCCTATAAAGGGCTTAAGGTGAACGATGGGGTGGAGTCCTTGGGCACGGTGAACCCGTATCTCTCTACCATGAGGCGCAAAAGGCCTGCACAACTCTCCGTAAATGATTATGTGGAGGGCATCCTCCGTGGTGACGTGACCGTGTTGAGCCGTGCCGTGACGCTTGTTGAGAGCCTTCTGCCCGAGCATCAGGCCATAGCTCAGGAAGTGGTAGAGAAGTGTCTTCCTTATTCTGGCAACTCAGTTAGAATAGGTATTACCGGTGTGCCCGGTGCCGGCAAGAGTACCTCCATAGATGCTTTTGGTGTGCATCTGCTCGGTGAATACGGCGGCAAACTGGCAGTGCTTGCCGTTGACCCAAGCAGCGAGCGAAGCAAAGGCAGTATTCTCGGTGACAAGACCCGTATGGAACGTCTCTCTCTCCATCCGTCAGCCTTCATACGCCCCAGTGCTTCGGCAGGGTCGCTGGGTGGTGTTGCGCGCAAGACCCGTGAGACTATTGTTCTGTGCGAGGCCGCTGGTTATGACAAGATTTTTGTGGAGACTGTCGGGGTCGGGCAGAGCGAGACAGCCGTCTATTCCATGGTCGATTTCTTCCTGCTCATACAGATAGCCGGTGCCGGTGACGAACTGCAGGGTATAAAACGCGGTATAATGGAGATGGCCGACGGTATAGTTATCAACAAGGCCGATGGTGACAATGTGGACGCTGCACGCAGGGCTGCCGTACATTACAGAAATGCACTGCAGCTTTTCCCTATGCCGGCAAGCGGTCTGCGCCCGCAGGTCCTTACCTATTCCGGTTTCTTCGATATAGGTATAAAGGAGGTCTGGGATATGATTATGGGATATCTTGACAATGTTAAGGCAAATGGATGTTTCATGGAAAGACGTAACGGGCAGCTGAAGTATTGGATGTATGAGACCATAGAGGAGAGTCTTAGAAACCGTTTTTATAATGCTCCGGGAATGGAAGATCTCCTTTTGCGTTACGAGCAACTGGTGTATGCAGGCAAGATGACTTCGTTCGCTGCTGCAGGGGCTGTTCTTGACTGTTACGATAAAAAGAGTGTCTGATTATGGATAAAAGTGAGTTGCGCCGTTTGGTACGCGCAAAACTTGCGGGAATGACAGGTGAGGAAAAGGAACGTTGTTCCGAATTGCTCTGTAAAAGCATAAAATCACATCTTGCTGTTTCCGGTGCGCGTGTGGTGGCTCTGTTTTCTCCACTACCTGACGAGCCTCAGATATGGCCCCTTGTAGAAGAACTTGCAAAGAATCTTTTAGTAGTTCTGCCGCGTGTCGAGGGTGATGCAATGCGGTTCTACAGCATTGGTGATATGAAGGTCGGAGCGTTTGGCATAATGGAGCCGCAGGGTTCATTATGTATCTCTCCCGGAGAAATTGATGCAATTATTGTTCCGGGTGTGGCGTTTACGCTTACAGGCCGACGCATGGGACGTGGTAAGGGATTTTATGATAAATATATGTCGCACAACGATTTTAAGGCGTTGAAGATAGGTGTCTGCTATCCTGTTCAGATTGTCGATGAACTTCCGTGCGAACAACATGATATAAATATGGATTGCGTGATAATCAAATAGCGGCGGAAAATATTTTCCGCCGCTATCTGTATATCGGAATTGTTTTTACGAAGCTAAAATCTCCTGTGCGCGGACAGTTTCCCTGTCAATGGGCTTGTCATCCTTGATGGCTTTTGTAAACGGAATGTATACAATCTCATTGTTTCTCAAGCCTATCATTACGTTGCGTTGTCCTTCGAGTAGGGCATCGATGGATGCTACACCAAGGCGGCTTGCCAATATGCGGTCATTGGCTGTAGGGCTTCCTCCGCGTTGCAGGTAACCGAGAATCGATACCCTTACATCCAGTTCGGGGAAGCGTTGGCGCATGCCTTCGGCAACTTCCATTATGTTATAATCCTTTTCGCGTCCTTCGGCAAATAGAACGATGCTGCTGCTCTTTGTACGGCGTAAGCCGTTGGCAATGAATTGGTTGATGCGTTCGAACTCGGGGTCTATTTCCGGCAATACGCAAGCTTCGGCACCAGTGGCGATTGTTCCGTTAAGAGCGAGGAAACCTGCATCGCGGCCCATAACTTCAACGATGAACAGACGCTCGTGTGACGATGCTGTGTCACGTATCTTGTCGACACATTCCATTATGGTGTTGAGTGCAGTGTCGTAACCGATGGTGGTGTCTGTTCCGTAAAGGTCGTTGTCAATAGTGCCCGGCAGTGCGATGCAAGGGATGTCAAACTCGCGTGCAAGGTTGTAGGCGCCGGTAATAGAGCCGTCACCACCAATAACGACAAGAGCGTTAATGCCTTCCTTCTGCAATGTCTCGTATGCCTTAGCACGACCTTCTTCGGTCTTGAACTCGTCGCAACGGCTTGTTTTTAGGATTGTGCCACCGCGCTGAATGATATTACTTACATTTTCGGTCTTGAATTCCTTTATCTCACCGGTTATAAGTCCTTTGTAACCGCGATAGATGGCCTTTACCTTGATGCCGTGGAATATACATGCGCGGGTTACCGCACGTATGGCTGCATTCATGCCGGGTGCGTCACCTCCAGATGTGAGGATACCGACGCATTGGATCTTGTTCTTCATTTCATTTATTGTTATGATAGTTAGTTATAGCCTGTTTGCATTTTTCCATAAGCCATTTTGGGGTCGATGTGGCTCCGCAAATTCCTATTGACCCTACATTGTCGGTCAATGCGAAGTCGATGTCTTCCGGTCCCTCTATCTGGTATGATTGGCAGTTCACTCTCTTGCATTCGTTATAGAGTATCTTGCCGTTGGAACTCTTCTTTCCGCATACGAAGAATATAAGTTCATGTGATTTTGCAAATTCTCCGATACCGCTCATGCGGTTGCCTACCTGCCCGCATACGGTGTTGAACGACTTACACTCGTTATTGCCCTTAATGCGCTTGCTGATAGCTTCTACTATAGTTTTGTAGCCTTCAAGGGACTTTGTTGTCTGTGAGTATATGTATGTGTTGCGGTTGTTTTCAATGCGGTCTATCTGTGAGGTGTCTTCTATGACTATGGCTTCACCATGTGTCTGTCCCACAAGCCCAAGAACCTCTGCGTGTCCGGCTTGGCCGTAGATTATGATCTGCCTATTTTCGTCGCATGTTTCCTGCCACTTCTGTTTGATTCGCTGCTGCAGCTTCAAGACAACAGGACATGTTGCGTCTATTAGCTCAAGGTTATTTTCCTTGGCTGTCTCGTATGTTTCAGGCGGTTCGCCATGTGCCCGCAACAGCACTCTTGCATTGCGTAGGTTACTGAATGTGTCATGGTCTATGGTTACAAGTCCCATGCGCTTCAGTCTGTCACATTCAATGCTGTTGTGAACGATGTCTCCCAAGCAATAGAGTGTACCGCCGTTCTGCAACTCCTCTTCGGCTTTCTTAATGGCAGTGGTTACTCCGAAACAGAATCCTGAGTGTTCGTCTATTTCTATTTTCAACATTCCGATGCTATTTTGTTGTATGTCTCTATGAGCCATTCCATCTGCTCATCTCGTGTCATGTTGCTGTTGTCTAGTAAATGAGCGTCGTCGGCCTGTTTGAGGGGGCTGATTTCCCTTGTCTGGTCCAGATGGTCGCGCTGCAGTACATTTTCGAGAATCTCGTTGTAGTCGGGGTTGTCGCCACGTGCAGCTAGCTCATCATATCGTCGCTGTGCACGTACTTCGGCCGATGCGGTGACAAAAACCTTCATTTCGGCATCGGGGAATACTGTTGTGCCTATGTCACGTCCGTCCATGACGATTCCTTTGGATTTTCCCATCTCGCGTTGTTGTTCTACCATTTCATTGCGTACAAAATCTAGTGCGGCAATCTTGCTGACGAAACGCGAAACCTCTATGGTTCGTATCTCATGCTCAACATTCACTCCATTGAGGAATGTCATGGAATTCCCGGTTTCCGGGTCGGCTTCGAATGATATGTGTATATGCTTGATGTTGTCATTCAGGCTTTCAGTGTCAATATCTTCTTCATTGATGATTCCATTCTGCATGCAGTAAAGTGCAACAGCCCTGTACATGGCACCGCTGTCGAAGTAGAGGTATCCGATGTTTCGTGCAAGAGCCTTTGCCATAGTGCTTTTGCCGCATGATGAGAAACCATCGATGGCTATGGTGATTTTTTTCATGTTATTCAGGCTTTGATGTCAAAGTGTATACGATAGGTTGAAGAGAAATGAAGATGAAGATACATGCAACTTACTGTACGAAGCGCCGAATTTCACCTTATTAATATTAAGACCTGCTCCGGCGCTCAATCCATCCCATTTGCTGCCGCCGGCCGACAACTCTTTGCTCATGCGGAAGTTGTATCCCAAAGATGCGTAGAAGTTTTTGCCAATAAAAGCATCAGCTCCTATTACTACATGCTTCATGAGTATGTCTGAAGTGCTGTCCTTGCTGCCGTCGGCATTGTAGAAGTCGTCCTTGCCCCATTTGTGCAGGTTCGTTAATGTGAGCGATATTCGTATTGGTGCATGCGGAAGCATTTTGCTTATACCCAACTGTACGTCAACAGGCATTTTTTCACTCTTTTCCTCGAATGACTTGACCTGTCCGCCGAGGTTCTTTAGTACAAATGATGCCGAAAGTCCTTTGTCAGGGTTGTAGTAGTTTATGCCCAAGTCGACTCCCAAGGCAATGGAACTGAGGGTTTCGTATTTCGAGTATATGAACTTGCCCGAAACACCGCCACTCCAGTGGTTGCTCAAGAGGTAGCTGTATGAAACCGCGAACTCCATATCCTTTGCGCTGAATGAGCCTGTATGGATATTATCCTCGGTATATCCCTCAAAATCACCATAGTCTACATATCGTGCTGTAATAGCTCCAGCCGAACGCTTGTTGAATGTTCTGCTGAATGCGGCACCTGCAACCTTGCTGTCGCTAATGTATGACATGTAGTTGAGGTTGATTGTCTTGTCGCTGACATTTATCAGCAGAGCCGGGTTGTGCATTGCCAGTGTAATGTCGTCCTCTATTATGGATATGTTGCTCCCTCCGAGCGCGGCGACTCTGGCTGAATAAGGAAGGCGCAGGAAATTGAATGCATTGTCACCACTCTGGGCAGTAGCAATGAACGGAAGCGCCATAAAAAAGCAAAAAATGATATTTTTAAGTTTCACGTTCTTGATATTTTGTTTAGTTTTGCGGACGGAACTTTCCGAATGCTTTGCGAAGATACATCTTTTTTTCATTTTTTTACTATCGGCAATGATAAATATATTCATGCAGTAATATAAAAATAACGTAATAGAGATGTGTTTATGACATACCCGATAAAGAAAATCTTTTTAAAATAAAAAAAAGATTGGATTTCATCGTGCGTATTGAAAAATATTGTTTATTTTTGTCGATTAGAAAATATATACAAATTACAATAATGAGTACAGAGAGAAATCAACAGGTTAATGGCGGGTTGCTCGAAGAAAAGAAGAGTGCCAATGCCAATTTGGAGCAGCACAGATTCTTGTGGCTGTTGGTGGGTTGTCTTATAGTCTTCTCTACAACATTCGCAGTGTTCGAGTGGACAACAGTGGAACCGAAGGACAAGAAGGCCAAGAAGGCCCAGCAGACAAACCTTGATATCCCCATTGATATCATGGTGCCGTTTACAATCCCGGAGAAGAAGGTTGTTCCTCCTCCACCAGAAGCTAAGAAGATTGTCGACATCCTTGAAATTGTTGATGACGAGGCAGAGGTAGAGGAGAGTGATCTCGTTGCTATCGAGGATATGGGTGAGGTTGTCGAGGTTTCCGACAATGCCAATATCGTAGTCGAGGAGGTAGTCGAGGAAGAGACCGTATTCCAGGTGGTAGAGCAGCAGCCCGAGTTCCCCGGTGGTATGAAGGCTCTCATGAAGTATCTCCAGGAGAATATCAACTACCCGCGTGTATCACGCGACAACGGTTCACAGGGTCGTGCATTCATACGCTTCGTCGTGAATACTGACGGTTCAATCCAGGATGTCGAAGTGTTGAAGAGTTCTGGTGACATGTATCTCGACAAGGAAGCTGTACGCGTGGTATCGGGCATGCCAAAATGGAAGCCGGGTCGCCAGTCCGGTAAATCGGTACGAGTGTTCTTCACTCTTCCTGTAGTCTTTAAATTGCAGTAATATGTAAGTATATGGGGAAGAGGCTGCGTCTGCAGCCTCTTTTTTTTACAATAAAAACATAATGTCATGTATAATTGGGAAGAAACCAGAGATTTGGTAAACGAATTCATTGACAAGCTTGAATTCGAGAGAGAGCCACGTGAATTGTATGCGCCAATACGTTATACACTGTCACAGAGTGGCAAGCGGGTACGTCCTGTGCTTTTCATTATGGCTTATAATATGTATAAGGAGTGTGTTGATGAGGCTCTTTATCCGGCAGTGGCAATGGAAACTTATCACAACTACACCTTGATACATGACGATGTTATGGACCGTGCAGATATACGTCGTGGCAAACCTACGGTATGTGCGAAATGGGGTGATACTGCAGCGATACTTTCGGGTGATACGATGTTTGTGCTTGCATATGAGTTTCTCTCGCATGTCCCGGCCGACAAATTGCCTTCAATGCTGTCTCTTTTTACCGAAACGGCAAAAGAAATCGGTGACGGTCAACAATATGATCTTGATTTCGAGAAACGTGATGATGTACGTGAGGAGGAGTATCTGGAGATGATACGCCTCAAGACATCCGTGCTTCTTGCAGCATCGCTGAAACTTGGCGGTATGCTGGCAGGTGCTCCCGAGGAGGATCTCAAAAATCTCTATGCCTATGGAGAGACAATGGGAATGGCATTCCAACTGCAGGATGACCTGCTCGATGTCTATGCCGATCAGTCTCTTTTCGGCAAGAAGATAGGTGGTGACATATGCTGTAACAAAAAGACCTTCCTGCTTATAACAGCCATGAATCTTGCATCGGCCGAGCAGCTCGCTGCCATGAAGGAGTGGATGGAAAAAACCGAATTCAACGAAGAAGAGAAAATAGCATATTTTACAAGTGTATATAACAAGCTTGGTGTAAAGGAAATATGTGAGAAACGCATTCAGGAGCTTTTTGCCAAATGCGATGATTATATTGCGCGCATTTCTCTTCCCGAGGAAAGAAAGGCTAGTCTGAAGGAGTTTGCCAATTCAATCCTCAACAGAAATCTTTAATTCACTCTGGGATGCCGTACCGCAGATTGCCAAAAACCGATCAGGCACGCATACGCGCTCTGAAGGCTGCCGTAGAGAGCAGCATAGAGGGTGGTGTTTTCACCAATGTTCTTTCGCATAACACATACCATCGTGCAAAGAGTGCTTTGGAGGCTTTTTCGCGTGAGGTTGACGTGTACAAGCGCTGTGTGAAGGAACAGTCGTCAAAGCGCGGTAACGAGACGTATGAGGCTGCGCTTAAGAAGGCGCGCATGTATGTCTCCCATTTCATACAGGTACTCAGCATGTCCATAATGCGTGGCGAGATTGCCCGGAGCAAGCGTCCATACTATGGTCTCCCTGAGAATGAGGATACGACACCAAACCTCTTTTCCGAGTCCTCTGTACTTGAATGGGGTGTAAAGGTTATGGATGGCGAGAGACGCCGTCAAGCCGAGGGCGGAGTGCCTATCTACAATCCTACAATGGGAAGAGTGTCTGTAGTTTTTGAACTCTTCAAGGAAATGTATGACAGGCAACAGATGCTGCAGCAGAGGACGAATGATGCCCTGTCAAACATTTCTGACATGCGTTACGAGGTGGACGAGATAATTTTCGAGGCTTGGGCCGAGATAGAAAAGGCATTTGTCGGTTTTGACAGTAAGGCGCGTATAAGGAAATGTTCTGCATACGGAGTAATATATTATGAACGTCCCGACAGGAAGGCAAAAAAGGATATTCTCTGATGACAGGCTATATCGATACACATACCCATCTGTTCGTGCAGGAATTCGATGATGACCGGAACCAGGCCGTTGAGCGTGCCTTGTCTGCCGGAGTGCATAAATTGTGTCTTCCTTCCATAACCGAGGATACACTTGAACCGTTGATGGCGATGTGCGATACCCATCCGGGAGTGTGTTATCCGATGATTGGCCTGCATCCTACGGAACTTGCCGATGATTATAGGGATGTGTTGCAAAGGCTGTATTCAAGGCTGAAAGAGAGTGACCGCTATGTGGCAATCGGTGAGGTTGGTCTCGATTTTTATTGGGACGATACACGCAGAAAGGAGCAGATGGATGCTTTCCGGCAGCAGATTGAGTGGGCTGAAGAAACAGGTCTTCCCCTTGCTATACACTCACGCAGTGCCTTCGAAGATTTGTATTCTGTAATGGACGATTATAGGGCGAATGGGCTCACGGGCGTGTTCCACTGTTTTTCAGGCAGCGAGGACGAGGCACGGAAACTGCTCTCTTTCGATGGCTTCTATCTTGGTATCGGCGGTGTCGTGACATATCGAAAATCGTCGTTACCCTCTGTCCTGGCCTCGGTCCCCCTTGAACGCATAGTATTGGAGACCGATTCTCCTTATTTGCCGCCTGTGCCGTATCGCGGACGCCGTAACGAGAGTTCCTACGTACCATATATCGCAGAATTCCTTTCGGGTGTGTATGGATGCAGCATAGAGAAGGTTGCGGAGGTTACTACCGCCAACGCTTTACGGCTTTTCCCTAAATTGAACGTATAATGGATCTTGAAAAGATAGATGTATTCAGCAATCCGGGCAATCCGGTTGTAATTGCAGGTCCTTGCAGTGCCGAGAGTGAGGAGCAGGTTATGTCGGTAGCATCGGAACTTTCGCACAATGGTGTGACCCTGTTCCGTGCAGGTGTATGGAAACCGCGTACCCGTCCTGGTTGTTTCGAGGGTATAGGCAAGGAGGCGCTGCCCTGGCTACAAAGGGTAAAAAGTGAACTTTCCATGTCCGTCGCAACAGAAGTGGCTACGCCTGAGCACGTGGAACTGGCACTCGCGGCCGGCATTGATTTGCTTTGGATTGGTGCAAGAACGACAGCTAATCCGTTTGCAGTGCAGGATATCGCTGATGCTTTGCGCGGCGTTGATATTCCCGTGCTGGTCAAGAATCCGGTCAACCCGGACATAGAGTTATGGATCGGTGCTTTGGAGCGTCTCTTCAATTCAGGCGTAAAAAAGTTGGGTGTAATACATAGGGGCTTTTCTTCGTATGGCGAGAAATTTTTCCGCAATGCACCGCAATGGCAGCTTCCGATAGAACTCCGTCGTCGTATGCCGCAGTTGCCCATTATATGTGACCCTAGTCACATAGCCGGGAAACGCGAGCTGATAATGCTTCTCTCGCAGCAGGCAATGGATTTGAATTTCGACGGACTTATGATTGAAACACACTGCAATCCGGTGTGTGCATTGAGTGATGCCCGTCAGCAGGTGACTCCCGATGAGCTGATGATGATACTATCAAAGATAGTACATCGTTCCGCTTATAATACTGCAACCGATTTCTCGACCTACCGCAAGCAGATCGATTCCATAGATGAGGATATTATGAAACTCCTTGTAAAACGTATGGAGATTTCACGCGAGATAGGTGAAGTCAAACGCGAAAAAGGGCTCACCGTGTTCCAGCCGTTCAGGTACAACGAGACCATGAAGCGTTGTGCCGAGTGGGGGATGGACGGCAAACTTGACCCTGATGCTATAAGGGCAATATTCGAGGCTATACATTCCGAGAGCATACGTCAGCAGCTCTCTATAGTAAACGAAGAAATTTGATGCTATGTGTCGTGGCATGCGGTTGCATTTTCTCTGTATTATTGTGGTGACCCTCGTGTTGTTGCTGTCGTGCGGTGGCTCAAAGTGTGTCTCCGATGTTGTCGGGGAGAAGATTCCTCTTCGCTACTCATCCTTGCTCTCGATAGTGGAGTGCGATGGCTATACGGTTGTGGATGTGAAGAATCCATGGGGCAAAGGCCTTCTGCAACGCTATCTTCTTGTTCCGCGGGATTCTGTAATTCCGCAAAGTCTGCCTCAGGGCCGTCTGTTGCGTACTCCGTTGGAGAAATCAATTGTTTTTTCCGGTGTTCATGCTTCGCTTTTCGAGGAACTTGGAATGTCAAATGCGGTTTCGGGTGTATGCGATGCCGAATTCGTATATTCCCCGGCTGTTACGGAGGGGCTTGTGGCAGGCGCAATCGTTGATTGTGGCAGTTCATTGAATGTCAACAGAGAGAAGGTTATGGAGGTCTCTCCCGAAGCGATCTTTGTGCTTCCGTATGAAAATGGCGGTTATGGCAAACTGGAAAATATGCCGTATACCTTGGTTGAGTGTGCCGATTATATGGAAAACTCTCCGTTGGGATGTGCCGAATGGATGCGTTTCTATGGACGGCTTCTGGGAAAGGGAATAGAAAGCGATTCTCTCTTTGCTGCGGTATGCCGCGAATATGAATCCTTGTGCCGTCTTGCTTCGGGTGCCTCAGAACGTCCTACGTTGATGTGCGAACTGAAAGGTTCATCGGCATGGTATGTGCCCGGTGGGGAGAGCACGATGGGGCGTATGTATCATGATGCGGGTGCCGATTACATCTTTTCGTCATACAAGGTGAGCGGTTCGGTCCCGCTTTCCTATGAGATTATTCTTGATAAGGCAGCAGAGGCTGACATATGGCTTGTCAAATATAACTCCACTGTAGATTTGACTAAGGCTTCGCTTCTTGAGGATTTTTCGGGATATGGTTTGTTCAGGCCCTTCAGGGAAGGACGCATCTATGCTTGTAATACAAGGCGTAACAGAATATTCGAATCAGCGTCATTCCATCCCGAAAGGCTGCTGAAGGAGCTTGTAGCTCTTTTTCATCCGGAACTTCTTGTAGATTATGAAACTGAATTCTATGAAAAGATGCATTGACAGGAAGAGCCTTGTGCTCCCGTTCCTTCTTCTGGCCCTTATTCTCTTGTTCATGGCCAATCTCCTGCTTGGTTCTGTGGATATACCGGTCCGGGATGTCTTTACGATTCTGCTTGGCGGTGAGGGTGAACGCGAGGTTTGGAGTTCCATACTTTTCGACTCCCGTCTTCCGCAGGCGTGTACTGCGTTGTTGGCCGGTGCTGCAATATCTGTGTCAGGGCTCATCCTGCAGACTTTGTTCGGCAATCCGCTTGCCGGTCCTGAAGTACTTGGCGTTAATAGTGGAGCCGGTTTGGGGGTTGCGGTCGTGATGCTGTTGTCGCACGGTTTCCTCGCGATAGGAAATTCTGGTTTGTCGGGTCATGCTGCAATACTTTCAGGTGCGTTTGCAGGCGCGATGCTTATAATATCAGTAATTCTATTTCTTTCTTCTTTTCTCAGGAACAAGGTGTTCCTGCTTATTGCCGGTGTTGCGATAAGTTACCTTACATCGTCGCTCATATCTGTATTGAACTATGTTGCTACGGCCGAGGGTGTACATTCATATCTCATATGGGGCATGGGTAGTTTCGGTGCTGTTTCTCCGGAGCAATTGCCGCTGTTCGCGTCATTGCTGTCCATGCTTCTTGTTTGCTCAATGTTGATGGTCAAACCGCTCAATGCCTTGCTTCTCGGAGATCTTTATGCAAGGAACCTTGGCGTAAATGTGAAGGTAGCACGTTTTCTCCTGCTGTGTATTACAGGCCTGATGACAGCTATCGTTACTGCCTATTGCGGACCGGTTGCATTCCTCGGACTGGCTGTCCCGCATCTTGCACGTCTATCGATGAGCAGCGGTGACCATAGGACTCTGTTGCCGTCCACGATGCTTGTTGGCGGTTGTGTGGCCTTGTTGTGCAATATTCTTACTGTTCTCCCCGGTGAGAGCGGCCTGCTTCCGTTGAGTGCGATTACGCCATTGACAGGGGCCCCGGTTATAATATATGTGATATTGCGTGACAGGGCTCTATGACAATATTGCAGTGTTTGTCCTGAATTCGCGTCTATAGGTGAACGATAGTCATTTTATTATTCTCTTTTGTCCAATATTTTTTGTATAAACTGAAAAAAGGGATTAATTTTGCATTCCTGAAAATGAATGGGCCCAAGTTGCAAATCATTTGCAATCAGTGGCTGTGGATTGGATTCCGCTTCATCTTCCATAATCTTTTGGAGATGGTAATGGTCTGTTCTGTAATATCCCCTTCCTGTTGTCGGGGAGGTTTTTTATAGCATTGATATGAAGATAAAGTTAAGGAGCTCGCAGTGTACCGAAGGCCGTCGTATGGCCGGTGCCCGTGCGTTGTGGATAGCCAATGGGATGAAACGTGAAATGTTCGGCAAGCCGATAATAGCAATCGCCAACTCTTTTACGCAGCTTGTGCCGGGGCATACCCACTTGCATGAGGCGGGTCAGATAGTTAAGCAGGAAATAGAAAAGCTCGGCTGCTATGCGGCCGAGTTCAATACAATAGCCATTGATGACGGTATAGCTATGGGGCACGACGGGATGCTCTATTCGTTGCCGTCGCGCGACATCATTGCCGACAGCGTCGAGTACATGTGCAATGCACATAAGGTCGATGCGCTTGTATGCATCTCCAACTGTGACAAGATTACACCGGGCATGCTCATGGCTGCAATGCGCCTAAATATACCTACTGTGTTCGTTTCGGGCGGTCCCATGGAGAAGGGTACATGGAAGAATGAGAACCTTGACCTTGTCGTGGCTATGGTAAAGGCTGCCGACACGCATGTAAGCGATGAGGAATTGGCCGAGATTGAAAAACGCTCATGCCCGGGATGCGGTTGTTGCTCGGGTATGTTTACTGCTAACTCGATGAATTCCCTGACAGAGGCTATAGGTCTTTCGTTGCCTGGCAACGGGACAATACTTGCGACACATGTCAACCGTGTCCGCTTGCTCAAGGATGCGGCAAAGCTGATTGTGGAAAATGCTATGAAGTATTATGGCGAAGGTGATGATAGCGTTCTTCCGCGTAGCATTGCGACACGTGAGGCGTTCCTTAATGCTATGACTGTAGATATCGCAATGGGTGGATCAACCAATACAATCCTTCATTTGCTGGCAGTAGCACAGGAAGCCGGTGTCGATTTCAGGATGAGCGACATAGACGCTTTGAGCCGCAAGGTACCTTGTCTGTGCAAACTTGCTCCCAATGGGCCGTTGTATAGTGTCCAGGATTGTGGCCGCGCAGGCGGAATCATAGGTATAATGGGCGAGCTTGCCAAAGGCGGTCTGCTGGACACCTCTGCAATGCGTGTGAATGGCGCGAATTTGGGAAGCGACATTGAGAAATATTCTATCATGGGTGATGTCATCGATGATGAGGCCAGACGCATATATGGTACGGCTCCTGCCAACAGATTCTGCAATACTATGGGTGCGCAGGATTGCATGTACGGGGCACTTGATACCGACCGCGAGAGCGGTTGCATACGCTCTCTGGAGCATGCATACACCAAAGATGGAGGTCTTGCGGTCCTATTCGGCAATATCGCCAAGGACGGGTGCGTGGTAAAGACGGCCGGTGTGGATGAAAGCATATGGCGTTTTACAGGCAAGGCGCGTGTCTTTGATTCGCAGGAGGCGGCCGTCGACGGAATCCTTGGCGGCAAAATCCAGGCCGGCGATGTGGTAGTGATAATTTACGAAGGTCCAAAGGGAGGCCCCGGCATGCAGGAGATGCTTTATCCGACGTCGTACATAAAGTCCCGTCATTTGGGCAAGGAGTGTGCTTTGATTACTGATGGCCGCTTCAGTGGTGGAACATCGGGCTTGAGTATAGGACATATATCGCCCGAGGCTGCAGCAGGCGGGAATATTGGCAAGTTGCGTGACGGTGATATCATAGAAATAGACATACCTGCACGCAAAATAAATGTAAGGCTCACCGATGAGGAACTTGCAGCACGTGAGATGTTTCCGCTTACGCGTAACCGTGTAGTTTCAAAGAGCCTTAAGGCATATGCCAGTATGGTAAGTTCTGCCGACAAAGGTGGAGTGAGAATAATAGATTGACAATTTATGGCAAAAGTTAGAATATCAGGTAGTGAAGCACTCTTGCGATCGTTGATAAACGAGGGTGTAGATACAATTTTCGGTTATCCCGGAGGTTCCATCATGCCGGTCTTCGATGCATTGTATGATCACCGTGACGATTTCCGCGGTGTGCTCGTACGTCACGAGCAGGGTGCCGTGCATGCTGCTCAAGGATATGCACGCAGCTCGGGCAGGGTTGGAGTGAGCATTGTGACCAGTGGCCCGGGTGCTACAAATACATTGACGGGTATAAGCGATGCTATGCTCGACAGCACACCGGTTGTTGTAATAGCCGGTCAGGTGAGTACAGGTGTGTTAGGTACGGATGCTTTTCAGGAAATTGATTTCGTGGGCATCACGCAGCCTATTACAAAATGGAGTTACCAGATACGCCGTCCCGAGGATATTGCATGGGCTGTGGCACGTGCTTTCTACATAGCTTCTACTGGCCGACCGGGGCCGGTTGTACTCGATTTCAACAAGGATGCACAGGTGGCACTGTTTGACTATGAACCAGAAAGTGTCGATAATGTACGCAGTTATATTCCATATCCTACACCGTCGTTAGAGGCTGTGGAAGAGGCTGCAAGGCTTGTGAATGAGTCCGAGCGTCCTTTCCTTCTTGTAGGGCAGGGCGTGGAACTGGGTGAGGCTCATGAGGAGCTCAAGGCTTTCATCGAGAAGGCCGATATTCCTGCCGCACGTACTCTTATGGGGCTTTCGGCATTGCCTACAGACCATCCCCTGTGTGTCGGTATGCTCGGTATGCATGGCAACTATGGACCTAATGTGAATACAAACGAATGTGACCTGCTGATAGCTGTCGGCATGCGTTTCAGTGACCGCGTGACAGGAAAGCTCTCCACATATGCCAAGCAGGCAAGGATAATACACATAGATATTGACCATGCAGAGATAAACAAGAACGTTACGGTTGATGTTCCTATTGTAGGTGACTGCAAGGAGGTGCTTCCCATGCTGACGGCTCTTGTCAACAAGGCAAGCCACAAGGAGTGGATAGATAGTTTCGCGCGCTATAATGCGATTGAGCATGAGAAAGTGACCGTAAAGGCCCTGAATCCCGGTGAAGGCCCTCTCTTGATGGGCGAAGTGGCCCGCAAGGTAAGTGAGGCTACGGGCAACAGTGCGATACTCGTGACCGATGTGGGGCAGAACCAGATGATGTCGGCACGCTATTTCAAGTATACGAAGCCTCATAGTATACTTACATCCGGTGGTCTTGGAACAATGGGTTATGGTCTGCCGGCTGCAATAGGAGCGAAGATTGCCATGTCCGATCGCACGGTCTGTCTCTTTACCGGTGACGGAGGCATGCAGATGAATATTCAGGAGCTGGGTACTATAATGGAACAGGGTACTGCCGTCAAGATAATACTTCTGAACAACAACTATCTGGGCAATGTGCGCCAGTGGCAGGAACTCTTCTTCAATCACCGCTATTCGTGGACTCCTATGCTTAATCCCGATTATGGTTTGATAGCTCAGGGATATGGCATTCCTTCAAGGCTTGTGATAGAGCGCAGTGAACTGGATGATGCAATACGTGAGATGCTTGAGACTTCAGGCCCGTTCCTGCTGCATGTAGCGGTCAAGGAGGAGGCGAACGTTATGCCGATGACACCTCCGGGAGCATCTGTCAATGAAATGATATTCGAATAAATGGGTATGGACAAGAAACTTTATACAATAATCATATATACCGAGAATATAGCCGGTATGCTGAACCAGGTGACAGCTGAGTTTACACGCCGCATGATGAATATTGATACCATCACGGCATCATCGTCATCGGTAGAGGGAGTGCACCGCTATACAATCTCGTTGTGGGGCGAGGAGGATTCTGTGCAGAAGGTTACCAAGCGTATTGAAAAGAAAGTGGATGTACTCAAGGCCGATTACTATACCGACAATGAGATATTCTTTCAGGAGGTGGCGCTGTACAAGCTTTCGACACCGGTTGTGCTCGGGAATGACGAGGTGTCACGTATAATACGCCACAATACGGCACGTGTGATTGAGGTAAACTCAACCTATACGGTGGTGGAGATGACCGGTTCTACCGAGGATATCCTGAATCTATACGACAAGTTTGTGTCGCATAACTGTATGCTGCAGTTCGTCAAGTCGGGGCGTGTTGCTGTTCCGCGTTCGGCACAGGATGTTCTGGGAGATTACCTTTTCAATGAGGATTACAAGCGTAAATCAATAAAAGAAAAAAATAAATAATTATGGCAGAAATGAATTTTGGCGGAGTAATCGAAAACGTAGTTACTCCCAAGGAGTTTTCACTTGAGAAGGCACGTGAAGTGCTTGCCGGCGAGACTATCGCCGTTTTGGGTTATGGCGTACAGGGACCTGGTCAGGCGTGCAATCTTCGTGACAATGGTTTCAATGTAATTGTCGGTCAGCGCGAGGGTGCTACATATGACAAGGCTGTCAAGGACGGTTGGGTTCCTGGCGAGACATTGTTCTCGATCGAGGAGGCTGCCGAGAAGGGTACAATCGTTTGTATGCTTCTTTCCGATGCTGCACAGATTGCGGTATGGCCTCGTATCGAGAAGTTTATGACAGACGGCAAGGCTCTTTACTTCTCTCATGGCTTTGGTATAAACTGGAGTGACAGGACCGGAATCGTTCCGGCTGCAGGTGTAGATGTCATCATGGTTGCCCCCAAGGGTTCAGGCACTTCGCTGCGTACAATGTTCCTCGAGGGACGTGGTGTGAATGCCTCGTATGCGGTGCATCAGGATGCGACAGGCAAGGCTCTCGAGCGTGTGCTCGCATTCGGTATCGGCATCGGTTCAGGTTATCTCTTCGAGACAACATTCGAGCGCGAGGCGGTTTCGGATCTTACCGGTGAGCGTGGCTCGCTGATGGGTGCGATACAGGGACTCTTCCTTGCACAGTATGAGGTACTCCGTGAAAATGGCCATACTCCATCAGAGGCTTTCAACGAGACTGTTGAGGAGCTTACACAGTCTCTCATGCCGCTTTTCTCGGCCAAGGGTATGGACTGGATGTATGCTAACTGCTCAACAACAGCGCAGCGCGGTGCGCTTGACTGGATGACACCTTTCCACGATGCGATAAAGCCTGTCATGTACAAGTTGTATGAGTCGGTGAAGAGTGGCAATGAGGCTCAGATATCAATCGATTCCAACTCACAGCCCGACTATCGCGAGAAACTCAACGAGGAACTCAAGGCCTTGCGCGAGAGTGAGATGTGGCGTACCGCTGAGGTTGTACGTCAGCTTCGCCCCGAAAATGCCTGATAGGCATCCCAGTATTGCAGTACAGTATTAAAAATAGGGAAATTCCTTGACTATGATAGGAATTTTCCCTATTTGTTTATATTTGCACTATGTACTTTTGTGTAGCAGAAGATACCAGAATGAAATATATGCTTATGAAAACGCTCATGTTGCTTCTCATGCTTTTCACCACTTTTGTGGCAAGAGCCCAGGACGATGTTTATTTTGTTCCTACAAAAAAGAACAAAGCTAATGATGTGAAAGGTGCGAACGATGTTTATTTTGTCGATGTAGAGGAATATCTGACCGATGATGATTCGCACTTGTCCGATTCCGACAGTACATATGCGTCGTATGCCGACGATTTGCTACAGCAGTATGATGACAGTGCATATTATGCCGAAAGTCATGATCTTTTGTTTGACAGCGATTTCCGTTATTCGGCACGTATCGTGCGTTTCCGCAACCCTGACCGCCTTTTCGGGAACCCTCATTATTGGGATCTTCTCTATGGTTACGGAATAAATGACTGGCTTGTATATGACACAGGCTACAGCCTTGATATATACCCAACAGCGAGCAATCCGTTCTACTATTGGAACGGCAGATGGCCTCATTTGTTATACAGCCATGGCTGGAGATATACAAACTGGACATGGTACATGGATAACTGTACTTGGTATGGTATCAACAACCATTGGGCCTATTTTACACCAATATGGCATCATTATCCGGTTTGGCACAACCATTATCCCGTATGGGGGCACGGCTGGCATGGTTCTTGGAATACTGCGCATATAGTGCACAATGACATTCCCACCAATATTTATGCCGGGAAGGTGAATCAGGGCAGGACACGCGGTGAACGTCCCGCTACTCTTGGAACTGGTACCAAGGGACGCGGAGGTACACCCTCCAGTCGGGCCACTATACGCACTGATAGGCGTAAGCATAGTGCCGATGACCACTCTTTGCGTGACGCAGATTACAATAAAGATAGATCGGATTTTAGGATTACGGGCAGGAATGGTGGCAAGCGTTCTAATGAAGAACCTTCCATGCGCCGTAACAGGCCGCCAAGAGGTGCTGGCAATGCATATGCTAGTGCCGATAAGGATGGCGAGAATATGCATTCCCGAACCATTGACCGGAAAGATCGTCAGCGCCCAAGCAGGCAAGGCGCACTCTCTTCTGATATGGGAGGTAACCGTGATGCACAGTCAGGCGGAAGGGTGTTGAATGGGCGTCAGCAGAAAAGAGACTCCTCCTCGGGAACAAAAGTCGGAAATGGCAGCAACCGCAGAGGGGGTGGCGGCATGAATCTGCGCGAACAGCGCCGGAACTCCAATTATAGTGACGGCACGTCATCGGGAAGCTACAACCGACCGAGCAGTACAAGCGTCTCACGCTCAAGGAATAATAGTTCAGACAGCTCCGGTTCCTCGTACCGTAGCTCGGGCTCTTCGTCAAGGAGTTCCGGTTCCTCGTACCGTAGCTCGGGCTCTTCGTCAAGAAGTTCCGGTTCGTCATCACGTGGCTCCTCGGGAGGCGGAGGACGTGGAGGACGCCGTTAGTCCTAATGGACCTGTGTCATGAACATCTTAAATAAAAATTACTATGAAAAAAATTATATCTGTATTGTTGTTGTTGCCATCCATTCTTGTAGCGCAGAATATGTACAATGTGTTTCCCGTGGTCGAGAATACCATATCCGGTACAGCACGTTATATAGGCATGGGTGGTTCTATGGGTGCTCTCGGTGGGGATATCTCAGTCATTGGTTCCAATCCAGCAGGCATAGCGCTTTTCCGTTCAAACGACGTCAATTTTACTGCAAGTGTAAATTCCATGGGCGTAGAGACCGATTATGAAGGAGAAAAGGCAACTGGGGACAACTCGTATGGTGCAATAGACAATGTCGGGTTTGTACTGGTCAATAAGTTCGATGTGGGAATGCTTAAATTCCTTAATGTCGGTGTCAGCTACAAAAGAGACAACGACTTTACCAGGAGTTTCAATATGACCGGTATGTCAGATGGCTTCTCTCAACAATATATTATTGATGGTTTGTACAAGAATTCTCCTTTTGATATAGCCAAACTTGATTATGGAATGTATGAGAGTTTCGGGTATAATTGGCTTTCTTTGCTTATGGCCGAAGGCTATTATTATGATTATACTCCAGGAGATGATTTCATAACAGATCGAGACGGCAATCTCTTATGGCAACCTACTGATATGGCATATTACAGCGATGAACGTGGTGGTGCCGATGAGATAGACTTTAATATCTCAGCCAATATAAATGATTGGCTATACGTCGGCATAACATTGGGTGTGACTAATGTCGATTATGGCCGTTACAGTTGTTACCTTGAGAACGATGATTTGGGAAAGATATATTCGGTTTCTAATGACTACAGGCTTGACGGTCATGGTTTAAATCTCAAGGTTGGTGCCATAATACGTCCATTCCGTTATTCACCGTTCAAGGTTGGCATTTCAATACATACTCCTACCTGGTACAGCCTTACTGAATCCTATTCGGCATCCATGACAGGTATTGATGGATACATTTATGATACCCGCGACGAGGAACGCTATTTCGATGATGTGTACCTGAAGTACAAGCTGAATACCCCATGGCGCTTCGGTATTTCTGCTTCGTATACATTCGGGAACTATCTTGCCATTGATACTGAATATGAATATGCCGATTATTCGTCAGTCGAGTATACTCGCAATACAAATGGTTCCAAAGCCCAGAATCATGAGATTGAAAGGAATCTCAAGGCTCAACATACATTTCGTATGGGTGCCGAATACAAAATAGGGGATTTCAGCATCCGTGCTGGCTATAACCATATGACGGCTCCTTTCGAGAAAAGTGCATTCAAGAATCTTGGCAATGCCAATGTGACTGATACCTCAACTGAATACCTCAATAAATTCGAAAAGAATGTTTTTACGCTGGGTGGCGGTTACAGGTACAGGGATTTCTATTTTGACGTTGCTTATATGCTGCAGATGCAGAAGGCCGATTTCTATCCTTTCTATGATGTGGATTATGTGAATCCAGCTGCTGATGTGAAGTTCAAGGACCATTCGGTTATGGCCACTGTAGGTATGCGTTTCTAACGCTTCGCCTTCTTTTTCCAGAAATAAGCCCCGAAGTATATGTTTATAACTCCAAAGCCGTTCAACAGGGAGATTGCTTCCTTCCTGTAGGTGTAGGTGTGTGACACGAGTGATGCACCTGCAAAATATTTGCTGTTGTTGTATACGATTCCGGCTCTTGTAACAAGGTCGAAGTTGATGTTCGACAAGATATCCCTGCTGTTTTCAAGTCTTAAGGATGTGTTCTTGTATCCTACACCGGGAGTTAGTGATATGTTTGCCAGATAGTTCCTGGCAAACACCCAATTGTAGGAATATCCGAGATTGATACAGAAGTCCTTGTATTTTATGTTCTTGAATTTTAGTTCCGGTACCAATTGTTCTTCGACTATCGGGCTGAATTGACTGTAATCAAATGTGAACGACTGTTCATTGTAGTTTATTCCCAGTATAAATGAACCTGCACTTATACGCTGTGTGGTTGTCTGGCTATATGCTGCCGGGTATGAGAACTTCTTGTTGTTGAATATATAGTATATGTTGAATCCTATCTGCCTGATAGTGAGTCCGTTAAAGTTTTTGTTTCTGCTTGTATATGCTTCGGCCTCTTTGGTAAATCCTCTTGTGTCCCGTATCCTGTATCCTTTGTCTCTGTTGCGGTAGAATAGGTCGATGCCCAGTTTTGATGTGTAGAAACTGAAGTTGAAATCCTTTTCCGGAGCTCCTTTGTCTAGGTTGAAGTTGTAACCGAAAAACAGCCATCTCCAACCTATGTACAGGCCTACTTTGCTGCTTATCCTTGGCATGAGCGTTATGCCTTGTCCGCTTTTGCCCGATGTGAAACGGTAGTATTCGAAATAGTACGAATATTGCGGCATTACTGTAAGGTTGTAAAGATTTGGCGTTATATACAGGCTGTCTTTGGCATCAAGATATTTTTCTATAGCTCCTTCTGTTTTCTTCAGTATTTTGTTGGTGTTTTCTGTAAGGAGTTTTGCTAGGTCTGTAATTACATTCTGTGTATCACCATTCTGTGGGAATGATGACTGCGATGCAAGAACCATTGCCACAATTATGGCTGTTTTTGCCCAGAAACCACCTGATGTCCTTCTTGTTGACATTTATATGATTTTTCCAAGAATTTTATCCAGTACCCAGTTGGTGGGTGTTGCACTGATACTATCACATGTACACACGCCTTTCTGTTGAAGGTGCTCTACTATGCTCCTTATCAATGGTAGTTGAACGTATGGAGGATTCGGAATGTTGAATGTTCTTGTACCTTCTTCGTTGCGCAGTTCTATCGGTTCGAACGTGAAAACTGAGAATTTTATGGTTCCCTTGCTGCCGAATATTTCTATGTGGTCTTCCTTTGACGATTCGTCTGAAACGAAGCACCATGACCCGGAACCGGGAATGCCGGTCTCGAACTTGAAGCATGCGCTTACAGTGTCCTCGGCCTTGTAGAGCCCGCCTCTGTTTGTCGAAAATCCTTCGGCATAGAGAATGCATCCGAACATCTCCTGTAGCAGGTCTATCTGGTGTGGTGCAAGGTCGTAGAAATAACCTCCACCGGCGATGCTCGGATTCACGCGCCATGGCAGGTTGTCACGGTTGTAGTCAAGGTCGCGTGGAGGTACCGCAAAACGTATCTGTACATTAAGTACATTCCCTATCAGTGGCAAAAGGTCCTTGACTTTCTGGAAGTAAGGAAGGTACCTGCGGTAGTATGCCACGAAACATGGTACCTGTGTCTCACGCGAAATCCTGTTTATGCGTGTACAGTCTTCGTAGCTGGCCGCGAGCGGTTTCTCTACATAGACAGGCTTGCCTGCTTTCATGGACATGATTGCATAGGTGGCGTGTGAGGATGGCGGGGTTGCTATGTATACGGCATTCACTTCGGGGTCGTCTATGAGTGCTTGGGCATCGGTGTACCAGCGTGTTATATTGTGTCTTTTGGCATAGCTCCTGGTTTTTTCCCTGTCGCGTCCCATGACTGCAACGACCTCCGACCCTTTGACAAGAGGGAATGCAGGGCCGCTCTTTTTTTCAGTGGCTTCTCCGCATCCTATAAATCCCCATTTGATATTGACGTTCATTGCTTGTCCTTTTGTCAATTATAGAAATTCCATGATAGGCCGAACCAAAGCACAGCCGGCGTGATTGGGTAGTGTGGTGCAAGGAAGTAGTTCCTTTTTCCTGTACCTTCGTTTACGTGGTAGTACTTTACGTAGAAACGTGTCTGTTTCAGCAGGAAATTTGCATACACACTTGCTATGGGGTAATTGCCGATTTTTATCCTGTCATTCTTGTTCTGCTGGACAAACTGTCCTAGGGCCGGTGAATAGTCGGGTGCATAATATTCTGTAAAGTACCTTACGTCTGCTCCCAGTTCGGTGTTGAGTACCTTTGCAATCCTGAACTTGATGAACGCGTTCGCATACGCGTTGAACTTTGGCAATGGCAATACTTCCATGTCGGTGCTGTTCTGGAATGTCAGCACTGTATTGAAATTGAAGATTCCGAACTTCAAATCCTGCTCGAGCATTGCCGAGAAAACCCCGACATTACTGTTCTGTGCAATTGAATAGCGATGCAAATAGCTCTTGCCATCATTATTGCTTATTGCGTTGTTGGCTATATATGTATAATTCTTGATATTCTCGAATCCTGCGGTCAGCCTAGTTTTCCATGATGGAATTTCAATTTTGCCTTCAACCCGTGTCCTCAATTCATTCTCAAGGTCGTTGTCATCCCACCAATAGTGGTCGGAATGGTAATGGCGGTAATAGAATGAAGGGCGGTTGTTTTTTGCAAATGCGTGTGCTGTAAGCTTTATGTCCTTCTTCCAGAGCTTCAAGTTGAGCTCTGCCTTGCCGTCCAGCGAAAATGTTCCAATCTCATCACCAGATATCGCAGTTTCTCCTTCTATGTGGTATTTCATGTCTTTCCATATATTTCCTGAAATTGTACCGCCGATTTTGAGGATGTGTTCGTTGTATTTTCTCTTGTATTCTGTACCTTTGCCTGCAATGGTATCGGGCAGGGTGTAGTTGTTGTAGCTGTATGACGCAAATGCCGCAATGTCAGCAAAAGCCCATTTGCTGAATCCCTTGCATAGTGACAAAGCAACCCTGTTTTCAATCGTTGTTCCGGTAGTGTGGTCAACGGAGTCATATGGCAAATATGTGTCTGCATAATAGTTCGCGGGCTGCTGATGGTTGATGAATTCACGCATGTCGCGTGTCATCCGGAATGTGTGTGTTATCCTTGAAACTTTTACAAATCTTCTTTCCAGAGAATCCGTGGCAATTCCGTTGCTGTCGGCTACAACCTCGTCGCGGTAGAATCCCATATTGTAGTTGTGCGAAAAATAAATGTCGTATACTTCGTTCCTGTTCCAAGCCTTGTCCAGTTTGACGGGGATGTCGGCCGGGCCGAAGTTGCTGTTCGATCCTTCGGTCTCTTCGGGGCGGGTAATGTACCTGTCATCTGTTATGCCGCCGTTCTCGGCCTGTTTCATGTGGTACCGGCTAGCAAGCAGATGGTAGTTGTATCTGTCACTCCTGTAGAACGAGAACAATGAGAAATTCATGAGTGCGCTCGACTGGTTGTCGTAGCGTCCTCTTGCGTAGAGGTAATCAAAGAGGAATCCTATACCGAAATGCTTCCCGGCGTTTGTCGTGAAATATGCTCTGAACCGGTCGTCACCGTCAACCTTGTCACCCGACGAGTGATAGCTAAGGTTCGTGTAAGGCGATTTCGTGTCGGTGTATATGAAACGTTCCGGTTCTGTGTAGAAATAGTCATATGGCTGAAGGAAACTATATGTTGTGCTGGTGGGGCGGTCGAAAAAAATTCTTGACTGCCGTGGTGTGCCCATGCTGCCGAGGAAGTTGTATTCTCCTCGTACCCCTTCTGTAAGGTGCCAGTTCTGGAACATGTGCTGCGCAGTGTCGGCATCAATGTGTATAGGGTCTCCCGTTCTCTCGTCAATCTTCCATTGGAATATCTCTTCCGGTACTTTTAGGTTGACTTTTGTGGAGTCGTTCCTGTTGTTCCTGAAAGGATTGAACGACTCTCCGCTCCCTAATCCACTACTTCTGCCGCCGTCCAGTTGGTGATTCTGTATGTGTTGGGCCGATACCGTCCCCGATAATGCAAATAACAGTATCAATAAAACCTTCTTGATCATGATTGGTGTACTATATCTCAATTTACGAAACGTAATATGAACTCGAATACCTTCAGTGACAGGGCTGTCACGCCTGTACGGAAATACAAGTTCGCGTCATCCGCAGTCACAAATAGTATGAACGTTATGACTGTGAATATCAGGAACAGGATATTCAGGATGAATCTTACTTTGTCGATTGTCCTCATTTATTTCTTGTCAAGTTCTTTTTTGAGGTCCTCTATCAGGCTCTCCTTGAGTTCTATAGTCTTCCTGCGAAACTTGCCTTCGAACTTCTTCAGTCCGCCTTTGTTGTTGAATGCATACTCGTCTGTAATCCACTCCTCGGCTTTCATCTTCAGTCCACCCTTTTCGTCTTCGTCATCGTACCAGTATGTTATGCGTGACATGTTGAATGTGCACTGTCCGTCACCAGCCGTGAGCGTAAGGTAATAGTATATCCTGGCCCTGCTAAGCACAAAGAACTTGTCTTTGAATACAATGTATTCCTCTCCTTTGATTATGGCCGTAGAAGGCTTATCGGTATCGAATCTCTTAATGGAGATTATTGTAGGCTCAACAAAACGTGTTGCAATCCAATTGTTTATTCTTTCTTCTATTTGGGGTGCTGTAAGGCTCTCGGCTGGTATTGTTTCCTCGAATGTAACCTTGCCGTTGGCTACTGGAATCGTGCCTGCGCTATACTGTGGCTCTACATTGCGTTCCTTCTTCTTGAACAACTGTGCCGATGCTGTAGCGCATATCAGCAATAATGCTATGAATGGCAATAATCTTCTCATGATGTCAGCGATTTTTATATTAAAATTTCTACGCGAAGATAATAAAAACGAACAAGAAAACAATACCATACAACTTATTAGTTGCGGGTGGTCCGTAATGGCTCAAAAAAAACGGCTTATTTTTGTGTTTACACTCAAGTTGTGCTATCTTTGTGGAGATTAAACGCGTGCCTGATGATGTGTGTGGAATTTGTATCTGGTGCATCTTAGGCAGTTGTTGGTTTCATAGTCTAAAAGCATTGAAGAATCTGTAATTTATGAATCAGCAGAAGGGTAATGCCGGCAAAAGGAAAATGTCCGGCAAGAAAATCTTGTTTCATCTTATTGCCATGGCAATTGTCGTTGTGACAATCCCTTATCTTGTTTTGGCATGGCTCGACAGTTATACGCATCATGGCGAATCCTATGCGGTGCCCAATGTTTGTGGAATGCAGCTGGAGGATGCTAAGCAATTATTGCGTGACAACCATATGGACCTGGAAATAATCGATTACAAATACAAGAAGGGCGCAGCCGAGAACGAGGTCGTTGAACAGAATCCGGTAGCCGGTTTCAAGGTGAAGGAGGGTAGGAAGATAATGCTGACGATGAGTAGCTCGAACAAGCCTATGGCAATCGTGCCTAGTGTTATTGATAATAGCTCCCTGCGCGAAGCCGAGGCTCGTCTCAAATCCTCGGGTTTCCTTATCAAGAGTATTGAGAAAATCGATGGAGAGAGGGATTGGGTCTATGCGGTGAAACATGACGGAAAGAAATTGACGAACGGCACAAGTGTGCCGAAGGGTGCGTCCTTGGTAATAGTAGTAGGTGCCGGTGAAAACGACGAGTCTGTCGAGAGGCCCGAATTCGATGAGGAATATTTTGAATGACGATTACCATGTTCGAAGATCTTGAATGCATTGACGGTGATATAGTCAATAATGACGAGCTGGAATTGGAAGAAGAACAGCTTTTTCGTGAGTTGCGTATTGTAGTCGATAAAGGGCAGTCCCCTGTACGTATAGACAAATTTCTCATAGACCATGTAGCGAATACCTCGCGCAATAAGATACAGCAGGCGGCCGATGCTGGTTCAATAGCAGTCAATGGCAAGGTTGTGAAGAGTAACTATAAGGTAAAACCTTGTGATGTCGTTGTCATTACGCTCAATGCGCGTGTATATGACAATGGTATAGTGCCAGAGGATATACCTCTTGATGTCGTGTATGAGGATGATGACTTGCTGGTTGTCAACAAACCTGCCGGTATGGTGGTCCATCCAGGTTGTGGCAATACTCATGGCACTCTCATTAATGCCGTCGCCTGGCATCTGCGTGAGAATCCCAGTTTTGATCCCAACGACCCGCAGGTGGGGCTTGTGCACCGTATTGACAAGAATACTTCGGGGCTTCTTGTTGTTGCAAAGACATTTATGGCGAAGGCCCATCTCGGCAAGCAGTTCTTCAACAAAACTACAAAACGTACCTATAATGCTGTGGTGTGGGGTGCCATGAAGGACGATACCGGTACAGTTGTCGGTAATATAACACGCAATCCCCGCAATCGTCTGCAGATGTGCGTTTCATCCGATGCCAATATCGGAAAGCATGCTGTAACTCATTACAGAGTGCTTGAACGGCTCAGTTATGTCACTCTTGTGGAGTGTAACCTGGAGACGGGGCGTACACATCAGATAAGGGTGCATATGAAACATATTGGGCATGTCCTGTTCAATGATGATGTGTATGGTGGTGATGAGATACTGAAAGGTACCAATTTTAGCAAATACAGCCAGTTCGTGCGTAATTGTTTCAAGATGTGTCCGCGGCAGGCACTTCATGCAAAGACTTTGGGCTTTGTGCATCCTACTACCGGCAAGGAGATGTTCTTCGACTCTGAGTTGCCCGATGATTTCGTTTCTATGGTTGAGGCTTGGCGCAGATATTCAAACTCGAGTGCATCGTATATGAATTGATGTCCATTATTTTATTCTCAAGTTCTCTAGCTGGTACAGTTCTCCGTTGAATATGTTTATGTCGACTTTCTGTTCGATACCAGGCAGGATACCCTTGTCGGAATATTGCCAGATTGTCCAGTTCTTGTCCACGGTAAGCGAGTCAACATGATAGTGTGCAATCCATGTAGGGAAGTTGTCGAAGAACCTATCTGTCATGTATCTGCTCTTGTATTTCTTGTAGGTATATATTATGGGCTTTACGCCATAATGTTCCTGTATCTTTGAGATGAATATCTTCAGCTCCTGCATGAATTGCTTCTTGTCGCCAGGCTTCTCTTCCACATCCACCATAGGCGGTAGGTCGCCTTCGGCGGTCTCCACTGTCTTTATGAACATGTTTGCTTGTGCCAGGCCGGTGGAGTGTGTGCTGAAATAATGGTACGCGCCTCGCATGAATCCGTGCTCCTTGGCTTCATTCCAGTTTTCATCAAAACGCATGTCCTTGTGGTCGCTGCCTTCTGTCGCCTTCATGTATACGAAAATGACAGGGGCGTGTGTGGGATTCTCTTTGGCCAGAACTTTCCAGTTGATATCTCCCTGGTGGCGCGATACATCTATTCCGTATACCGAGTAGCCCTTGGGAATGCATAAACCGTATGCCTTCAAACCTTCACAGGGCGTAAATGTGTATATGAGCTTCTTCAAGAAGAGGTGGTATGCTCCGAATAGTGTTGCTGCCGTAACAAGAATAGCTATTGCTACATACTGCCAATGGGGCATGTTCTTTCTTCTTGGAAGTGATGACCGGCGAGCAGAAGTTCCCTTCCGTCCGCCGGTCCTGTTGTTTGTGCTTTTCCCTTTTGCCATCAGGTGAGGCTGGAGTAATTACTTCTGCTGCTCGAGGGCAAGGGTCTTTGTGGTCTGGTCGCAAACCTCTGTCGGGCCGAAGTACTGGATGGGACCAGGGTATACATAGCATGTCTCCTTTGCCCACTGCTCTCTGTTGGCTGCGAAAGTCTTGAACGGTGCACCGTTGAGGTCAACGAGAGCCTTCTGTATAACGGGCTTCATCTCACCGTGGCGACGCTCCATGTTCATCATCATGGTGATGGGGATACCACCTGCAACCCATTCAGCTGCCGGGGCTGTAGTGTTGCGTACCGATGACATGTAACCTGTCTTGCCTGCGGCGATGAGCTGTGAAGCATTGTAGCCAAGTGCATAGCAGTAGTCGGCGTCATAGTTTGAAGGTGCAGCGCAACGTCCCTCGTATCCGAAGAAGTGATGCTGTGCGTTGAACTTGCCTGTGTACTTGCCCTCGGCCTTCCATGCTGCGAGCTTGCCGGCAACCATCTCCGAGAGAAGTTTCTCTGTTTCGATGAGCGATACCTGAACGTTGCCGTGCGGGTCGCGGTCCATTGTAAGTTGGCGTGCAACGCCTGTTGGGAGGCTTGCATATACTGCTGCATTGTCCTTTGTGAGCTGGTCGATGATGTACTGGCGTTGCTCCTCGGGGGCAACTGCTGCGTATTCTTCGGCTTTGTGTGCCAAAAGGTCGTTGAGCTCAGCGATGAGTGCCTTCATTGCAGGAACGAACTCGATAAGACCCTCGGGGATGAGCACTGTACCGAAGTTGTTGCCTGCCGCAGCACGGTCAGCTACAGCCTGTGCTATAGATGTGACAATGTCGTCGAGTGAGAGTGCCTTCTGCTCAACCTCCTCCGAGATGATACAGTAGTTGGGCTGTGTCTGGAGTGCGCACTCAAGAGCGATGTGTGATGCCGAACGGCCCATCAGCTTGATGAAGTGCCAGTATTTCTGGGCCGAATTGCAGTCGCGCTGGATATTGCCGATAACCTCTGAATAGACCTTGCATGCAGTATCGAAACCGAATGAAGTCTCGATGTATGCGTTCTTCAGGTCGCCATCGATGGTCTTGGGGCAGCCGATGACCTGTACTCCGGTATTCTTTGCGGCGTAGTACTCGGCGAGTACGCAGGCGTTGGTGTTGGAATCGTCGCCACCGATGATTACGAGAGCCTTGATGTCGAGCTGCTTGATTATTTCAAGACCCTTGTCGAACTGCTCTGTCTTCTCTAGTTTTGTGCGACCTGAACCAATGATGTCGAAGCCACCTGTGTTACGGTACTCGTCCATGATATCGGCTGTAATCTCCATGTATTTGTGGTCAACCAAACCACCGGGGCCCATGAGGAAACCATAAAGACGGCTATTGGGGTTGAGTTTCTTTACTCCGTCGAACAAGCCGGCAATCACGTTGTGGCCGCCGGGAGCCTGGCCGCCAGACAGAATTACGCCAACATTGATTGCTGGGAACTCCTTCGCCTCACCGCCCTTCTCGAATGTTACGATAGGCAAGCCGTAAGTGTTGGGGAACATAGCCTTGATAGCCTCCTGGTCTGCAACAGATTCAGTCGCAGCACCCTCACAAAGTTTTACAGTCCCAGTCAAAGCCTGGGGAAGCTTGGGCTGGTATGCAGCCCTTGCTTTCTGCAATGCGCTTATTTTCATGTTTTTCAAAAATAAATAAAATACGTGTTCTTATAAATAATGGCAAATTTCGCTTTTTTTTATGAGAATAGAAAATGCTTTCGCCTTTTTTATTCATAATGTGCGCAAATATGCCGTTTTTGCGGCAGAGGGTTGTTTCTTTAAAGGAATTTTATTATCTTTACGGAAATATTAAAATGTAGAATTATGGCAAGTAGAAAGAATCTCAAGAAAGTGATAACATTTGTGGCAGACGAGTTGGCGACGGAGGCATTCCTCCTCTCATATGGTGCCGAAGGCAATGCAGGGGAATGGGTTGATCTGTTCAACGGGATTTTTATGCTGAACAAGGAGTATATCGCACGTGTGAACCATGTCGAGCCAGGTATGCCGGCAAAGAAATATTTCAATACATTGTGTGATTCATTCAATGCTGATGCAAAGGCATTGCTTGAGAAAATGAACAAATTGGCCACGGCAGAGTAAATGAATCTTGCAGGACGTCTGGTGGCTATTGCTGCCTGTTTCATGTGTGTTGCGGTTCTATCGGCGCAGGATGTCGATAGGGCCGTTTCACGTTCCATATCGGAATATTTCAAGAAGTACAATTCTCCGCGTACGAAAATGAAGTTCTCGGCCCTTGACAGGCGCCGTAACAATATTGTGGTCAACAACAGTGCGAAGGAGGTTATCATCTATTCCAATGAAGCTTTTGCAGGTCAGGCATTCACCCAAGGTGTAGTCGACACAATATATAACGACTTGCGGAAACTCCTGCCGCGCAAACTGCGCGACTATGGAATAAAGGTCGTTTATGCAGGGCGCAGTATTGACGAGCGTGTCCCTAATGTCTACAGGGAAAAGGATGATGTTGACAATGAAAGATTGTGGGGCAAACTCGATTACAAAGGACAGCCATGGGTGCTGAACGCATCTCGTCCCTATGCTGTTACGAAAGGTCTCCAGAACCGCCATCTGGCCCTGTGGCAAAGTCATGGGCTTTATTACAATGCCGAGAAGTCTATCTGGAAATGGCAGCGTCCGCCTCTCTACTGTACTACCGAAGACCTGTTCACACAGTCGTTTGTGATACCTCTTCTCATTCCGATGCTGGAAAATGCGGGTGCTATAGTATATACTCCGCGTGAGAGGGACTGGCAGCGCGAGTGCGTTATCGTGGACAACGACAAGAACTGCTTTGGTTCCCGTTATTCCGAGAAGGCGTCAAAAGGCATTGAGTGGGCATTGTGCGAAAACGGATACGCTTCGAAGGATAGCATATATGTCGACAAGGACAATCCGTTCCTTATGGGTACCTCAAGGTCGGTGAAGACGGTGCAGGATACAAAGCAGCCTTCTGCATCGGCTGTATGGTATCCACATATCCCTAAAAGCGGCAATTACGCGGTGTATGTGGCGTACCACAGTTTCAAGAACTCTGTTGCTGATGCGAGTTATACGGTAATGCATAGTGGGGGGGCGACCAAATTCAAGGTGAACCAAAAGATGGGTGGCGGTACATGGGTCTATCTCGGTACGTTCCATTTCGAAGAGGGAGCTGTCGACAAGCAGTGTGTTGTTCTTGACAACGGAAGCAAGAGCAAGGGTGTTGTCAGTGCCGATGCCGTACGTTTCGGCGGTGGCATGGGTGAGGTCGCCAGGGGTGATTCCGTCCCTTGCGTGAGCGGAATGCCAAGGTTCCTCGAGGGAGCACGATATAACCTGCAGACAGGCGGCTTCCCGTATGAAGTGTATTCGGCGTATGAGGGTGTCGATGATTACAGGGACGATATCAATTGCCGTTCCCGTGCGGTGAACCATCTTTCAGCCGGGTCGGTGTATAACCCGGAGCCCCATGGACTGAATGTACCTCTTGAGCTATCTTTCGGTTTCCATTCTGATGCCGGCTACTCTGCCGATGACGAGATTGTCGGTTCGTTAGGTATTGTCACAACTGAACATGAAGGAGATACGCTTGCAGCAGGATGTTCACGTTATATGTCACGCGACCTTGTATCAACCCTTCTCAACAATTTGCAGAATGACCTTTCAACCCGCTACGGATTCAGTTGGCCTGTACGCGGAATACTGGACCGCAAATACAGCGAGTCACGCTGGCCGGTAGTGCCGTCCATGATATTCGAATCGCTGTCGCACCAGAACTTCATGGATATGGTGTATGGTCACGACCCGGACTTCAAGTTCACAATGGCCCGTTCAGTGTACAAGTCGTTGCTGAAGCATCTATGCTATGTGCACGACCGCAGTTATGTTGTCCAACCGTTGCCGGTAAGCCATTTCAGCTTGTCTCTTGTCGGGGATGATGAGGTTGCGCTAAGCTGGAGACCTGTGAATGATCCTACGGAACCGACTGCAACTCCTGTAAAATATGTGGTCTATTCCCGGATGGGGGACGGCGGGTACGATAACGGGACCGTTGTGGATGCTCCCGGCTGTACGTTCAGGGTGAAGAAGGACATGCTTTACAGCTTCAAGGTTGCGGCACTGAATGATGGCGGTTTGAGCCTGCCGTCCGAGGAACTTTCCCTCTACCTCGCTGCTGAGAGCAAAGGAATTGCGCTGGTTGTCAACGCTTTCCATCGCTTGAGCGGGCCGGAGACTGTAAACACTCCATCAATGGCCGGTTTTGATATGGAGAGCGATCCCGGTGTACCCTATATGAGAACTCCCGGGTATTGCGGTCCCCAGCTTGACTTCTCAAGGGCGAACATCGGTTATGAGAATGGCATGGGCCTTAGCGGGAATAACTATGAGGGAATGCTCATCGCCGGAAATACATTCAATTACCCTTCGGTGCATGGCAAGGCTCTTGCATCGAACGGAATCAGTTTCGTTTCATGTAGCAGCGATGCCGTGATGTCGGGCGATGTGGATCTTGTCGGTTATAAGGTTGTCGACTTGATTGTCGGGGCCGAGAAACAGGGTGCTTCAGGTTCTTTCCTTAACGGATACAACAGACCTTACAAGAGTTTTCCCGAACAGTTACAGTCGAGGATTAAAGACTATTGTGCGGCAGGAGGAAACCTCTTTGTCAGTGGTGCGTTCATAGCCAGCGATATGGTGAAGAATGCCAAGGACCGGGCTTTCATACGTGATGTGCTGCGCTTTGACTATGGTGGTACGGTCCGCGATATCAATGAGAACAATATATCAGGCTCAGGACTGGAAATTGTATTCCGACGTCAGGTCAATGAAGTGTGCTATGCAGTGGCGCGTCCCGACATTCTTGTACCTCTTGACGATGCCTTTGTGTCGTTCGTCTTCAGTGGTAACAGGGAGAGTGCCGGTGTTGCATATGCCGGCAATTACAAAGTTATATCCACGAGTTTCCCGTTCGAGACTGTTGAGGATGAGACGGTACGCAATAAACTTATGGGCGCGGTAATGCGTTTCCTTATGAGATAAATACTCTTTAAGTGAACGGCTTATGGCTATTGGCAGTATGGATAGGGTTGCTGTTGTTGTCGGTGCAGGTCCGGCAGGGCTCACGGCGGCTCATGAGCTTCTCAAGCGAGGAGGTGTGCATCCCGTCATCATCGAAGCCGATACCGTAGTTGGCGGTCTTTCAAGGACCGTCAATGTAAACGGTAACCGTATGGACATCGGCGGGCACCGTTTTTTTTCCAAGAATCGGGATGTGATACGCTGGTGGCTCAATGTATTGCCATTGCAGTCGGCTCCTGCCAAGGATGAGGCTTCTTTGGGCTCTGATTCTCCCGTGAGTGGCTGTGATCCTGAGCTGTTGGACAATGTGATGCTACGCCGTAGGCGTCTTTCCAGAATCTTTTTCCTGCGCCGTTTTTTTGATTATCCAATAAAAGTTTCGCTCTCCACATTTCGTAACCTCGGTCTGTACAGGACATTTAAGGTGGTTTGCGGCTATTTGGTCGCCCGCGTGTGCCGGAGAGAGGAGGCTACTCTTGAGGATTTCTATATAAACCGTTTCGGCAGGCCGCTCTATCGCCTGTTCTTCGAGGAGTATACGGCCAAGGTTTGGGGCAAGCATCCGTCGGAGCTATCTGCGGGGTGGGGGAGCCAGCGCATAAAGGGAATCTCGTTGTATTCTTTGCTGTGCAATGCTTTCAAGCCTCGTGACTGCAGCTTGCTACAGGAAGGCGTGGAGACATCCCTTATAGAAAGCTTTCTCTATCCCAAATTGGGGCCGGGTCAGTTGTGGGAGCATGTTGCTGATGATGTGGTGAATTGTGGTGCAGAAATGCTTCTTGGTTATAAGGTGACCAAAATAAATATGACAGACGGCAAGGTGGTCTCGGTGATTTGCGAAGGCCCCGAAGGTGTGGAACGTGTGGTTTGTTGCGATTATCTGTTCTCCTCAATGCCATTGAGTGGCTTGTTGACCTCGATTAGTGGCATGGAAGTTCCGTCTGCTGTTCTTGATGTAGCAAGGAATCTGCCCTATCGCGACTTCGTAACTGTCGGTCTGCTGCTCAAGGGGCTTACGGCGCATATCCCGGATACGTGGGTGTATATACAGGAACGCGACTTCAAGGTCGGCCGTCTGCAGTTCTTCAATAATTGGTCGCCATACATGGTTGCAGACAGCAATACGGTCTTTATTGGTATGGAGTATTTCTGCAACGAAGGCGATGATTTGTGGAATATGAGTGATAGTGCCTTGTCTGCCCTAGCCTTTGACGAACTGCTGCGTATCGGCTTTGCCGGAAGCGATTCTTTACTTTGGAGCAATGTCATACGTATGAGAAAGGCCTATCCGGCCTATCATGGCAGTTATGCAGGTATCGATGCCGTGCAGGGGTTTGTGGATGGTATAAGCAATCTTTATTGCATAGGGCGTAACGGACAGCACCGTTACAATAATATGGACCATTCAATGCTGAGCGCAATGAGGGCTGTTGATGCTTTGCATGGCGTATGCCATAAGTCATCCTTGTGGGATGTAAATACCGACATGAGCTATAATGAGGAGCGTATAGGTTGATTCACGAGCCACTCTTCCTGTTCCGGTATATATAATGCTATATTCCATAAAAAAGAGGAAAACGGGCAGAGATATCCGTTTTCCTCAAGGCATGCTTACGATTCCGAATATATCGTATGCCGGCCTCATTCTCCTAATTGTTTCCATCGACTGCGATGTCATTGCTGTAGTATTTGAAGAAATCGTGTTTCAGTATGGTGGAAATTTTTACAAGCAATGCAGTGTCAATGCTCTCCCTCTTGAATATGCTGTACACGTTGGTTCTGTCGCAGCATAGTTGTTTTGCGAACCAGGAGACACTTTCACCCTGTTCGTCAAACCTCTTCTTGATAATGCTTCCGATATGAATCATGACCGTGAATGGATTGGAAAATTTATTTAAAAATTGCGAAAAATTTCTATTATTTGCACAAAAATAGGCAATAGAACTTTCTTCTCAAACCTTTTAATGTTATTATATTTCTACAATGTGTTGAGGATTAGGAGAATAAATGCTGTTTTTGATAAAATTGACACATTTGTTATTCCTGTTTCAAGCCGATATTCCGTACTCGTATTTTGTGCGATGTAGATTGTTTGATACGCAGATATGTAATAATTTTAACAAATTGATATTTTTAAGATTGTTCTAATATTTCAATAACATTCATGTCTGTAAATTCTTCAATGCTGTTTATTTCCTGGCATTTTCTTAGTTTTGGAACTTCAGGAATATAAAAGCGGCAAGCCACGTATGACAGTAGCTTGCCGCTTTTATTGGTATCCTTTCCTGAGTGCACTCCTGTGACGTTATTGGTTGCGCGGTTCAAAAATCCTCGGGGTAACACTTCTGCGTACCACCTCGCGCAGTTCTGCAATGTCTGCAACCTCTCCCGAAGCCATGGCTTGTACAAGTATATTGCCCATAGCTGTCGCTTCTACAGGTCCGGCCCATACAGGTATGCCGAGAGCATCTGCTGTCAATTGGTTGAGCAGGTCATTCTGGGAGCCGCCTCCTATTATGTGTAGGCGTTTCAGCGGTTCTTGCAGCAGGTCGTTCACTCCGGTTATGGCATCACGGTATTTCGCTGCCAGTGAAACGAATACGCAGCGTGCTGTTTCGGCCTTGTTTGCCGGTACAGGCTGTGATGTTGAGGCGCAATAGTCGCATATAGCCTTTTCCATCGATTCCGGGTTCATGAACGCAGCATCGGCAACGGGAATGATGCTACCCATGTTTGCTTGTGCCGCAGCCGGTATCAACTCGGAGTAGGTGACCTCTTCTCCACGTTCCTTCCACTCGGCCATTAGCCGTTGCAGAATCCATAACCCGGTGATATTCTGCAGGAAACGTATCTTGCCGCCAACACCACCTTCGTTTGTGAATTCTGCCAGTCGTGCCTCTTCTGTGAGTATCGGATTCTCCAACTCCACTCCCAACAGTGACCATGTTCCTGAACTAAGGAATGCTACATGACCATCAGCCTCTATAGCGGGGACTGCAGCTACAGCCGATGCCGTGTCGTGCGAGCCTACGGCTACAACATTCACGTCGTGCAGCCCTGTTTCTGCAGCAATCTCACTGCGTAGCGTGCCACGTATGCTGCCGGGCATTATTATTTTGCCGAATATGCGTTCGGGCAGCCCCAGGGCTTTTATCGTCTCCCATGACCATTCCCGTTTGCCTGCGTCAAGCAGTTCTGACGTTGATGCTATGGAATATTCATTGTTGGCTGTCCCTGTAAGGAAGTAACTGAACAGGTCGGGCATGAACAGCAGGTGCTCGGCAGCTTCGAGCTGTGCGCTCCCTTTCATGCTGTAGAGCTGGAAAAGCGTGTTTATGTCCATCACCTGTATGCCGGTGGTTCCGTAATGCTCCTTAAGGTCTATCTTCTTGAATACCTCCTTCTGCATTCCTGCTGTGCGCCCGTCGCGGTAGCATACAGGGTTGCCGAGCAGTTGTCCGTCACGGTCAATGAGACCGAAGTCCACACCCCACGTGTCAACTCCTATGCTCTTTACCTTGTAGCCTTTGGTGCCCGCAGCCTTAAGTCCGGTTTTCATCTCCTCGAACAATGCGGGGAAATCCCAGTATATATGGTCTCCCAACCGCACCTGACGGTTCCCGAAGCGGTGTACTTCTTCCATCACGATGTGCCCGTTCTCAATCCATCCGGCAATTATGCGCCCGCTACCGCCACCGAAGTCGGCGGCAAGATATACATTGTTCATTTGTGTGCAGTTTCTTGTAGCGGTGTCTTTTTCCCAAGAACATATATGTCGAGGTCGTTTATCTCCTCAGGTGTAAGGACTGAATAGTCGCCCCCGCTCTGTACTATTATGCGGCATGCCATCTCGAAGAACACTGCACGCTCGAATGCCTGGTCAAAGTCCTTTCCGCATACCACCTGTCCGTGGTTGGTGAGCAATACCGAATTGTGCTCCAACATAGCCTCTACGACGGCTTTGGCCAGTTCGGGAGATCCGGGACGCAGGTAAGGGATTACGGGAATTTCGCGCCCTACATGGCATGGTATCTCAGCCGTTACATTGAAGTTCGTGGGTTTCTGCTTCATGCAGGATACCGACGTCGCATAAGGCGACTGGAAGTGTAGTACCACATTCACATCGGGGCGCGCACGTAGCACTCCAAGATGGAAACCGCTTTCCATTGATGGTTTCACTCCATTGAGCACCTCGCCTGTAGCTACCACGCATTGCGACACCTTCTCCTTCTGTATTGTGGGTACCCATGAACCTGTACCCGAGACGAGTGCTTCTTCGCCAATGCGCCATGACAGGTTTCCGCTACTGCATACAGTCAACCCTGCATCGCCTACACGATGTGCCTGCCTTATGAATTCTTTTATATGCAAATCGGTAATCATTTCATTGTTGTTTGGCACAGGCATGGAGCGGGCTCCATGCCTGTGTGACGTTCTTTCCTATAGTTTATTTATATGTAGGGCCATATGTAGCACATGCCCTGTAGTCGGCACCTTCCTTGTCCATTCCGAATGCGTTCCATGCGGACGGGCGGAATATGTTCTCTTCGGGAACATTGTGCATGCATACCGGAATGCGCAGCATTGATGCCAATGTTATAAGGTCGGCTCCTATGTGGCCGTAGCTTATGGCACCATGGTTGGCACCCCAGCAGTTCATTACTGAATATACATCCTTGAACGGTGCTTTTGTAGCGTCAAGGCGTGGCACAAACCATGTAGTTGGCCATGTGGGGTCGGTACGCATGTTCAGCACGTCGTGTATTTCGGGAGCAACATCGGCTGTCCAGCCTTCTGCAATCTGAAGAACAGGACCTACTCCCTTCACAAGGTTCAGACGGCTCATTGTCACAGGCATGTCGCCCTTTGAAAGGAAGTTGCTCGAGAAGCCACCACCACGGAAATAGTCGCGGTCTGCAGGCATCCAGTTTGTGTTTGCAAGGCATGCCTCTGCATCCTTTTCGGTCATCTCCCAGCATGGCTTCATGCATGGTTCGCCGGCAGCATTGGTGCTTGCGCCTGTTGCGTCGAGTGTGGTGGCACCAGAGTTTATAAGGTGTATCATGCCGCCTGCAGCAAGCCCGGTGAGTTCCTTGCCCGTCACACGCTTCACGGCCTCGGGGCTCCAGTATGTACGTACGTCCGAGAACATCTGTCCGCAGCCTGTAAGCAACTTTCCGAACAGCATGGCCACGCCGTTGCATGCATCGTTCTCTGTTGCAAGCACGTATGCTTCACGAATGCCGTTCCAGTCGAAGGTGCTGCACAGCAGAGCCTCGGTGAAGTCTCCGTTCGGTTTCCAGTCGGTCCATTGGCGCTGTCCCTGGAATCCGGCAGCTATGGCATTGTGGCCTATAGCCTCTTCCTTGAAGCCCATCTCGCGCAGTCGCGGATTGCCGAGCATCAGGTCGCGCACTATGAGTGTCATTTTTACGACGAACTCCCAGTCGGCATCCTTGCCGGCACGGTCCTTCTGCTTTTCGGGACGGTTTTTGTCCCATCCCTCGTTTACCTTGCAGTATTTCTCGGTCCAGGCCAAAGCCTTCGCATACTCCTCGTGGTCATAGATGCCCTCTTCCATGCGGCGCAGAATCTCGGTCTCGTCAACGCTCTCGTTGCGCATGCCAAGGTACTCCTGGAAAAAATTCTGGTCCACGATACTGCCTGCAATACCCATGCACTGGCTGCCTATCGAGAGGTAGCTCTCACCGCGCATCTGTGCAACGGCAACTGCAGCGCGCGCCCAGCGCAGTATCTTCTCAGCTACATCGGCTGGTATTGTGTTGTCATCGAGGTCCTGAACGTCATGGCCATAGATTCCGAATGCAGGAAGCCCCTTCTGTGCATGGCCTGCGAGCACCGCTGCGAGGTATACCGCACCGGGGCGTTCGGTGCCGTTGAATCCCCATACGGCCTTTGGCCAGTGCGGGTGCATGTCCATAGTCTCCGAACCATAGCACCAGCATGATGTAACCGAAATTGTTGCACCGACATTCTCGCGCTCGAACTTTGCTGCACATGCGGCACTCTCGGCCACGCGGCCTATTGTCCCGTCGGCGATGACACACTCTACAGGAGTGCCGTCGGCATATTTTACATTTGCCGAAATTAGGTTGGCTACAGCCTGTGCCAATTTCATTGTCTTTTCTTCAAGACTCTCACGGACACCGCCCTGGCGCCCGTCAATGGTCGGACGTATTCCGATTCTCGGATGTTTGCTCATAGTAGGTCTGTTTCAAGTTTATATTCTAAAATCAAGATAGTCTGTAGTACCAATACGTCATATGATTCTCTGCGTTTTCATGTGTTGCAGGAATTCTGTTGTCTGCTAATCTTTTTTGCCGACTACATAATCCAATAATGTACGCGGTGGGGTGTTTTCGACTCTTTCGCTCCTTATGAAATTCTTTACTCTCCTTTTGATTACACTGACAAGGCTCTTCTTTGGACTCGGTTTATAAGGCGATTTCTCCTTCATCAGTCGTTCTTTATTCTTTTCCAGGTCTCCGATTATTCTTTTAACCGTGTCGTTGATGCTCTTTATATTCTCATCGAGGCTGCATTCCAATTCAAGAGCCTTGCCGTATTTTGGCAGAATCGATGTGCGTGACAGGCTTGGATTTTGCGGCCCGAACGAGTAATGGGCTACTATTGCATCTCCGTTCCATAGGTTCGATTTTCCTTGCAATGTAGGGTATATGCATGAAAGGAATTCTTCGTCGTCCCCGGTCACATTGCCGTTGAACTTCGCCATCTCTTTGCCGAACCACAATATGGCGTTTATCGAGAATCGTGTCATGCCCATCTCCTTGCTGCCTACAAAAAGTTTGTTCCATGAACGTTCTTCTATGACCCTTAAGAACCATGTATGCAGTTCGTATGCGAACCGTCCCTTTTTCCAAAATATGTGTCGGGCTTTCTGTATGGAGAATTCCTGATTCAGGGAAATCTTCCTGTGTATGTACAGCAGGTAGGTTGACAATGCATTGTTAATTACCAACGGGGTGACCAGAAACGGTTCGGGGTTGGAAACTCTGAACTCTACCATCTTTTCTATGAGTCCGGGCTCCATCCAAACAACATCATCATCCAGTTTAAAGTATATGGTATCTTTGTCTGTACAATCCTTGTAAAAGGCATTTATGGTGGAGATGCCGTTGACCTCATTATCCGGTTGCCAGACTAGATTGACTTTCGGGAAATTCTTCGCAAGTTGCTTGAAAAACTCAATGTCCACCGTATTGTGTGTGTTTATCCAAATGTCATATCTGTCAACGATGTCCGAGCGTAGGATGTATGGTACCAGATATTGCATGTTCTGCCTTCTTCCAGCTGCAGTGTTGACAACGATTTTAAAGTCCTTGTACATATTTATCTTATTGTTTTTTCATAAAGGTTCCAGGATTTATGTCGCAGACTCCGTGCCCGTTTCGGATGTTCCTTGTTCCCTTTAATAAAGTTTTGGTGTAAAGATATGCAATTTACTTGAAACTGATACGTTAAAAAGGGTGAATTTACTTGCATTACTGAGTCCTTTGGCGTTTTGTAAAAATGCTTGGTCTTGTAGTAAAAGCACAAGCAACTTTGGCTTTATCTCGTATAATAGCATTTTTCAGTGCGCTGAAAGTAGATACATAGTCTTTTCATCTGCAAACACAAACTCCTTTACCATAGTAAATTTCTACAGAGCCCTTCATGTGACGAAATGCTGCAACTGCTACCACATAATTGGGATACTGATAAATGACATCATGGGCTGCAAACCTTTTAATTGGGTTTGCAGCCCATGATGTCATTTACAAAACGGGTATTTTAGCGGATGATTACCTTTTTACCACCTACAATATAAATACCTGGAGCGGTAACAGTCTCTACACGGCGACCTGTGAGGTCGTAAATCTCTTTGCTCTCAGCTCTTTGCTCTTTCATCTCGTCGATACCTGTCGTTAAATCGAAAATACAAGTATAATACTCATCGAGCGGTTCGCCATTGACATCGTACAAGACAAATACTATGCCGAATTTTCCCGCAGTAAGAGGCAGTCTTAATTCAGCACTCTCGTTCAGTGTGTAGATCTCTTCGGACTCGGTCGAAGCAATGTACTCTGCAATTGCTTCCAGTGTTTCTTCTTCTGTGTCGGCTACAACAAGGAACTTGCATTCCGAAATATCTTTACCCATAGTTGCGTTTATAACTGCAATTTCACCATCTTTACTGGTCTCCTGGCCAATAAATTCTGCCGAGAAACTGTAGTCATATTCATCAATATCTGTCGGTATTATCTCTACATAGAACGGTTTGCTCTCACCGGCAATGCTTATGAGCTTGTTAGTGTCAATAACATCATCTTCTTCATCTTCATTTTCAACTCCTACTTCATTAAATAAATATTCAAATGAAACAGAATATGTGCCGCTTTGTGCAAATGCATTGGGCACTGTAAATGTTGCAATGATATTGTTTACATCAAGTAGTTCAATAAGTACAGTAGCGTCTGTATTATGTTTACTTTCTACCTTTATGCCATTTACGTAGCGGTTGATGACCGGAACCAATATGACAGTTCTATTGATTCTGCTTTCGTTAGCGAATGTTGCGTTGAAAACAAGTTCTTCGTTTGAATGTTCGGGCATCTTTATTATGTTGAACTCATCAAGTTTATAACTTGGTTTTGGAGAACTCAAGGTTATTGCATCCTCTGTCACTTCAAGAATAAGCCCGTTGCATGCTCCGCGCATATATTCAATCTCCTCTTCTTTATTCATGAAGAAAGCACCGACAATATACTTGCCGACAGGCAAATAATCTTCGCTGCCGTTTACATTGCTCAGGTTAAATGCATAGCAATCACCATACGCTGTAACATTACTTCTTGGGTAGATGTCTGTTTCATCAAACTCAATATCTCTTACAATATTTCCATCCTCATCCATGATTCCGAAACCAATAGAGCCCTCTATGTCGGAGTGTGATTTGTTTGAAATTAACAATGAAAATCCGGGCTCTACCATGCCATCCACGAACTCGAGACTTAGCTCATCAACATACTCTTCGGTCTTCGTGTCAAATGGAGACATCCTGATTACAATGGGAGTTTTACCTTTGTTTACTTCACCTTCGGCACGTGGTTTGATATTCACAATGGCAAGCTGACTCACATTATATCTGTCGCTGAAGCCTCCAATACCGTTTCCTTCGGGTTCCATTATGGCCATATCAAAATATCCGTTGAAAACACCATCCCAACCCCAATCGATGTGCAAGAGGTTGTTTTCATCGATACCATCGCATACAAAAGCGTGACCACCTTGGAGGTTCTGTCCAAAACCGCAATATACAACAGGCTGTCTATTGTTCAGGTTATCCCTAATCAATGTTATATATTCCTCATAGGTATAGTTGATTCTGTTTGCAATATTCAATTCAGGTGAATAATTGAAAACGTTCACTAGTGCATAGGCCATGTCGGATTCAAGGCTACCGGTTCCACCTTCATTATATTCGCTATTTGTAGCTTTACCAATGTCTGCCATAAGAAGTGCTACAGCGTTAGCTTCGGCTTCACTATAGTTGGATTTGTAGTTGAATAGCATGTTGTCCCAATCATATACGTGTGACTTCAGTTCGCAGAATTCAGTCTCACCTGTAATGTTGTTATACCATTCGACATCTGCAATGGGGCTTGCAGGCCACTTATGGAACCTCATCACTTGCGCAATAGCAGTGTTGGCACAACCGGTGTACGTTCTTTTGCCATTGAGTATAGGGCACATGTTGTTGTATGGTCTATCCTGGTCCCATGCTGTAACAAGCATTGGCTCAATGCTTGACGACACCTGTTTTGCTTTGTGCAATGTCGGTTTTGCTTTACCGGCACGTACATCATTAACATATTCACTGTACTCTTCGAGCCATGCACTGAGAGCCGGAGGCATTTCGCCCGAAACGGCATTTGTAGAGTAGCCCACGATAGGGTTGAGTCTGTCATCACCCGAAACTATTACAAAACCGTTATTATTTGCTTCGGTGAAAACATAGTATGTCTCGTCTTCTTTTGACGTTGCACGTGAGGGTGCCTTTAGTGCTCCTTCTGCTGGAAGAAGTCGGGACTGTATGTTCTTTTTCAATGAAACTTTGTTTGCCCAGAAATCGTTGGCAATCTCCAATGCTTTCTCCGGGTCAACCGGTGCAGCAATAACCTGTATTGACACAAAGATAAGCGTTAATAAACTAAGGTAAATTCTTTTCATAATTTTATAATATTTTAAATTATATTGAATGTTTAATTGAAATAATTATTCTCTTCACTCTTTCATGTGTATAAAATAATCGTTGACATAGTTAAAGAAGATATTTCCAAAATACTCCATATTATAAAGTGTAACATGCGATCCCATTGTGTTTGAGAAACATTCAGAATACAATTCTTCAATTGACAAACCATCGTTAGCCTTCTCTTGAATTGTCTGCAATGTTGTCAACGTAAAGCTGTTTGTCAAGTATGTTCCCCATAGGGGAGCGTATAATTCTGCCTTTGATGTCTCTTTGTCATTGGCTGCTGTCATCAATAACAGATTCGGCGTACCTACGCATTTGGACGCAACACCGCCGGCATAACAAGCTTCTATAATTCCGAATAATTTCCTGTATTTCCCGGCAGAATGCATTTCGTTGAACAAATTCGACATGAACTCACCGGTAATCGTCTTTTGGTTTCCATTCCATAACAGTGTCCCGGGACTGCCATGCCCGGACCAGACAAGGAGGACATTATCATCATCCTCGGCATCCAGTACAACCGGTAGCTTTTCGCTCGATTTGCCCAGCAGGATATTCTTCAGGTCAAATGGCGTAATCTCATCCAGCTTGTAATCGGCCTTTACGTCGATATAGAGATTGCCAAGTTGCCTGCTGTCTCTGATGACTTGACCGGGATATGGATTTTTAGGGTGGGATACTATGTCATCGGCCATAATCAGGATAATGTCATCATCTGTAAAATCATTCTGTTTGAGTAATTGATAATATGCCAGAATGTCGGCTTGGTGACGATAATTCTCCCAACCGGACGAGGTGGCAACCAATACAGCTTTATTGCCTTTGCATGGCTTCAGTTTGATATCCTCCTGTGTATAATCGAAATCCTGATCGTATGTTTTGTTCCATATCCATGCACTGTGTGCCGACGAACTGATTTTACCGCCACGACTGACAAAATCGGTTTTGTAGAATTTATAGTTGCTCATATAATTAACAACGTATGTTGAATAATTAATGATCGTATGCTTGTCCGGCGAGAATGTGAACTTTCCTATTGCGCCGCTTATGGACGGTACCGTTCGCGTTGTGGTAATTTGATTGAAGGCCATACGAATGCCATCGCGTGTCCACCCACCGATTTGGCGGCTTTCACACGAGAACAGATCGTATACAGCCTTGTTCAATGATGTGCCAAGTTCGCAGGCCAGAGCATGCGCAAGGCATGTTGCCATTATGGCATCATAGAGCGGTGCTTCTCCGAAATTTGGAGTCTGGCCAAATTTCGCTTCGTATATATCTTGGAATCCGCTTGATGGATTTGAAGTCATTGTAACTCCGGACATTGAAAATCCCCCGTCGGTTCCAGCTTCTTTTAAGATCTCAAATATCTTTTCATTGAATGCTTTATGTGAGAAAAAACCATTATTGGTATACTTTATCATCTCGGCAGCTTCGATATAAGAACTGGGTACACAGACAATAGGACATTGTAAGGATGATAAATCCTTCATGATTGGGGCTATTTCGCTTATATCGTTGTATGTGCGTATATCCATTGGAGTCAGTTCGAACTCTGCTGTCTGGAATGCAAACCAATCGACAAAGGTTTGTCCATAAGATGAGTTGCATGCAATCAATGCCACTTCTTTATTATCGATATCCGATGCTATTTGTGACAGGATAATTTCGCTTTGCGTAATGTCGCTCTCTGAAAATCCCCACATGAATCCCATCCTGGCATATTTCCTGATGACCTCTTGCGATGTATTGAAAGTAAACATGGGCTTGGGGTGCTTCAATCTGGACATCTGATAGGCCAGAATCTCTGTGCTTTCGTCACCTTCACAACCGATAACGCTGGCTATTGACGTATCATTGGCAAGATTGTAGGCAAGAGTCATCATGTCCGGTCTGTTCTCGTCATAAAACTCGAAAACAGGACAAATGTCGGTTGCTTCGCTTATATTCTTTTGTGCCCATTTCATGATTCTTTCCCATCTGTCGTGGGACTCTTCGGGCAAGACTACGGCAATCTTGACCCTCCTCTGAACTTTGTCATCTTTAAAGTCGGGGTCGTCGCAACTGTGCATTATGGCAATTGCTGCCAAAAGAAACCATATCTTACAAATCCTTATCATCGGCTTTACGGTTTTTATAGTACTCTTTTTCCTTGGCAACAGCCTTCTCGAACAGTTCGTCAAACTCTTCAGAATCCGGTTCAAGAATGGCTTTTCTGTCAACAGTAACCCTTCCCGATTCTAATGTGTATAGAGAATGCCTTGGAATCTCATTGCCATTGACCCATAGCTTGAAAAAATCATCTAATGCCAAATCGAGTTTTTTGTTCATGCACAAAAAGGTATGTGAATATGAATCGGGGTCAACACAATCCATACCTACAGCTATCTGATGGTTGGATTGAGAGAAACGGTATACTCCCAAATTGCTGAAACCTGCATAAGGGATGAATACGTTCATCTTGTCCTGGTTCAAATTATACACATTTTTGCAGGCCAGGAATGCTCCGTCATCATCGTCCAATCCTCCATCGGGTGATTCATTGATGTAACAGAAATCGACACAACCGCCAGGTGTATCTTCCGTCGCATCAATGAAACCGTCAATAAGGTCGTACAAACCGGACAAGTAAGGATTTGCCGTAACGATGTGGAAACCTACAGGCGAGTATTTCAAATAGTAGGATCCTATCATGTACGAGGCTCCATAATAGCTTATATCGAATGTGTAGGCATACGGTACTTCCTCCTCCAACTCAAAAATCAGAATGTCTTTACGAGGTTCTGTTATGGGGTGGGGAGCTCTTGACAATGGCTCGTCATATATGCTTGACGCAAAAATAAACAGGGAACGGTCGACATTGTCGTTTAGCTTGGCTTCACACCAATCGGCATAATAATTCATGCCATCCTCCACCGATTCCGGCACACAGAATGAATATTCGTATCCATATTTGTGTGAATAGGTTTCTATGGCCTTTATGGTTATGTCATTATAACCAAATGTGCAGAAACTTTCCGGCGTGAACAGCACATTTATATACATCTTGTTCGGCGTGCCCAAATCTTCATCATTTGAGCACGCCGAAAAGATAGTTGCGGTTAAAATAATCTTTATTACTATAAAAAATATTCTATGCATTCCTTTTTTTAGAGGTTCATGCCTCGTTCAGGAAGACGATACGGGATTACAGCCTTTTCAGAACCGCCAATATTCCATTCGTCCGATCCTTTATTCATAATAGTTTCCCATTCTACGCCCAATTTGTCCCAGGATTCTTCGGTGAAGTTCCAATTTAGCGATCCTTCAAATAATTTGATCTTGAATACATCGAACGATGTTTCCCATTTTGCCAAATTATAACCTAGAACCTTGACTTTAGCACCTATTTCGCCAGAAAGTCCTGCATAAGCAGCTACAGAAGCATCAACATTTATTCCTTTGTCCACTGTTGCTGATGATGACACTTCGGCCTCGGCGGTGATTGATGGTCCAAAAGCGAATTCCGGGCCGGCGCTGGCCCCCAGATATATACCCATTTCATAGAATATACCGGTCTGAGCTTCGAATTTTGCAGAACCCTTTATACCATCAAAATTAAATGCTTTTGAACTTTTTGTCTCTTTGGATACATTTTTCCATCCTTTTCCGTGCTCATACAAACAGCCCTCTTCAAAAGAGAGTGTGTATTTCCCGGATGCAAGTAATTCGACTGTGGCTGTTCCTGTAGCTTTGGTTCGCTGGTTGATTGAACTTTCGTATACGAGTGGCACTGGAATAGGACCAACCCAGAAAATCATAACATGTCCACCTACTGGCATGAGCTCATGTTCCCACTCCTTCTTCACCTTTTTCTGCAAAGCTACACCGATTTTTGCAGATACTCCGACAGAACCTTTCACTCCGGCTTCAAACTTCTTCAGTTTGAAAAATCCTACACTAATATTGGCGTAAGCTGAAAGTTCGGCCGCAACACCGACTTTTCCTCTGAAGTGTGCCGATGAACCATCCTTGTCAACCTCATTGCCTTCTTTCGGATATTTATGATCAAACTTGAAGTCTGATTGAACGCTCAGGATAGTGAAATTTGCATTCTGCTCAAGAAGTTCCTCGGCTGTGAAATAATTCTTGGTTTCTCCGCTACGGGTTTGCAAACTTCTGGTCATTGG
>JAFYQH010000020.1 GCA_017547205.1 Bacteroidaceae bacterium | reverse complement strand
CTTGTGTCCGTTGTTGAGGAACGCTTTCTGCTGCTCCTTTTCATCACCAACGGTCTGGTTCATTTCGGCTTTGCAAAGCTCGGCCTTGCCGTCGTTTGCGGAAAGTACAAATGCCTCTTCTGTGACATTCTCGGCAACTACTGTACCCTTGAACAGGCTGTTTATTTCAACAGTGGCTTTGTCAAGAATCTCAAACTGATATACCCCCTGCTGTGCGTTAAGGACAACACCGACACCGGCCGGTATCTCCTTTTCCTTGATTTCGGTTAGCTCAACCCAATCCTCGTGTACATCGCTTTCGGCAAGGTAGTATGCAGTGACACCATCGGGAACAGCAACCGGCACCTGGGCATAGAACGTAGCATATCCTGTATCGCCGATAACCACGCCATAGGACGTTACCTGTGAATCATAGATTTTTGTTCCATTGTGAACGCTTGAATAGACACCAAGATAGACATCATTGTCGTTCACCGAGTTAATTGACAGATAGAGTTTCTGCATGCCGGCAAAGCGGAATCCCTCCTTGCCGCCAGTCTGCACATATTCAAATTCTGATGGTGTGCCGTTGAGCACAACTGTTCCCTGCTTGTTATGTTTGTTGGTATTGTCGGCCTCGGCGGAATAAACATACTTTCCGTTTGCAATGTTCCTGATAACAAATGTGAAGTTCCCCTCTTTGAAGCGAGGATATATGCTCCACAACGCATTCAAATCAACCGGATAGGTATTGTTGTTTGTCTGTACCTTTACATCATTGCCGACTGCACGCCACACCTTGGTATTCTCGCTAAAAAATGAAATGAGTATCTCATTTGGTGTCTCGCCCGCCTTTGACACAACAAAGGGGAACACGATTGTTGCCTCGTAGCTGTTGCCATTCCATGTCTCGTTGACAAGTTCATAGCCATAGACACCTGTAAATACCGGCCTGTCAACACCTGCTGTGCCCGAATATGTACCACTATAGACATTGCCGGCTTCATCTGTAACTGTGTATGAAACATCCTTGCTGCTCTCGACATACTCCATAAAATTCCACATTGACGGAAGGATTGCAGCACCCTTGTCATCCACATTATACCATGTTACCAGGTTGTTGTGGTCACCGGGGTTATGCGCGCATGACATTGACTTGCTTGAGATATCTGCCAGTTCGACAGCCGAGATATAATACCGGCCATCGCTCTCCTTGTAGACATAAACAACCGACTCGGTGCTGCTCATTGCCCAACGTCCACTTTGCGCGGTTGTGCCGGTGAGGTATCGGTTTGTACTGCAGTTCTTAAATGAATAACAGTTCGCACTCTTCTTTGAGACAACCCACGCACTGCCGGCTACATCTGTTCCAAGAGTTGTTGCTTGTGCATTGTCGTTACCATTGTCTATTATGTATTTCTGTGGGGCGGTATAGTTCACATTAAGAATCTGATACACAGCGCCATCGGTCAACACGCCCGCCTGTGGTTCTTCGGGTTCCACAACAATTTCCTTGAACCTTGCAACGTACTGCGCGTTAGCGGTAACAGTAACCGTATATTCAGTCGAGTTGCTCACTAACGCTCCACTATAGTACCAGCCATCGAATGTATATCCATCGTTTGCGGTAGCCGACAATGTCACCTGTGCCTTTTCCTCAACAGTAGCCGAAGCACCCTTGCCACCAACAGCAACAACGCCGCCATCTGCAGGCTCGGCCTTAACAGCCACTGTATATGTCACCACAGGCTCCGGCGCAGAGCCGCCACCTGTAACGGTGAAGCCGCCACCGTTTTCGGGAGAAAGTGTTGTAAGCGTATATGCAACACCACCAATCTCCTCTACCTTGATTATACCACCACGCATTGAGCGTGTTGCTGTAACGAAATCGACATCAACAGAGCCAACATTAACATTGGGCAACACAACTGCACAACTGCCGTCTGTTGCTGCAACAGACTCGGCAAGAACATAATCGAAACTCTTTCCGTAATTTGCCGACATTGTCACGCGCAAACGACTGTCCGAATTAAAATAATCACTGTTTACGCCCCATTTCACGGTCACTTGTTCACCTGCGGCATAACTGTTTTTTGCCGGGTTGAGCGATGCAGTAAATGCAGTACCGTTAACAACCTGTATGGTAGCGTCCCACACAGAATAGTTGCTGTAGAAAGGATTTTTGAACAAAGTAGCATAATCAGTAGAAACAGGTACGTCATTTGCAAGAAACACAATGCTGTAGGAGCCTGCTTCCATCTCATTGACAGCCGTTCCGCTCTTTGTATAGTAGAAATCTTCATAGAACACATCGGCCGAATATACAGGTCTGTAATCAATCACATTGTTTGTCTGCGGTGCCAAAGAAGCAAAATGAGGTAATACCCCACCCTCCACGACATTATCAACCGTAGCACTGCTACAGCCAATGGAATAATAAGTAATAGTGTGTCCTTCGGCATCAGAAGCATAGAGCGGTATTGCCATACATGCACCCAAAGGAATAGAATAGGTCTTCTTCATTCTGTCGGTATCAAAAACCGGTGCGGTATTAGAGACTGATTTTCCTACCGGGTAACTTTTATTCACAAGAGAACTGCGTATTTTCTTTATTGACGGATAAGAAAAAAACTCACCCTTGTTATCCATAAGACTGCCTTCGTCCTGTGCAGTGTGCACAGCACCGAACATGTGGCCCAATTCGTGCGCAACAACCCACTTGTCGGTTTTTGCATAACCACTGCTTTTTGTTGACGATGAATAGGCACCGCTCTCCACAGACAGACCACTGTTCTCCTCCCAATCATCACGATGAGTCACCCACATACCAACGTCATATGAGCCCGAACCAATTGCAGCATCAGTTAGTTCTGTTCCAAAAGAAGGAGCATTAAAGACATTGTCATCAATACTGTTATAAGTCGCCATCACAAGGCGCTCATCAACCACAACATCAAAACATAAACCCAATGGCACAAATACATTATTCGCAAAATCCTCGCACTCCTGCCAGAATTGTTTTACTGCACTATAGTCACTATTCAAATCCTGCTCATAGGCACTCAACGTGACAGGTATTGCAAGGCGGTAATAACGCAAGACATTATCACCGGGAATGTTATTCTCCTGCGCCGACACAAGACCAGTACCTAATATAAAGAAGAAGAGAATTACGAGATTTTTCATATGAGTATATTTTTTGCTAAAGTTACGAAATAAATATTATAAATATATATTTATAATATATTTAATTACGGAACGTTATATTAATATAAAAGTACAATACACACAGAATATCGCTACATTTACAAAAATAATGAACATGAAAGGATTTGTACTTGCACTAGCATTAATGTCTGTAACTGCATTACAGTCACAGGACAGGCTTGAGCCTTACATGGAACGTACCGAAGAAGACGGTCTGACAAGAGTGTTCTACGAACAGGAGTTATGGCGTCTCCTGAACCCCAATAATGCCGAATGGGGTGTTTTGCGCGACATCGAGCTGATGACAGAGTCTTCGCTCACGTATGATGCCGAAACCCATTCGCTTGTCTTTACCGAAATTGAAGGAATATTATGGAGCATTGTACGCGATGCTGCAAGCAAAAGAATTGAAAAAGGGAACCACGTATGGTTCAAAGACCGCAAGAAAGTCAAGAGAAGCTACAAGGCACCGGGCACAAAGAGCATAAGTCTTGCAATACCCGACGGAATGGCCAGCAAACTTAAGTCACTTTGGCTTGCAGCAGCAAGCACTCCTGCAAAGAATGATTTAAATTTATTGGGTGGAGTAAACTGGACATTTTTTGCCGACAGACAGAAGGCTGAAGGAAAAGGAGGAGAGATAAGAGATTGGGTTAGGGTTCCACGTTTATGTGCACTGGCAAGCAATCTCATCAAGGCCGTTCAGGAACAGGACAGCAACATGTTAATGCAACTGGAACCGGAGATTGATGAACTGCACAGGATGTTTATGAACAAGGAATGAACTCACCTGCAAACTATAGGGTGACGAGAAAACTCGCTTTCGCTCAAACATGCCAAGGAATAAGCAATTAAGAATACCATAAAAAAACAAGCGGTTCACAACAGTGAACCGCTTGTTTTTTTATGTAAGTTTCAATTACTCTGCACGGAGTGTGAAACGCTGGAAGCCTGTAGCTGTAAGCTCCTTGTCGAAGCCCTTCAAGAACTCAGCAACAGAAATCTTCTCGTTCTGGCAGTAGCCCTGCTGGAGCAGACAAACCTCCTTGTAGTACTTCTGGATACGACCGTCTGCAATGCGAGCGATCATATTCTCGGGCTTGCCTTCCTCACGAGCCTTCTCCTCAGCAACAACACGCTCTTTAGCAACCAAAGCAGGGTCAAGATCCTCGCTTGTGAGTGCAAGAGGTGCAGAAGCAGCAATCTGCATTGCAATCTCGTGACCAGCCTCCTCGTTAGCCTGTGACAATGCAACCATTGTACAGAGCATGTTCTTCTTCTGGTGGTTGTATGTGTATACGTTCTCACCCTCGAGAGTCTTGTAGCCGTCGAGTTCCATCTTCTCACCGGTGATACCTGAACGTGCCACGATAGCATCCTGTACAGTACCCTCACCCAAAGGAAGAGCCTTTACATCCTCGATAGTAGCGCACTTCGCAGCTACAGCAGCATCAAGGATATCCTGTGTCAACTTCACGAAATCGGCACCCTGAGCAACGAAGTCAGTCTCGCACTTGAGAGCGATGATTGCGGCGAAGCCATTCTCTGCCTTTACAAGTACACAACCCTCAGAAGCCTCGCGGTCGCTACGCTTAGCAGCTACCAACTGACCCTTCTTACGGATAATCTCGATAGCCTTGTCAAAATCGCCCTCACCCTCGGTCAAAGCGTTCTTGCAGTCCATCATACCAGCACCGGTCATTGAGCGGAGCTTGGCAATATCAGCCATTGTTACAGCCATAGTATTTTCTGTATTTTAAGATTAATGAATAAATTGAGAATTACTCAGCTGCTGAAGTCTCCTCAGCCTTAGCTGCACGTGCACGTGTTGTGCGACGACGTGGAGCCTTCTTTGCCTCTGCATTCTCCTCGTCACCCTCTGTCTCAGCAGCGTCAACCTTCTCTACCTTACGCTCCTCGAGACCCTCGGCAATAGCAGCGCAGCAAGCGTCGAGGATAACCTCTACTGACTTTGTTGCATCGTCGTTTGCGGGGATTACGAAGTCGATGTCGTTAGGATTAGAGTTTGTATCAACAATTGCGAATACAGGGATACCAAGACGGTTAGCCTCGTGTACAGCAATGTGCTCCTTCATAACGTCAACCACGAAGATTGCTGAAGGAAGACGTGTAAGGTCGGCGATAGAACCGAGGTTCTTATCGAGCTTTGCACGCTGACGTGAAATCTGGAGAATCTCACGCTTTGAGAGGTTTGAATATGTACCGTCCTGTGTGAGCTTGTCGATAGTTGCCATCTTCTTCACAGCCTTACGGATTGTGGGGAAGTTTGTCAACATACCGCCCGGCCAACGCTCGATAACGTATGGCATAGCTACTGACTGCGCCTTCTCGGCTACAATCTCTTTCAACTGCTTCTTTGTTGAAACGAAAAGAATCTTCTTGCCGCTCTTTGCAATCTGCTTCAAAGCCTCGGCAGCTGTATCTGTCATTGCAGCTGTCTTATGCAGATCAATAATGTGGATACCATTGCGCTCCATGAAGATATAAGGAGCCATAGCGGGGTTCCATTTACGTTTCAAGTGACCGAAATGTGCACCGGCCTCAAGTAGTGTGTCAAATGTAATTCTAGACATTTTGTTTAAATTTAAATTCGTTTACCTTCTTTTTAATTAAATCCTTTAACCAACCTCCCGGGTAGCCCACCAAACGAAAAGCGGAGTCCCGAGTGGTTTAGATACTAAACGTATATTTCGAGACCGAATATTAACGTTTACTGAACTGGAATCTGCGGCGTGCTTTTGGCTGACCCGGTTTCTTACGCTCAACCTCACGGGCATCGCGGGTAAGGAAGCCTTCAACACGCAAAGCCTTCTTGTCATCGGCGTTGATCTTAACCAATGCACGGGCAATTGCAAGACGCAATGCCTGAGACTGGCCAGTGTAACCGCCACCGTCCAAGTTAACTTTGATGTCATACTTCTCAGCAACATTCAATGTAGTAAGCGGCTGCTTAACCACGAACTGGAGAATGCTTGATGGGAAATAATCCTGCAGATCCTTCTTGTTGATAGTAATTTTACCGGTACCCTCTGTAACGAAAATACGGGCAACAGCGCTCTTGCGGCGGCCTAATGCATTTACCATTTCCATCTGCTTGCTTATTTATAAGAGTTAATATCAATTGACTTAGGAGTCTGAGCTGCGTGGTTGTGCTCGGGACCCTCATATACATAGAGGTTGTTCAACAAATGGTTGCCAAGACGGTTCTTGGGAAGCATACCTCTTACAACGTGCTTTACAAGACGCTCATAGCCCTTGTAACCTGCAGCAACGTCAGCCGGAGTGAACTGCTTCTGACCACCGGGATAACCTGAGAATCTCAAGTATACGCGGTCTGTCCACTTGTTACCAGTCATTCTAACCTTGTTGGCGTTGATGATGATCACATTGTCACCACAGTCAACGTTAGGTGTGAAGCTGGGTTTGTACTTACCTCTCAACAGCTTGGCAACCTTTGTGCCAAGGCGACCAAGCACCTGGTCTGTAGCATCAACAACAACCCACTCCTTCTGTGCAGTTGCCTTGTTTGCTGAAATAGTTTTGTAGCTTAAAGTATCCACTTTAATTCGTTTAAAAAGTTAATAATTCCATCATTCACGACACCCCTCCACCAACCTTTACGGAATCAAGGTCCTGCAGAAACCCTCTTCGCGCCGTGCCCGACCAATTGGCTAGATTGAGTCTTTTGGGCCGACTCAGAGACCTGAAGCATCGCCTGCCCATAGTATGGGCTGATAATAATCGGCTCGCAAAATTACTTCTTTTTGCCGTAATGGGCAAGCAAATACAACTTTTTTTCAAAAAAAACGCATTTTTCTTTGGTCCTATTAAAAATTGCGCTACCTTTGCACTCGCAATCGAGAGATTGATTGCCCAGATGGCGGAATCGGTAGACGCGCTGGTCTCAAACACCAGTGGGGCAACCCATCCCGGTTCGATCCCGGGTCTGGGTACTGAAACGGAGAAAGTTGAAAAACTCTCTCCGTTTTCTTTTTTACCCACCCGTAACTCATTGGTTTGCTGATATATTAAATCAAACACCTTGTTATATTCATTGGTTCGATATTTGTGTCAAATTCGGTTCACCCACAATGCCGCAAGTACCAACGTCCCCTCAAAAATTACTTGGCATTTTTCCTTTTTATATATAAGCGTCTTATCCAGAGCCAGTAGCCAGTCAATGGGAGCGTTGCGCCAAGAAGGGCAGCAAGGAAATAAAGCACCTTGCTGAACATGCCGCCCCACGTACCCACATGCAGTGTGCGCACCCATCCGCCGGCCTTGCTGCGCAGCGAAGAGTCGCTGTAATACTCAACAGAGATTATCTCGCCAGTCGCCTCGTCGAACTCATACTTGTCATAGGCACGCCGGTTTCCGAAACCTCCTAATGCGACATTTACAGAACCATCGGAAACGGTAATTGTACTAAAATCCACTTTACCCGACACAGCATCTACAGCAACCTGCCAACTATAATATGGAGAGTTGTAGCCTTCAGCCTGTACCGTAGCAGCGGAAACGGCATCGACTTTGGCTGTTGCACCGGAAACCGCATCGGCCTGCACTGTTGCCGACGAAACGGCATCGGCATGTAATGTTGCCGAGGAGGCCGCATCGATCCGTGGCGTTGCACCGGAAACCGCATCGGCCGCTTCGGTACGGTCAATAGGTGTAGCAGCCCCCGGTTCATATTTTTCTTCTGCGACCACCGTCTCTACATTACGGACAACACTTTCATCGGAGAAGAAGCTATAGAAAGCATTGCTGTACCAGCCATATGACCATGTCAGCCCGGTGAGTGACATAGCAAGCAGGAACAGGGCTGCATATATACCACCGGCAACATGAAGGTCGTACCAGAAACGGTTCTTGCCCTTTGAAACGACAATCTTGAGACGATTCCCGAGCATTTTTCTGTTGCGCGGCCACCAGATAACGATACCGGCAAGAAGAATTATCGCAAAGGCAAGTGTGCTTGCACCCACTATCATCTTGCCCCAGTATAGGCCACCACCCGACGGACGGGTGTCCATGAGCCAACGGTGCAGACGCCTCATCACATCAAAGAAAGGAGGACGCATGTACTTGCCGAGAACCTCACCGGTATACTGGTTGACATACAATGCTGCACGGCGTGGCTTGGAAAGGTTGACCTTGTATGCCTCACCGGCATCGGAAGGAATGACTACACCGGTCACCTCCACCTCACTCTCGAGGGATGGTTCCACAAGTTCAACAATCTTCCAAACCGGCAACGGATCACCGACAGGCTCTACAGTAGAAACACCGCCAGAGCAAAGCGATGTCAGTTCACTCTCGAACACAAGCATCGCACCTGTAAAGCAGGTTACGGTTATTACGAGCCCGAAAGGCACCGACACCCACAGGTGCAGTTTACGCATGAAGTCCTTCATATTCATTATTCTTTTACACTCTCCACAGTATACCCTTTATCCTTCAGAAGCTGCAGCAGACCACGCTCACCAGGCAGATGCAATGCGCCAACTACGAACAGAGTAGGCTTTTCACCAATTATTGCCGGTATCTTTTCGGCCCAATCGGCATTACGGTTATATATAAGGGCATCCTTCTCTTCGGGAGTGCTGCCACAATCGCCATCCATATCCTCGTTTGCCAGTTGCTCAAGTTTTGCAAGTTCTTGTGCAAAGTACGCGTTTGCAATATCTTTCACAGTCTGAAGTGTTTTTTCCGGGTTACCCACCATGCAGAACAGCAACTCCTTCTGGCGCTCCAGGCTCGAACCCTTGTAGAGAACCGACACTTGAAAATCGACATTCTCAAAGCCAATCACAGGTTTCCCGGCCTTGGCTGCCTCGTTCTGGAAATAGACATCTATGAGTGCAGCCGGATTGAACCCCGGGGTAACCTTCATATACTGGACAATCTGCAATTGGGTCATCACCGCCGCCGGGGTAAACTTGCCCATCTGCATATCTATCATCGGGTTGGTAAAATCGACACCCATAACCGAACGCATATAAGCGTTCAACCTTGCCATTTCATCCTCGCTGAGCAGTTCCTTCAGCGACTTGCCGTCGGGCATCCTCATGGCATCGGTCATCTTTTCAACGTTTCCGGGTGCCTGCAGGTCGCGCATATCAAGCTCGCCACACACCTGTTCCACCGATGCAAATGCCTCCCTTGCTCCGGGAATGGAATCAACGAATGACGCAGGGGCCAGGTGGTAGGTACCCACAACATATGAAGGTTTTTCAAGACTATTGCCCGAAATGCGGTAAAGCAGTTGGGCATTAACAAGTATTGTTGCTGAAAGAGATGCAACAATTATTAAAAGAAATCTTTTCATAATCGGACATTTTATTTCTGCGAATTTAGCAAAAAGATGCATCGCAACAAGCCTGTTTAGTCTTTTTTAGCACGTATGCACGCACAATACATTAATAAATCATAAATGAAATGCGGGTTTATGCCGCATAGCACAAAATAACGGTAACTTTGCAGAAGTGAAAAACAGATAGCACTGAATACATATGAAAAAAATCAAGAACCCTTGGCTGCCACTCATAGGCAAAGGATACAATTGTTTCGCATGCGCCCCATGCAACCCTTATGGACTGAAGATGGAATTCCATGAGGACGGTAACGAAATCGTCTCGTTATGGACGCCCGACGACAACTACCAGGGATGGCTCGACACGCTACATGGCGGTATACAAGCTACACTGCTCGACGAGATAGGAGGCTGGATTATCGCACGCAGATTCCAGACATCGGGAATGACGACCAACCTGAATATAAAATACAAAAAGCCTATACCGACAGGCAATGACAAGACTATTGAAGTACGCGCACGCGTTAAGGAAACAAAACGCATGTTCGTGTTCATTGAGGCCGAAATAAGATACAACGGAGAGATTTGCTCGAGTGCCGAGATTACATACTATACATTCCCCAAGGATGTAGCCGAGAGGGATTTCATGTTCAGCGGATGCGAGGCAGAGGAATAGGAGCCTGGGTTACTCGGCTATAAAATCACAGAAGCGCTCCATCTGTTTCGCAAAGGAAAACTCGCCATTGGCAGCATCCAGGCAATTTGTGACATAAACAGAATATTCGCTTTGGGACATTGCCGTGAAAGACCTTATGTTATTCTCCAGTGCAGCATAGTCGCCAAACTTCGATACAAGACCAAAGCCACAATCCTTAACGATACGCGCCCCTTCTCCGTCACCACTGAAGAGTATCGGTATGCCGGCCGGCAACAAGTCAAATATCTTGGAAGGCACGGCCCCATGTATATGCGCCGCCAGAGGTATTATGGAAAGGTCATACTTCTTGAGTTCCTCATTAATCTCCTGCTTGGAGACATAACCATGGTAATATATATTCTTGTCACCGTCCTTAATGTAGGACAATATATCATCCATCTGGTTACCTCCGCCATACAGGTGCATTTCGACATCAATAGACTTGAAATCTATCGCCTTGAGCAATGAGAGCATGTCCTGCGCCACACCGAAAAGCCCGGCATAGACAATTTTGAGCCTGGGATTACGCTCTCTCTTAACGACGGAACTACCTGTCACCGGTTGCAGGTTACGGTAAAGAAAAGCGCGCTTTCCCGGGAACATGCCGCATATGTACTCCACAATCTCCTGGGACTGCCCCATTACAGAGCTCGCATTCCTGTAAATGAACCGTTCAAGACACGATAAGACCTTGAACGAGGTACTGCCCTCACGCACGAAGCCCAACTCAACAGCAGAACCCGGCCATAGGTCAGATACATTGAGTATGGTATTCTTGCCGAATAGTTTCTTGAACATCATCACCGCCGAAGCCGACACCATGATTGGCGGTGACTGCACAATCACACGGTCATAGCTCTTAATAAGCCTGCGCTTGAATGCGAAAGCCCACATTGTCGCCGCATATGACGTCATTGCCATCACACGCTTCAACGGATTTTTTGAAACTGTCGCATAAGTCCAGTAGCGGTACACGTTTATGCCGTCTATGGTTTCCTTCATTGAAAAACGCCCGCGGTATCCCTCGAAAATCTCACCCTTCGGATAGTTGGGAAGACATGTGAGGATATCCACATCCACACCCGAGGCCTTTAGACCCTTTGCAAGGTTTGCTATACGGCTCGGCGCCGCTCCGAGTTCAGGCTCATAATAGAATGAAACAATAAGGACTTTCATGCAATTTTACCTAATAGCTGATAAATCTGTTCTTAAAATTGCCAGGCACTACTCAAGCATGCAACATGACATAATGCAAATTTATAAAAAACATACATAAGAACAAAGGTTTAATCGCTTTATTTTCAAACCTGCCACAAGCCCTTTATCATGAGCATTCATACAAAATACTATATCTCCAAGAAACATACGATTTTACAACGAACAGACAAAATGAATTTGATTCATAAAGCAGATACTCGTTATGAAAAAAACATTATATTTGCAAAAAAAATGACATGAAGATAAAAGGCGACATAATATCATTGAAGAAGACATTTTTCTTGTGTCTTTACTATAGTATTGCACGTCATCTGCCATCGCAGACACCGTTCAGAAAGTTCAGATACTGGTGCTGCAAGCACATTTTCAAATCCTGCGGCAAAAACGTGAACATCGAACGCGGAGCATACTTCGGTAACGGCGCACATATAACCATGGGGGATTACTCATGCCTTGGTAAAAACTGCTGGGTACCAAACAACCTGACAGTAGGGACAGAAGTGATGATGGGCCCGAACGTAACGATACTTGACCGCAACCACGTATTCAGTCGCACGGACATACCTATGGGAAGGCAAGGAGACACTGAACGCAAACCGGTAATAATTGAGAATGACGTATGGATAGGGTGTCACGTGCTCATCATGCCGGGCCGAAAGATAAAAACTGGAAGCATCATTGCCGGTGGTTGCGTGTTGTGCAAGGATTTCCCCGAATATTCAATTGTGGGCGGCAACCCGTCGAAATTGATAAAAAGCAGGAAGGAAGAGGTAAAACAAGAATAAGCAATTAAAACAGAAAAGGAGTAAAAGCCTAATATTATCGTAAAAACTGCAATCGTTTTTTATATTGGTATTGGGGCTCTAGAAATACACTCTGGCAGGGGGTGATTGTTCTAAAAATGGGCTTTTGAATCACCCTCTTTTGTTTACTATTTTCTTGTAATAGACGTAAAGCACAAGAGTGTATATCGATGAACTTACCACATTTGTAATCAGTGCTCCCTCAACGTTCCAAATCCATACAAGAACAATAAAACCGAACACTTTAAATGCTCCGCACATATAACTGCTGTTGCGTATTGGCACACCGTGACCATGTGAACCAAGAAAACGATTAATCATATCACCAATACCGTGCACCGAGAAAGCTATGGCCAACCAAGCAGCATAACGCGCCACTGCTGCGTACGATGCCGGATAGAACCAATCGACCACAATGTGGATAAAAGACATAAACAGTACACACGATGCCACTGTGAGCAGTAGCGTTGCCCTGAACACCTTTTGCGGGATTGCAGGCTCGTTCACAAACTTTTTGAAATAGGCTGTACCGATTATTCCAGGGAGGTAAGATAATGGGGTTGTCAACGTCAAGGCCAATGTATAATACCCCACGTTTGTATTGTCGTCATTGAAGATTCCAAGCATAAGGCCTGCCAGATAATGAGTGGCAATCATTGCCAAAGAGCCATAATAGAGATGTGCGCCATATGCACTATTCTCTGTTTTCAGGCTTTCAAAAACAGGTTTAAGCCCGTTGAAACGTGGACGAGTTGAAATGATGATTACTCCAAACATCAAACTATACACACCCCACTGCAATAATATAACAAAAGACGATGTTGCTTTAAAGAGATTGAAAACCACGAGGGCGATTGCAACATAGATTATAGGTGGAAGAACACGTGAGATTGCCAAACGACCAATAAAGTTATCCCCTTGCGCCGTAGTATTTACATAATTGGTAAACAGCGGATAGAAACATACCGGCAAGGACACCATAAATAGGAAACACTCCTTTTGCCCAAAGTGGAACAGGCCCGCGAGCAGTGTCATCAACATGAGAACTACAGAACACGCTCCCAGAATTACAACCATTGCACCGCGCACCTTGCGGCTGCGGGCTTCGTCGTTTGAAAGCGCAAGCAAGCGGTTGCCTGCATGGAAATAGCCGAAGAGCAACAGCCACGAGAAGAGGGTTATGAGGTTCTGCACATAACGAACATCGCCATACTCTGCATCGGTAAGAAAACGTGTATTCACAATCGACGTCGCAAAGCCCAAGAGAGAGCCCATCAACGTCGAGGCATATAAATAGAGTACCTGAAATTTACTTTTTGTAATTGCCTTCATACAATCAACCTTTCCAAACATTCACCAACCTGTCCCAAACCGACGAGATTGAATACTCCCGGTTCACCCTCTCCTTTGCATTGGTAGCCAAAGAAGACATCATATCCTTGTCGGACATAAGCCTCTCTACAGCGATGCATATATCATCGGCACTGCGTGGCTTTATCAAAACACCACACTTGCCGTTGTCGAGCATCTCGGGGATTGCCCCCACTCCACTGGCAATAATCGGGGTTCCGCACGCCATAGCCTCAAGTATGACATTAGGAAAACCTTCGATATAAGACGGAGCAACAAGAGCTTCGGCAGCAAACATTTCCTTTATGGTCTCCTGGCGAGAGAGACCACCTGTAAAACAGAGCCAATCGCCCTTGCGTGCCGAGGCTATGGCAACAAGTTCATTCTTGACATTCTCCTCGACATGCCCTACCATACGCAGCGTCACATCCGAGAGCCTGCTGCAGGCCTCCACCAGTTCATACACACCCTTGATGTCAACGACGTGCCCGACAAAAAGCAATCTTCCCGGCACTCTTGCTATGTTACCCTCACAATCAGAGACTGCGTCGCTGACAAATGAAGACAACGGGTTTGGTACATATACAGCACCCGTCACACCCTTTTCCTCAAGAGCCTGCAGGGATGAGTTGTCCATCACGACAGGAGCATCGGCCTTCTTCAACACACGTCCAAGCAGCCTTGTCTCCCAATTGTTGTTCCTGAATATCTCGGGGATGCGGCCACAGTGGAAATGCAGCACGGTCCTTACACCCTTTGACTTTGCATAGCGCAATATGAAGTAGTCCTTGATGAGCCCGAGTGATGCGGTAGTACACAGATGGACAGCATCAAAATGCTCACTCTTCATCCGCCTTTTTACCACTTTCACCAATGAGAGATACTCGACAATTCCACGCCACAAACGCATAAAGGCACCTACGCCCCTGACGTACGTTTTCCTGTCAAGAGGCTGCAGAACAAGCTGCACCTGCTGCCCCTCCTTTTCATAGTGGGCAACAATTGCCTTTGCCCACACCGATATTCCTCCAATATTACTGTTGGAGATTCCCTCATATGGAGTACAGAACAATACCTTTTTCATAGCAATCACTTTAATGTGACATCAAAGTCAAAATATCTGTTTTCAAACATCAATGCCCTGAAATCGTCATAGTCAAATGTACTTTTTGTGCGCACCTCCCTGAAGAGGCAACGCACAAGCTTGAGTGCTGTTCTTGATGAGCCGGAATATCTTCTGAAATATTTAAGACAGGTCACACAGTTCAGCATACATACAATATTGAATTTAAGGCTACTCTCATACAGCCTGTTACATATCAGTCTGTTATGGTAATACATATATATACGTCCCAAGCCACGTGAATCCTTGGTATTCTTCTGCGATGAACCCACCTTGTGGTAAACGAGCGATTGCGGCACACATGCCATCTTCACCCCCATACTCCTCATTCTCAAGGAGAACTCATAATCCTCCTCACCGAAGAAAAAGCCGTTGTATAGCAATTCATTCTTTTCATTAAGAAGCGACGGAGCAAAGAAGAGCGCACACCCCGACACGAAATCCATTGCAAAAGGCTCAAGCCCCACCGCAGCACGCGGTTGTTCGGCAAACAGATTCTTGCGTGTACCGAATGTGAGTCTACCACCACTGAACCACACCTTTTCCTTGTTGCTGTGGTAACAGATACAGGGCGAGAGGACTTTTACATCGGGGTTGGCGCGGGCATACTCTACCAAATGTGTCAAAGTATCGGGTTCAACCTCAGTGTCATTATTCAGCAACATACAATAATCGGGATTGTCCTGCATTGCAACATCAAGAGCCTTGTTGTTGCCCACAGCAAAACCGTAATTATTGCCAAGAGGAACAACCTTGTAGCCATTGACATTCGGTTTTTCGGCATTCTCATCCAACCAACGCTGTATACGCATAACAGAATCATCGGTCGAGCCATTGTCACCAACCACAACGGTATGCGGTTCGGTCATCTTACTCAACGACTCAAGACAAGCAATTGTATCATCGGCACCATGCCAGTTAATCAGTATTATTGCAATCTTCATTTTCTGTATCGTTTTGTTTCTTATATAACATCTTTTCAAAAAGGAGCAGGAACAGGAGCATCAGTGGCAACTCTAACACAATCACACCGGCAAAATAGAAGTCGAACCACCCCATGAAAATCATCCCGCAGAAGAAGAAGTATATGGTGTAGATATATATATTGTTGAAGCGCACCATTGCCACACGCATTAGATACATACAGGTACTCAAAAACAGTATATAAAGTGTAAAGCTGATCCAATTGGAATTTATATACAAAGTACCGAAAATTGTCCTGACGTTAGTCAATGCCCATCCCGGATTGAAATACAACGGATTGATTGGTGCCACAAGCTCTCTGTCGCCCGTAATCACTTTAGCGAGGTTGACAAACTGCGCTATTACATTCTGGAAATTCCCGGTATCATCGGGAAGTCCCAACTGCAGGTCCATGCTCCACCCGAATGTCCCGCTAGTGAGATAATGCATAAAATGCATGAATATGAAATCAAGGAATGCATCATCGACACCTCTTGACTGCACAAGTAGAATTGAGAGCGCATACGAGGTAAAGAAAACCAAGAACACACCTAGCAGCAGATAGAGGATGAATTTCATTGTCAGGCGTGTCTTGCCGGCATAGATGCGCATTGCCATAGCCGAGAGGACAGGTATTATCACCCATCCCTTTACCTGGTTAAGCACACTGACCATCAGGAATACCAAAATTACAGGCCATAACCACCATCGTTTCTTTGAGACATAATAGATGCTCATCATGAGCAAAGGTAAGGTAAGTATTCTCAAATGGCCCCACAGGCCACCTCCACTGAAATCCTCGCCGAACTCGTCAGAGCCTAAAGCCTCGGCCGAATTGCCAAGAACACCCTTCAGATGCACCACAAACAGCAATGCCAAAAAGACAAGTACAAACAAAAGGCTGACTGGTATATGGTCATTAGGATATTTTTGTACCACATTCTTACCCTTATATGTGATCAAGGTACCGATGACAACACTCGGTAAGAAGAATATCAGCAGGCCCACATTCCATATGAATATACTCGGATAATAGAACTCCACAAAGCCAAGTTCTGTACCGGCAACCATAATGGTAATGAGCAGAACTATCAAATATGGCAACATCAGGAAATTCAGAGGAGTATACAGCGACCTCCATATCTTGAACTCCATATAACATAGAAAAGCAGCCTCTATGAATATCGCCACCAAGTATATCATATCCGTCAAACCGCCCATTACAATACCGGCATTATCTGTTTATGATTCTATCCTTTATAATAATCCACGCCGATGTTCCAAAGAAAGCCAAGAACACGTACAGCAGTCCCATCATAACCTTCTTGGGTGAAGAGGCCTTTATCTGTATGTACGCAGGCTCTACGACCACGCATACAGGAGTCTCCTCCTGGACCTTCGCACGAGCAACCTCAAGATTCTGCGCCATCTGGTTGTATACGCCAAATGCGAGTTCCTTCTCATTCTCAAGACGATCCGCTTCGATCTGGAACCTCATGTTTACGATATTCTGATGCTGGCCAACATAATCGGCATACTCCTTCTGAGCCTCGATATACTTGATCCTGGAATCATCGTACAACATTTGGGCGTATTCCAAATCCTTGCGTGCTTTTGCCGAACGATATCTTACAATATACTCCTGAAGCTTTTCAGCGACCAGGTTTGCGATATCAGCTGTAATTTTAGGATCCTGCATTGTCACGTTGAGAGTTACTACATCATTACCTTTGTCTACCGATACAACAATGCTTTTGTCAAGCATTGACAATGCAGCGAACTGTTGTCTCGACAACCTTGTATTGTTCACGACATTTCTGGGTATCACGGTATCTACATTCACATCGGTAAACATTCTCTTGAAGAAAGCTATAGGGACTGCATATATTTTTGTCCACCATGGTGTCTTCTGACGGCGTGAAAGGTAATCATATAAGGTTGTATTCAGTTCCCCGTCGTTGGTTTCTACCTGAACAGTCATCATATCACACAAGAATGGTGTAGATGAAACAATTTGCGGATAAATTTCCGGATAGATTGCATCCTCTCCACCTGTCATTCCGCCCAAGTTCAAACCAGCCATCGAGGCCAATGACCCCAAACTTCCGGAAATGCCCTTTGTCGATGACATCTCCGGCGCCATCACTACCGTAGATGTATATTTTTTTGGTAAACTGAAAGCCACTACTAATGCCAATACACCAGCTATAATGCAATTGACAGCAATTCTCTTGCGTTTTGACCACAGAAGCAGAAATATGCCTATAACATCAATTTCCTTTTTTGTATACATATCACTCATAATTATAAATCTTTACATTTTCAACCAACCGAGCAGCCTACCATTTCCTGAAACCGTAATTATACCTATCTGTATGCATCAACAGGAGCCCACGGTCCAATTCATCAAGGACAAACACCATTGTATCACTGAATATATAATATTTCTCCAAATCCTTCATGTCACAAACCCCTTCATTCCCAGGATACTTATAGAAATTTGTCATAGTCAGCGTATCCCCCTTTTTATCGAACTCCGCCATGTAATATTCAGGAAATCCCTCCTCATAATACTTGCCAAGCATCACCATATGTCTTTGGAAAGAATAGTATATGTCTGCAGGATACTCCACTCCATCGGGCGATTGCGCCCGCTCGAGCTTCCATAGACCGTCAAGCTCGCCGTTGATATATATCCTCTCACATGAGATGAGCAGAAGCGATACAAACATATATAATAACAGTTTCTTGCACATGACCATATTAGTTGAATATATTGGTCCTCGCAACAGAAACCATAGCACCAAGGTTATTGCCTACCATATCACTCTTGTCAAAAGCCAACGACAATGAGAACAACCACGGCGACTTACATGGTGTATAGGTGATATCTGCTACTACCGAAGTTGTATATTTCTTCTCATTAAAAGGATTCAGATAAGTCCCCCAATTCTCGCTGTAGGTATACATCAGACGATATGCAAAACTTTTTTCTTTACAGAACAAGCCGTTTACACCAACATGATGTGCCTTAAACCTATTTCCGCGAAATACCAGACTACCATTGGTATTGTACACAGGAGACACGGCTAAAGGATTACCTATACCCATTCCATAGTTATGCCAACCCGGATAGATAGAATGGTTATAATAATTGTCCATCCCGTCCATCTGCTCCTTGAAATATGGCCCAGGGTCGTTATATCCTGCACCACTTTGGTCATATGTTGACATATATTCATAGCTTATATTGGAAATGAACTTGAGAAGACCACTCTTGTTCTTTATTGAAATACCGAACTGTATATCTCTCCAAGGGTAATATACAACTTCCTTCTTTCCCTCACGGTTCGACTGGTATTCAAAGAAGAACAACTGCGAAAAATCCTCGAACATATGCTCAGCATACAATCTTATGTCTACCGGTCTGGTATGCAAAGTCAAGGCAAGATGCCAATTCCCGATATGGTTACCCGACATGTTCGCCTGCTCGGGCGCAGGAGCATTCTCATCGCCACTTCCCGGAATGAAAGCCTTCAAAAAGTCCCTCACATCTCTAGACATTGAGAATATCTTTCCCTTTCCATGAGTATATATGTCTCCACCAAACTGCGAATACATTTCAAGTCCCCCTTCTATTGTCAAGGGGAGTTTTTCAAGTTTCTCCAATTTCACAAAAAGAGCCTTGCTATGATAAAGCACATTCCTCGAATATCTTGCATTTCGATTCCCGTCTGTAAAATCCTCCTGAAAATCATGATCCAAGAACATTCCGTACGCTATATGACCACGGACCTTGAACCACGAATCCTCATGGAATAAATCCACATATTCAGGAACTTCTAAACGTAGTTGAGGTATAGGAGCACTATTACCACTGTATATCAGGCCCCCAGTACCGATATCTGACATTGTACTGCCGTACAGACCGGTGAAATATGAGGAGACTGTATTGTCTTTTATACAATCTGGTGTACTGAGAACTGCATGCCTCCGCATCTCACCAAAATGATGCTTCATTCCCAGAGTTGCTACAAGCCACTTCCACGAAAGGTCAACATAGAATTGTTGCACACTTACTGAATTAACTCTGTTATAACCAGTTACAACGTCAAGACCAACCGAATAAGTCCAATTCGGGCTCATATGTAGTCCCCCTTCAATCGCCATTCCATAGCGTACATAACCATTGATTTTTTCAACCGATGGTAATCCTTGTCTGTTCGAAATGAGCCAGAAAGGAGCGTTATCCCCTCTTGATACAATACTATTGAACTGTGCAAAACATGTCACCCTCTGCGCCATTGCTTCCCCTGCCAAGATGTGAAACAACATCATGCCACATATAGAAAAGAAAAACGACTTCCTTACAAGCATAATCAAAGGGTTATTGATTTACATGTCACTTGAGCAGATTAATCAATGCAATGATAAGAGTTGTTATTGACATTCCAGCTGTTCCCAGCGTTGCAATCTCGGATGTAGACAATCTTCTATCACTCTTACGCGGGACAACAATCTCACAACCTGGCTGTATAGCCTTCCTTGAATACTTGGAAACCTTCTCAACGCTACCGTTCATATTGATGACATAAACACCATTCTTCTTTGCCTTGTTGTTATAACCACCGGCATGGTCTATATAAAATCCAAGACTTTTTCCCTTCTGCCAACTCATAGTGATGGGGTGCATTACTTCTCCGCTTATCTTGACAGTTGAATTATATTCTGGTATTGTTACCTTATCGCCTTTGCGAAGAACCACATCATGTTCACCGCCCGGTTCGGCCAATGCCTTCTCAAGATTTATAGACAAAGACATATAATCACTTTCGTTGTATTTTCCATTATAGATGGAATCAAGAACTGCGATATCCACTTTTTTTTCTGAACGCAATAACTCCTCATATATTTCCATTTGCGACCTGTCGCGCATAATCTTGCGCTGCAGGACCTCCTCTTCGGTCAGTCTCCTTTGCATATATGCACCTTTGATATAGGCCGATTTTGAAACACCACCGGCTGCCTTCACCAAATCAGAGAGCCTGTATTCTTTCGACAGCATTGCATAATGTCCAGCAAAATTCACTGCACCATCGATTGAAACGCTCTGTATTTCCCTTGACACTGGACTACGATGCACGTAGACCTCGTCAAACGGCTGCAGAATAAACCTTTCGCCATCATCTATAATAAAACCATCCTTGAGCTCAAAACTGAACTTCTCTGCAATTTCGTCCAGTTCTTCCTTAGCATCAGGATCATATATGTACCTATAGACATCTATTTTTGCTGTCGAAGCCACATTGGTTAGACCACCGGCTTGCAGTATAAGATCTTCAATTGTAGTATTCTCGGCAAATTTGTATATACCTCCAAAACGAACCTGTCCCCTTATCTTCAATGTTTTTTTACCATCCATATCACTCTTGCTTGGAATGAACAGGACATCATTGTTTCGAAGCGACATATCGGAAACACTTCCGTCAAGAATTCCTTTTACATCTACTGATTTAGCCTCTATTGTATTGTCATAGTTCCTGTGGTGCAACACGGCCCTGTTCAAGAAAGCATCCTCCCTCAAACCACCGGCAGCATCAAGCAATTCGCGCACAGTACTTACTCCATCGCCAAACTGATACTGCCCCGGGTGGAACACTGCACCCATGACCTCAACCATATTCGAGAAACGGGGCATAACAGAATCAATATATACCTCATCACCGTCATGCATAGTAAATGTTCCCATGCCATCCTTATCTACGGTAAAGAGAGAATACTCCTTTCCACTCTTACGAGTCACACGCATCTTGCCGGTATATGCCTTGTTTGAAAAGCCACCCGAATAGTTTATAAGCGCGGACAGAGTCTCCGAACTCTTTAGTTCGTACATCATAGGACGCTTCACCTGGCCACCAACGGCAACAAGAGCATCATATGTACCAACGTTTACAACATCGTTATCCTGCAGACGTACATTGCCCTTAAGGCTGCCATTGAATATGAAATCATACACATCAACCGCAGCAATTTCCTTACCACCTCTAAAGACCTTTATTGCACGCAAAGTACCCAGTTTGCCGATACCTCCTGCAGCATATAGAGCATTGAAGACAGTTGAGAGTGAACTCAATGTATAGCTTCCGGGAGCAAGCACTTCACCCACAACCTGTATCTGTATTGAACGCAACTTGCCAACTGAAAGATTTATTTTAGAATCGGCATACACATTCCTCAGCACCGATTTCAGATGCCCTTTGGCTGCTTCTACGGTCTTTCCTGCAAGATATACGGGACCTACGCCCTCTACAACGACAAATCCGTCCGGTGATATAACATCTTCAATCACCGTCTGCGACGCTCCCCATATATCTATAATAACCTGATCACCGGAGCCAAGCACATAACTTGCAGGAGTCGGGATATTCACTGCCGGTTCAAAAGTCAGCAACTCATTATTGAAAATATCCCGGCCGAACACATTCTCCTTTCTCTGAACATTGTCATCAGACGATTCCATTTCAAAGCCATTCACTTCACCCTCATAGGCATCAACTTTCTCTTCGTAAGTTGCATTGTGCAAATCACGGCTTAAACGGAATGCATTCTCCTGTCTCTGACGATCAACAAGCTCTACCGAAGTTTTGTTTACGTCATCTCCGGAACCCAACAGAGAATTGCTGTCATTATAGTTATCCTTGATTTTTTTTAAGCGATCAGCTGTGACACCACGCTGCATTAGCTTTACAGCAATGGAACGCTGGCTTGTACCAATCTTTTGTTCACTTGCTATAAAATCAACAATATCTTTGTCACTCATAACCTGAGCAAATGCCGCCTGAAAACAAAGAAACATTGAGAATATGAATAGTACTCTTTTCATCAGTCCACTTTTTATTAGAATTTCTTTCCTTTAATTATATATAACACAGTTGTTACTATTATCTTCAAATCATAGAAAAGAGAACGCTTTTGCAGATAGTCAAGATCCATCTGCAAACGTGTAAGCATCTTCTCTATAGTATCGGTATATCCATTATATATTGTAGCCAAAGATGTCAGACCCGGACGTATCAGATACAGATATTTATAATCAGAGTTACGTTCCATTATCTGGTCAATATAATACTGACGTTCGGGACGTGGTCCCACGAAAGACATGTCACCGACAAACACGTTCCACAATTGTGGCAATTCATCGAGATGGTGCTCTCTGAGAAACCTCCCCACCTTGGTAAGACGTTCATCCCCTTTTGCAGCCAATTGAGGTTTTCCCGAACTCTCGGAATCCATACGCATCGTTCTGAATTTGTATATATGGAAAGACTTACCCTTATACCCTATTCTCTCCTGACTGAATATAACACTTCCATCGTTCTGTATACGAAGCCTGATGTATACTACCAAAAAGACTGGGGATAGTACTACAAGCCCAAAAAAAGAACAGAAAAGATCGAACAAGCGTTTAACAAAACGCTCAAAAGCATTCATTCCATCTTTAACAACCATATTTGTATGTTTTTCGTTATTACTTATTTACCAAACCCAATTTTAACAAATTTATTGCAAAGTAAACACTTTTTTTTCAAAAAAAAAAGAATTACAAATTCCACACACACTGCAAGGGGGAATTTTGACCGCAACAAACGCCCAAAGCCATTATAAGCAGCATATCATCAAGCATCAACAGAGTCGACACCCAATAAGACTTTATCTATACATTCTATTACTGCTCCTGGATAATAGTGCCCAAGAATTGCATCGTAGGAATACCCTCTCTCCCCCATAACTGCAGCACCAATCTGGCAAAGCCCTACTCCGTGCCCCCATCCGGCCCCTTTGAGAACGAACTTGTTTACCCGATTGCCTGACATCTCCTTATCAACGACAAATGCAGAGCTATAAAGGTGTGAAGACGACAGCCAACGGCGAATTTCAAGTTCCTTGCCCACCGTTCTGACAGCCTTGCTACCGACAATACGCAAACGCACAATACGGCCCGAGGCTCCACGCTCGACTGGTTGCAAATCTTCAATGATGCCAAAATCCACACCGGAACGCTCACTCACCAATAGAGAAAGTTCCTCCTGCGTATACTCCACACGCCAGCGGTAGAAATCGACGGTTTCCAGGTCATAACCGTTAAGTACTTGTGAAAGAAGTTCCTTTGACGGTCCGCTGCAAAATGAACGCGGTTCACTTTCGATCCATGTTCTCGCACCATCGTCCGTCGTCAAGTCCGGCAACGGTTCATTGCCGTCACAATCCCTGAACGCTTGCAGATACCCGTAGTCTTCATTTTCCCAGCATGCCGAGAAGCGTTCAGTAATACCGCCGCAACACTTGCTGAAACGTGCATCACACACCTCTCCATCATATACAAGAACCATACCGCAAGTCTCTCTAACAGCACGTTCCACATTAGGATTAAACGTCCTGGTAACCCCTTGGTACCGTTGACAATGGTCATCGGCACAAAGATCGAAGAGCGTATGGTCCTCGCGAGCATACCAGCGTATGATTTCCCCACCGCCTTCCCAGCCAAGCGCACCAGAGGAAACCCTCTCCTTCCTCAACAACTGCGCATAGAGCCAACTACGGGAAATCACAGTATGAGCTTTAAGGAATTCAAGCGAAGAGGTTGCAGACATCTCGCTCGATATTACACTCACGAGATACTCCTCTACGTCTATACGGTTTATGGCACGCACCATACCATCCTCCATAATAAACACAAGTTCCCCTTTGAAACTTTGGTCCTCCTTTCTTTGCCAATGAAAATTCACACCTATGACAACATCGTGAAGAGTAAAGAGCGCATCATTACCTAAAGGCGTGAAGCAGAAACTCGCAGCCGTTTCATCGCCACATCTCAACATACCGTTGTCTATACAGACCTTTTTAAGCCCCGTCACACACTTGCCGCACACAGAGAACTCCCCCACAAGTTCAAAGCATATCTCACCTGCGAGCAGTATTCCTACATCAACCGTCCTCATGCCATTCCGCGTATTTTGTCCGCCACTTCCGATGCTTGCTCACGCGACAGCGCTACCTCACACAGAGTTGAAGCCGCCTCATCGGCATTCATACCGTCAAAGTCACTCTCCCGCGGTGTTATCATAAGCCCAGCCATATCAAGTGCTCCCGGGCTCACAAGACGCTGTGTGCCATCCACGGCGTAATAGCATGCAGGACGATGAGCCGAACGCGGTATCACAATCGAAACATAGCCGTCCTCCCGAGAATAGAAAGAGATGACATTCATCATAGGTTCTGCCTCTCCACACTCCAATGGCAATGACGACAACAAAGTGCCCATAAGCGACATTGAACATGAAACGCTACGCGAAACTACTATAAAGAGAGGTACAATATACGAATCAACGCTGTATATGCAGCCATCTTCCTTTACATGCAGAGGCTCCATTCCACATGCGAGTTCCTCGTTCCATCCACTACCGAGCAACGGAATACCGCTCATATTCCCGGCCTGCAGATGCGCATGGTCGGGAGCGGAAGCACCGCACTTGGCACCATTATAGAATATTGCAAGATCCTGCCATTCACGGGCAATGTTAAGCATATCGGCATACATACCGCTGAAGATCTGGGGAGTATGCTCTCTTACCGGCAATGTGAGATGGAACGGCAGTATCGGGAACGGGTTCACAAGAACATCAATGGTTCCCAAAGCCGGCAAGGAAACCTGTTCGGCAGGGCGGTTCACTGCACACAGGAAACATTTGCGCTCCGCGAGTGCCGCATTATCAACTTTTGCTGCAGTAGAGACAATTCTTGCAGGATTGTATTGTAACCTGATGCCATTGTCCAATTCACGGGCCTTCACGCCCGAAAGGGCATCATACCTCCCTGCCGCATCGGGCCAACAGCCAAGCTGCTGCTCGAAGAACGACTGCAGTTCCTCCCTTGACGGGACAGATATGCGCTTGATAAGTTCCATGCGCGCCTCGAGTTCCGCACTGCGCAACGAGTCCTTATAGAAATTATGTGCATTCACCTTGGTGTGCGACAGGGCCGCATCGGAGTTGCCACCCCAACGGCGGCAAAGATAGAGGACATCATATATGCGCCCAATCCTGTAACGGCGCGATATCTGAAGTCCAACGGCATAATCCTCGCCATAGCTGACATTAGGGAAGCCGACCTCACGGATTACAGGCGTAAAAAATGCCCGCGGAGCGCCCAGTCCATTTATGCGCAAAGCGTTGTTGCGCCCATTGTCCTCGGTCCATTCGCGATGGTCAATGACACCGGGAGGCAAGGTATTGAGGTCAAAATCACATATCCTGTATGTACCGACAATCATAGCACACTGCTGGGCATGGAACTCATCCACAATACGCTGCAAAGTGTCGTTTCCGCTGTATATGTCATCACTGTCGAGTTGCACTGCAAAACGGCCGCACCTGCTGTCGTTGACAGCAAGCTCCCAGCAACCTCCTATTCCCAAATCCCTTCGCTCGGGAACAACGTGCACCACCCTTTCATCATCAAATGAGTCTATCAGCTCGCCGGTCCTGTCCGTAGAATGGTTGTCCACAACAATAATATTGAAAGGGAAACCGGTTTCCTGCGAAAGAACAGACGATATGGCATCGGCGATAGTAGATTCACGGTTAAGTACAGGGATAATGACCGATGCCTCAACAGGGAAATCACCAACGGAAAGGTCTATCCTGTCATACTTGCATGGCGGCAGATACCCGCCAATGGCCTTGAGATGAGAAGTACACGCCTTTTCCATCTCGACCTGTACCTCACGCTGTGCCGGGTTTACATAATCGAACTGCTTCTCGCCGCTCTTGCGGTTGTCGTGCTCACACTCGGTATACACGAACTCCTTGAAATGGAACACCGAACCGGTACGGCTCATTGCAAGACGCAACTGGTACAGGCCCGCATACTTGTATTCATCCGCAGCTTCGGAAAGATATGCCTTCAATGCCGATGTGCGGAACACAATAAGTGAGCCAAAATCAAAGTCGTTGCGCAGACTGCCCGGCTGATAATCTATTGTGGGTGCATCCACAATTTCCCCATCCAGTACCTTACGGTAATCGGCATAAGCCATTGATGCATCATTCGGCATCTCACTCAGAAGACGGCAAAGCGCAGCCTCATCAACAGCAACCCCTTCCTTGCCCACATAAACGACAAAATCGGCTGTCGCGCGCTCTGCCATATCACGGAAAACAGATGTGGCAAGCAAAGAACCGGTTTCAATGGAAGTGACTCCAGGATACACATCAGTCACACCTGCCGGGGCACCCCACAAATACAAATGGCAGACATTTGGAACGATGGAATTTTTCTCTATCATCTCCCTTAAACCGTCCATAGAAGAGAAGGGCATGAACAAATCTATCGTGTAGTCTTTCATATTTATCAGATATAGTCTTTGAAGTTTGAACGCGAATTTAATAAAAAAGACGCTCAAACAAGAATTATGGATGCATAAAAAAGACTTATTAATATTAATTTAATTTGTTATGAGAAAGAAATAAACCACTTTTTTGCATTATCTTCGCAGTTGATTCATTATCATGGAATCATTATTGCATAGACAAAGGATGGAACTTGAAATGGGAAATGACAGGAGAAAATTGGCCGGTATGACACTTGACGCGCTCAAGGATGCCGTAAAGGAAGCCGGCATGCCGGCTTTCACTGCAAAGCAGATTGCCGACTGGGTGTACAAGAAAAGGATTGTCTCCATCGACGATATGTCCAACATATCGCTCAAGAACCGCGAAAAGCTAAAGGAACTATTCGAGATTGGTTACAAGACACCTGCCGATGCCGCACGCTCGATCGACGGAACCATCAAATACCTTTATGAAGTAGAGCACGGGCATTTTGTAGAGGCTGTATACATTCCGGACGGTGACCGCGCGACACTCTGCGTTTCATCCCAGGTCGGTTGCAAGATGAACTGCCTGTTCTGCATGACCGGTAAACAGAAATACACCGCCAACCTGACATCGAACGAAATTCTCAACCAGATACTTGCCCTGCCCGAATTCGACAGGCTGACCAACATCGTATTCATGGGAATGGGCGAACCCTGCGACAACCTCGACAACCTGCTGCAGGCAATCGAGGTACTGACAAGCGAGTACGGACTGGGATGGAGCCCACACCGCCTGACAGTATCATCAGTCGGCGTACGCAAAGGCCTGAAAAGGTTGCTCGACTCGGGCGACTACCACATAGCCATAAGCCTGCACCACCCCATTCCTGAGAAACGTGCAGAAATCATGCCTGCAGAGAAAGGTTTCTCCATTGTCGAGATGCTGGACCTGTTGCGGCAATACGACTTCAGCCACCAGCGCCGGTTGACATTCGAGTACATTGTATTCAAGGGAATAAACGAGACACAGTTCTACGCCCGCAAACTGCTTAAGCTGCTCGATGGCCTGGACTGCCGCATAAACCTGATACGTTACCATGCCATACCGGGCGTACCACTTGAGGGCGTTGACGAGAACGGCATGACACAGCTGAGGGATTTCCTCACGAAGAACGGGCTCTTCACAACCATAAGGGCATCGAGAGGCGAGGACATCTTCGCCGCATGCGGCATGCTGTCAACCCTGAAACAGGACCAGAACAACAAAAACAACAAAACAATAGTATCATGAAGAATATCCTATCATTGATTCTTGCAGCAGTATTGCTGTCCAACTGCCACGGATTGAACGAGAGTTTCAAGAAATCGGCTGTGGGCAACCCGTATGAAGTCCTTGTTGTATGCGACGAAGAGTTCTGGAACGCCCCGGCAGGAAGAGCCATATTCAACGCACTCGACACAGACATACCGGGACTGCCCCAGTCGGAACGTTCGTTCAGGATTTCACGCGTCAGCGAGGCCAACTTCACCGGTATGATAAAGCCGTTCCGCAATGTCATAACAGTAGACATTGACGAACACATGTACACAAAGACATCGTTCAAGTACTCAAGGGACCCGTTTGCCACCCCGCAGATGATAATGACCATACAGTCACCCAACAGGGAGGACTTTGAGCAGTATGTAAATGAGAACAAGCAGGTAATCGTGGACTTCTTTACCGCAACAGAGATGAACAGGCAGATAGACATTCTCAAGGAGAAGCATAACGAAAAGGCTCTTGCCACAACCAAAGAGATGTTCGATTGCGAGCTGCTCATCCCGGCAGGACTGAACGGAGAGAAGAGGGGCGAGAATTTCGTATGGTTTTCGGACTTCAATTCCACAAACCCCGACATTCTCAGTTTTGTCATGTACAGCTACCCTTACACGTCGACAGACAACTTCTCAAGAGAGAACTATATCCACATGCGCGATTCTGTAATGAAGATAAATATGCCGGGCGGCAAGGCCGGACAATACATACAGACCGACTCCATGTTTGTTGAGATAACCGAGACATCGGACCGCGACCGCTACATGCAGATAGCTAGAGGTCTATGGTACATGGAAAATGACATGATGGGAGGCCCGTTCGTGTCACACTCCATGGTAGATGAAAAGAACGGAAGAGTAATCGTGGTCGAAGCTTTCGTATACGCACCGAACAAGAAGAAAGGCAGCATGCTACGCAAGCTCGAGGCATCGCTATACACACTGAAGATGCCTGTTGACAAGATGATAGAGAACAGCACACATATACCCGAAGTAGTCGTGGAGGCAGAAGGGGAGAAAACAGAATAAACTTACTACAACATGAGTGAAAAAGGAAAGATTCGCGTTGGGATAACCCAGGGCGACATTAACGGAATAGGATACGAAGTCATATTCAAGACATTCGGCAATCCCGAGATGTTCGACATATGCACCCCCATTGTATACGGCTCACCCAAGGCCGCTGCATATCACCGCAAGGCACTGGAAATCGAGACCCCGTACAACGCCATAGAAAATGCAGATGAGGCACAGGCCGGCAAGCTGAACATCATCAATTGCAACAGCGACGAGCTTCATATCGAGTTGGGAGCCAGCACACCCGAAGCCGGAGTGGCCGCATTCGAAGCATTGGAGAGGGCCGTAAATGACTACAGGGAAGGTCACATAGACGTACTCGTAACGGCACCCATAAACAAAAGCACAATCCAGAGCGACAAGTTCAACTTCCCGGGACACACCGAATACCTGCAACAGTGCTGCGAAGAAGGAGAGAAGGCACTCATGATACTCTGCAGCGGGGATTTGAGAGTTGCGGTTGCAACAACACACATGGCATTGCGTGATGTACCAAGTGCTATAACGCCGGAACTTCTCGAAGAGAAGATTACACAACTCGACAGAAGCCTGAAGGAAGATTTCAACATTGATGCACCGAAAATCGCCGTGCTCTCCCTCAACCCACATGCAGGCGATAATGGACTTCTCGGCAAGGAAGAGATAGAGATTATCGCGCCCACCGTACGCAAGATGAACGACGAAGGTATATTCTGCTATGGACCTTTTGCTGCAGACGGATTCATGGGCAGCGGAAAGCACATGGCATTCGACGCCATACTTGCCATGTACCACGACCAGGGGCTCACCCCCTTGAAGGTACTCGCTATGGACGACGGAGTCAACTTCACGGCAGGATTGAGCATCATACGCACATCACCGGCACATGGTGTCGCGCTCGACATTGCCGGCAAGGGCGTTGCCGACGAGGGTTCTTTCCGCCAGGCAATATATGCAGCTATTGACATCCTGCGCAACCGCAACATGTACTCACAAGCACGACGTAACCCGCTACGTAAGCTCTACTTCGAAAAGCGCGACGACAGCAACCGCCTTAACCTGCAGCAGGCCGACAACGATATCTGACATGAAATTCGCGATAATAGCTGCCGGGGAAGGCTCAAGACTTGCCATGGAAGGCATTGAGGAGCCGAAGCCGCTCATAAAGATACAAGGCGTTCCCATAATAGAACGCCTTGTAAAAATCTTTGCAAAAAACAGTACCAGTTCCATAAGCATAATAATAAACACCCGGCAGCCCGAAACCAAGGCCTATCTGGAGCAACTGAGAGAACACTACCCGATAGAAATTGTTGTCAGGGACACGCCCAGCTCCATGCACAGCATGCATGCCCTAAAGGAGCATCTTGCAGGAGACAAGTTCTGCCTTACTACTGTTGACACCATCTTCAAGGAGAAGGAATTCACGGAATTCATCGAAATTTTCAAGCGGAGCGAAGATGACGGCATTATGGCTGTAACGGACTACGTCGACGACGAAAAGCCGCTCTACGTAGACACCGGAACCGACATGAATATAACGGCATTCTGCGACAATGCAAGTGACGGTTCCAAATACATTTCAGGTGGAATATATGCACTCACTCCACGCGCTCTGGAGATTCTTGACGAATGCATGGAGCAAGGCATTGAGCGCATGCGCAATTTCCAGCGCAAACTCATAGAAGGAGGTTTAAGGCTCAAGGCGTACCCGTTCGGCAAAATAATAGACATCGACCATGCCAGGGACATCGCAAAGGCCGAAAAGTTCATTACTGAAGAATGAAGATAGCCATAATTGCACGGGAGCCGGGAGATTCCCCGAATATGGTTGACAAGGATGCAGCCATACTGGAGAGCATTGCAATGAAACTTGCTGCCACAGGGGCTGAAGTTGACACCAATGGCGAGGACCCTATTGATACTTTTGATGCCATTTGCCACATGTCACGCAATGCGGACATTTTGGACATGCTGGAAAAGGCAGAAAATGAAGGTATCATTGTAATCAACAGCACCGATGCAGTAAGGAACTGTTCACGTCTGGCATTCATGAACATCCTGCACGCTAACGGCATCCCCCAGCCCCCATTCTCCATCATTGAGGAGATTGACGACCTCGACCGGTTGACATACCCTGCATGGATAAAGAAAGCCGAAGGCTGGAGTTGCCACAAGGAGGATGTGGCCTTTGCCCGGAATGCCGTAGAAGCAAAGTGCATATTCTCAGGGATGCAGGAGAGAGGTATCAGCAAAGCATTGCATTGCATGCATATGGAAGGCGACCTCCTAAAATTCTACGCTGTAGGAGAGGAGTTTTTCCGCTACCACTACCCCACACCGGAAAAAAGCAAGTTCGGGCTTGAAGCCATAAACGCCCCCCCCAAGCATCTACAGTTCAGCAGCACCGAACTGAAGGAGACCGCAAGACAGGCTGCTGGTGCTATAGGACTTACTATATATGGTGGCGACTGCATTGTGGACACCGACGGCAACATACATATCATAGACATCAATGACTTCCCAAGTTTCTCGGCTGTGCGCGATGAAGCAGCAGAAGAGATAGCACGACTTATAGTCACAACAATACACAAAAGGAAAGAATGAAAGAAGAAGATAAGGAACTGTACCGCGCATCCATAAAGTCCATGGATACCGAAGAGTTTCTCGACATGTGGTTCTACCGCCCGTTGGGATTCCGCTGTGCACTGTTCTTCCGCAACCGCGGCATACACCCAAACATAATTACCATAATATCAATATTCCTGGGAATCGGTGCAGGAGTATGTTTCCTGCAGGAGAACCTGAGGTGGAACATTATGGGCATATTGCTGCTGATGTGGGCCAACCTCTATGACAGTACAGACGGACAGCTTGCGCGCATTACAAGACAAAGGACACGTTGGGGTCGCATTCTTGACGGCTTCGCTGGCGATTGCTGGTTCTTCTGCATATACTTTGCCATAGCCGCAAGGGAGACATTTGAGCCGATACCCTTCGCGCCAGAATATAATTGGGGTGTCCTGATATGGATATTGATATCATTCTGCGGATTCTGGGTACACGGTTCACAATGCCAGCTTGCCGACTATTACCGCAACATACACCTCTATTTCACCCAAGAGAAGAACGGCAACGAGTTCCACAGCTCCGAGACACAACGGAATGAGTACAAAGCCACAAGCTGGAGAAAGAGTTTTTTTTGGAAACTCTTCCTGAACGCATATGTCTCGTATGTGGAGAACCAGGAAAGAATGACTCCATATTTCCAGAAATTCATAAAAAGCGTACACCGGCATTTTGGTACTGAAATACCGGCCGGCCTGCGCAAGGAGTTCCGCGAAGCAAGCCTGCCACTGATGAAGTACACCAATATTCTGACATTCAACTCACGCGCCATTATGCTATGCTTTGCCATGCTGACAGGCGAACTATGGATGTACATAATGTTCGAGCTGGTAGTGCTGATGGCAATTTTCCTATACATGAAATACAAGCATGAGACACTATGCAGAAGGCTCACCTGTAAAATAGAAGAAGGCCATGAGTTCAATTAAGGGCATAATATTCGATTACGGAGGCACCATAGACACAAACGGCATACACTGGAGCGAAGTCATCTGGGAACAATACAGCATGGCAGACTCCGGAGTCGACAAGGCCACATTCCGCGAAGCATATGTACATGGTGAACGTTCGCTTGCAAAAGCGCGCATCATAGAACCGACGGACACGTTCCGCACCCTTCTTCAAAAAAAAATAGCATTGCAGTTCGCATATCTCAAGGAGCATTCCGGCCCCGACAGATTGACAGAAGAGTGTGGAAAAGAGATCGCAGAAGGGTGTTACAGACGGGTACTGGACACGATAGACCAGTCCCGTTCCATTGTCAACAGGCTCCGCGAACGGTTCCCGATGGTACTTGTGACCAATTTCTACGGGAACATGCCTGTAGTATTGAAGGAGTTCGGACTAGACAACATTTTCACCGCAATCATCGAATCGTCTGTTGTAGGAATACGCAAACCCGATCCCGAACTGTTCGCACTTGGAGTGAAGGCCCTGGGGATGAACGCCGAAGAGATTGCCGTTGTAGGAGACTCCTACAATAAAGACATATACCCGGCCGCGACATTAGGATGCAGGACAATATGGCTGAAGAACGCCTGCTGGGAGGACGAGCCAATCAAGGATAGCCATGAGCCAACCTTCATAATCGACAGTATCGAAAAACTACCCAGAACAATAGAAAAACTGACATAACAGAACAGAAAGGCCGGTTTATTCGTTTTATAGAGGTAACATATTTTTCAACCAGACAAAAGAAACCTTTATGAAACGTAACTTTCTTTTCATGCTCTCTTTATTATTCCTATGCATTACAACCCGTGCACAGGTGTCGCCCGAAAGTTATGATGCTGCACACTACGACAGTTGCTGGCATTTCACCATCAACTACGACAACCCCAAAATGCGTCCGTCAGAAGGAATGCTTGTAGTCACGCACATATGTACCCCCGACACATGCGTGAGCTCAACTGCACGACACCTGCAAGGACGCAGATACACAAAGAGGTACATAAAGAGATTCGGATCTGCTCCTCTGCTGCATGACAATGGCAGTGAGAACGTAACGCTATCGGTACCGGAAAGTACGATAGGCGATAGCATATATGTTGTCACATACAGCGAATACGACAACGGCAAGACGGTCAAGTACGAATGCGACACCATGGCTATCAGTTTGCCGCGAATACCATCAATGAGCAACCACAGGATAGATGCAGAAAGAAGCCTTGCCGACTACATGGCAATGGAGTATCCGCACATACACCGTATGGCACACTACGTACCGCTTGACGATGCCGTTGCAATGGGAATGAACGTAACCCCAAACATCGTCAGGTATACTACAAACAGCAGCAGACTGAATCCCGAATATCTCCAGAACGCACAGAACATAGAAGAGTTGATGTCCATAATAAACGAGGTTCTGGCCGACAGCAGCACAACCATTGAAGCAGTACAGATTGTCGGATACACATCGCCCGACGGCAGCGAACACAAGACGTCCGACCTTGGCAGGAAACGAGCCATAGCAATGCGTAACCACATACGTGACCGCTACAACCTTCCCGACTCCATATTCGAAGTAGCCGATGGAGGCAACAACTGGAAAATGGTATATGCCGACATTAACGATCTGGGAACTGCAGGAGGTGACAGCCTTATCACAAGACTGAAGGCCGAACAAGACCCCAGAAAGAGAGAAGCAATCCTCAAGCGATACCATGGCGGCACGCTCTACCGTGAACTTACCGAGAGGATGTTTCCCGCACACAGAATGGCATGCTGCACAGGCATATACTACCATAACAACCCCGACAGCATAGCAATTGCAATCAACAGCATTGTCGACGAACTTAACAGCAACCCCCATCCCGACTACCGGAGGCTTATAAACGAATTGAAGCAATACGGCAACAACCCGCATGCGCTGAATCTTCAGGGAGTAATTGAATACAGACGTCACAGACGCCACGCTGCGGAACAGGCATTCATAAAAGCCGCAGCAATGGGAGACGAACAGGCCGCACTAAACCTCAGAATCATCGAGAATAACAAAAAAAGAGAGAAATAGTGACTCTTTTAACAAACTATTGCCAAAAGCAGTTAACCCAAAAAGTATTATATTTGCATCACGCATTCATGAATGCGTGATGCAAATATATATGACAGAAAATTATGAAAGAACACATATACCAGTTGATTGACCTACTCAATGAAATGACCCCATATCTGCTACTAGGTCTGTTGATTGCCGGAATTCTGCATGAATTCGTACCACGTCGGATTTTTTCCGACAGACTTTCAGGCAGCAATCTCCGCTCCGTTCTGTGGGCAGCAATGATAGGAATCCCGTTACCGCTATGTTCATGCGGCGTCATACCAACTGCGGCATCCCTGCGCCGTGAAGGAGCATCTAAGGGGGCTACAGTCTCTTTTCTTATATCAACTCCGCAAACCGGCGCTGACTCAATACTGGCAACAGCCTCACTGCTTGGAATACCTTTTGCCATAATGCGCCCCCTTGCGTCACTTGTAACAGCGCTTGTAGGCGGATATGCAGTTAACCGCTGGGACAAAGATGATAACTGGAGTTCAACTGATTGCAAAGAGAAGAAAACAAAGAAAAGTTTCTGTAGAAAATGCATAGGTATATTGCACTACGGTTTTATAGAGATGCTGCAGGATATAGGAAAATGGATTGTCATAGGTCTTTTTATAGCAGCCATAATAACCATTGCAGTACCCGATGAGCTCTTCTCGCTACTGAGAGATTATCCAATGCTTAACATGCTTGTGATATTACTGCTCTCTCTCCCCATGTACCTTTGCGCCACAGGCTCGATACCCATTGCCGCAGCACTAATACTCAAAGGCCTCTCTCCTGGAGCCGCATTCGTGCTGCTTATGGCAGGACCTGCTACAAACCTCGCTGCGATACTTGTGATAAACAAAATACTTGGGAAAAAGAGCCTGGCAATATACCTTACAAGCATAATTGCCGGAGCAATACTCTTCGGCCTCACAATTGACAATCTATTGCCCAAAGATTGGTTTGCCGGCAGCATCCACACCCATGGAAGCGCATGCTGTATACACAGTGGAACACCATGGTGGCAAGTGGCATCGAGTATAATATTTGTCATCCTGCTTGTAACAGCCCTTTTCATGCGCACCAAGAAAGATGGATGCAGCCACGATGACAAAGAAACGTGCAGTTGCAACGGAGATTGTTTATGCATCGACAAGCATAAGTTCCATATCAAAGGAATGATGTGTAACCACTGCAAAGCCAATGTTGAAAAGGCACTTTCGAGCATCAGTGGTATTACAGCTGTACAGGTTGAACTCGCTGAGGGTATTGCCTATGTAGAGGGCTGTAATATTGATACCGACGAAGTTATCAGGATGATACAATCATTGGGATACGAATGTAAAAACGCGTGACAGACGTCTATTATCACCTGCATCAGTCCAAAAACAGAATTCAACAATTAAAAATAGCAAATAATCAAATATAATTGCACAAACCGATTTTGTTTGTGCAATTTTTACCATACTTTTGTACATAACCAAACAAAAACAATGTACAAAATGAAAAAGATTTTTTTAGCACTTATCAGCGCAATGATGTTTTCATTTGCAGCAATAGCGCAGGACATCAACTCCAAGGGAGACAACATCATCGGCGAATACCTTTATGTAAAGGAGAGCGGCAAGAGCAAAATCAGGTTCAGCAAGGCAGCTAACGGCACATATACAGCACAGGTATTCTGGGTCGAGAACGCTGTTGACGCGAACGGAGCAAAGCGCAAGGATACCAAAAACCCCGACAAGAACCTGAGAAATGTAGACCTCGACAAAGTTGTACTCATCAAAGGTCTAAAATACGATGCCGATGACAAGGAGTGGGGCGACGCCAAGATATACGACCCCTCAAGCGGCAAGATATACAGCGTTGACATTGAGTTCAAGGACGCAAACACCTTGAAAGTCTATGGTAACATCTGGGGTATCGGAAAAACCGTATACTGGACAAGGCTCAAGTAACGATAATGAATACAATAACATGAAGGTCCACCGAGATTTTCGGCGGACCTTCATGTTATTCTTGCCTTAACACCCGGCATGGTACTCCTGCAGCAACCGCACCGGAAGGAATATCCTTATTCACGACACTTCCCGCACCTATAGTAGCATTATCACCTATTGTAACGCCCGGAAGCACTGTAACACCGGCACCTATCCAAACATTATTCCCTATGGTGATGGGCTTGGCATATTCCAGCCCTTTATTACGCAGTTCCACGTCAAGCGGATGACCTGCAGTCGTGAAACAGCAGTTGGGAGCCACAAATACGTTATCCCCGAAAATTACCGGGGCTGCATCGAGAATCACAAGATTGTGGTTTGCATAAAAGTTTTTCCCCAACGAGATGTTATAGCCATAATCGCACCAGAATGACGGTTCAATTATATAATCTCCTGAAGAATTGCCGATAATACAGCCCAACAGGGCACGGCGTTCAGTTTCGTTTTCATATGGCAGAGTATTGTACTGCTGGCACAGGACCTTGCAGGCATGTCTTTCTGCAATCAGTTCAAGATCATAATTGGCATTGTACAACTCGCCACAGAGCATTTTCTCCTTTTCGGTCGGCATGCGAAATCAATTCACGAACACGCAATCGAAATACTCATCAAAGATAGCCTTTGCAGCGTCCAACTGTTCAGGGGTGTTCTCCTTTACATCCTTCAATTTGTATTCCATACCAAGAGGCTCATACTTGTGTGCTCCCAATGTATGGTACGGCAAGACCTCAACGCGCTTTATCATATCGTAGTTCCTGAAGTGCTCACCCATCGCACGCATATCCTCTTCAAAGGCACTGTAACCCTGAACAAGCACATAGCGCAACCAGAAAGGACGGCCGTTATCCTGCAGCCACTTTGCAGTAGCAAGTGTCTGCTTGTTCTGACGCTCCGTAAGTATTGAATGACGTTCGGGATTGAACTGCTTTATGTCAAGCATCACAAGGTCAACCAGCGAGAGGAGCTCCTCAACGTCGCTGTTCCATATACTGCCGTTCGTGTCGAGACACACATGGATTCCCTGTTCCTTCAAGCGTTTCACAAGCGGAACAAGTGCCTTGGCCTGGAAAGTAGGTTCACCACCACTGAATGTCACACCGCCCTTTTTGCCGAAGAACGGTTTTTCATTCATTGCCATGCGGACAATATCCTCTATGTCGGTTTCTTTGCTCTCACCCTTAGCATCTATGGTATCGGGATTTGCACAATAGAGACAACGGAAATTGCATCCCTGCAGGAAAACCACAAGACGCAGACCGGGACCGTCGAAAGTGCCCAATGATTCGTATGAATGTACTCTAATTGTCATAATTTCATATTTAAAAAATAGGCCGGCCATACCAGCCAGCCTATTTTAATTATACATAAGTCTGTAATTACATGCGCTCGTGGAACGAACGTGAGATTACCTCGAGCTGGTGCTCACGGCTCAGTTTGATGAAGTTCACAGCATAACCCGATACGCGGATTGTCAGCTGCGGATACTTCTCGGGGTGCTCCATTGCATCCATAAGCATCTCACGGTTCAGAACGTTCACGTTCAGGTGGTGTGCACCCTTTGTGAAGTAACCGTCCATCAATGTAACAAGGTTCTCTACACGTGTCTCATCGTCAACACCGAGAGACTTTGGAATTATAGAGAATGTGTTGCTGATACCGTCCTGTGAGTCACGGTAGCGGAGCTTTGCAACAGAGCTCAAAGATGCTACGGCACCGTTCTTGTCGCGTCCGTGCATTGGGTTCGCACCCGGAGCGAAAGCAACACCCTTGGCACGACCGTCAGGAGTTGCACCGGTCTTCTTACCGTACATTACGTTTGATGTAATGGTAAGGAGTGACAATGTAGGCTTAGCGTTCTTGTATACAGGGTGCTTCTTGAGCTCTTCGCTGAAGAAGTATACCAAGTCAACACCAAGGTGGTCAACACGGTCATCGTCGTTACCGAAACATGGGAAGTCGTTCTCAATATCGAAAGACTCTGTAAGGCCAAGCTCGTTGCGCTTTACTGTCACCTTTCCGTACTTGATTGCAGAGAGTGAGTCGATAGCGATAGAAAGACCAGCAACACCATAAGCAAGGTTGATTGAAGGATCGGTATCGATAAGAGCCATCTGCGCCTTCTCATAGTAGTACTTGTCGTGCATGTAGTGAATGATGTTCATAGAGTCGTTGTAAACACGGGCAATATCTATAAGCACCTTCTTGTAGTTTGCAAGAACCTCCTCATAGTCAAGAACGTCACCAGAAAGAACTGGGATATCCTTTACAACAACAGTACCTGTATTCTCGCAGCGACCGCCGTTGATTGCAAGCAACAGAGCCTTCGCAAAGTTACAACGCGCACCGAAGAACTGGATCTGACGGCCTACAGCCTGGTAAGACACACAGCATGCGATACCGTAGTCATCGCACTCGCGAACCTCACGCATCAAAGTATCGTTCTCGTACTGGATTGAAGATGTATCGATAGAAACCTTTGCACAGTACTCCTTGAATCCCTCGGGAAGTTCAGGGCTCCAAAGAACAGTCATGTTAGGCTCTGGAGAGGGACCGAGGTTGTAAAGAGTCTGCAAGAAGCGGAAAGAAGTCTTTGTAACCTTTGTACGTCCATCATTGAAACGTCCGCCGATAGCCTCTGTCACCCATGTCGGGTCACCGGCAAAGAGGTCGTTGTAAGACTGCATACGCAGATGACGTACCATACGCAACTTGATTACGAACTGGTCGATAAGCTCCTGTGCGAATGTCTCGTCGATGTTGCCGTTGTCAAGATCGTACTGGATATAGATATCAAGGAATGAAGACACGTTACCGAGTGACATAGCTGCACCGTCCTGCTCCTTAACTGCAGCAAGGTATGCCATATATGTCCACTGCACTGCCTCCTGAGCCGATGTAGCAGGACGAGAGAGGTCGAGACCATAGTACTCGCCAAGAACCTTCATCTCGTTGAGAGCCTTTATCTGCTCCGAGATCTCCTCGCGCAGACGTACATTGTGCTCAGTCATTGGGCTTACAACCTTCTTGAGATCTGCTTTTTTAGCCTCAATAAGACGGTCAACACCATAAAGGGCAAGACGACGGTAGTCACCGATTATACGACCACGCGCATAGTTGTCGGGCAGACCGGTAAGGAAGCCCAAAGAGCGGTACATACGGATTTCCTCTGTATATGCATCAAAAACGCCATCGTTGTGAGTCTTGCGGTAGTGATAGAAGATATCCTTTACTTTCTCATCAACCTCAACACCATTTTCGTGGCAAGCCTTCTCTACAACCTTGATACCGCCGAAAGGCTTGATGGCACGTCTGAGCAGTTCATCAGTCTGGAGACCTACGATAAGCTCGTTCTCCTTGTCGATATAACCAGCCTTGTGAGAGGTGATTGTAGAAACTGTAGCATTGTCCAATGAGCGAACACCGTTGTTAGCACGCTCCTCTTCAAGAGCCTTGAGACAAACGCCCCACACCTTCTTTGTTCTCTCAGTCGGGCCTACCAAGAAAGATGCATCTCCCTCGTAAGGAGTGATGTTCTCGTGCACAAAGTTACCTACGTTGATCTCCTCTGTCCACAGACCACCTTTGAAATTCAAATTCTTTTCCATAGTTATTTTATATCAAAGATTTATGATTTGCCAAAACCAAAGGAAAACATGAAAGAAATGCCAACTGCACGACATCTGACGGCAGAAAAACACCATCCTCAACGTTTCCGGACACAAAGGTAATAAAAATAATCTTATATAATAATATAAATGAAAGAATCTTTTTTCAATTACTACATTTTTGTAATCGTTTTATTTTTATTTAAAGAAAGCCACTACCCCGCTTGCCGCCATTACCATATAAACTACAAGGCGAAAACTTTTGGCATCGAGCAAACTGTAACATTTTGCGCCCAACAAAGTGCCGACGAAAGCACCCGAAAGGCCACAAGCCCAACATACCGGAGTCTGCACTTTGTAATAACCGCCACCCGACCTATAAACAAGATAAACAATATTGGAAATAACCCAAAAGGCCTGCATTATCGCCAAATACTCGAGTTTATCCTTAAAGATACACATCACGTACAAGACTACTGGCGGACCGTAAATTTCAAACACAGCTCCCAAAAACCGCTTGTAGCACCAACCGTAAGCTGTGCGCCACGTCCACCGAAATAACCCCTTATGCGACCTTTGAAAAACAGAAAGTAAGAAGCCATCACCACAAGAGGCAGACCAAGACACTTTAGCATGAAAGGCGTAGAGAAATTCCCCATATAACGGACTACAAAAACAAAACAGCCGCGTTTGCCGGCACCACAAGGAACATTTTTCTCCAACACACATGCCTTATGTTGCACAATGCTACAGTGAATGCTATAGAACCGGACAGAATACCCGACAGAGCCACAGCCTCATTGTACGACGGCATAATGTAAGGCAGGAACATCATTATGAATATCCCAAAGCCGAACCCCGATACACGCTGCACAAAGCCAGCTCCAAGCGAAAAGAGAAACAAAAAAACAAGAATGCCTGCCATAACATATATATAAGCAACCGCAAAGTTACAAAAAGCAATAAAAGAAGCCCAAAATAGAAAAAAAAGAGTTCGGTGCATGGCAGGAATTAAAGCCATACAAAAAATAATTGCATTTTTTCGTCAAAACTCTTGCATAGTCCACATATTTGTCATACCTTTGCAACGTCAAAACGGAAAGACCACTTCCTTTGACAACAAAAAAACCTGGAGAGGTGGCAGAGTGGTCGATTGCACCGGTCTTGAAAACCGACGTACCGAGAGGTACCGGGGGTTCGAATCCCTCTCTCTCCGCTTTAAAGCAGATTTCACTTCGAAGTCTGCTTTTTTTTATTTGTATTTCCCAACGGTGTAAATCATGGGCTCACCTGCAAAAGTTGGGGGACTGATATAAAAATATTATCTTCGCATAGTTAAAATAAGTACTATGCAGGACGAAAAAATACTACTGGAATTAGCCCGTTTGATCTTGCCATCAGGTTTCATTGAAAACTTCAAGATTACAGGTATCACCAGCAATGATATT
>JAFYQH010000007.1 GCA_017547205.1 Bacteroidaceae bacterium | reverse complement strand
GGTTCTGTTATTTTGGGTTTGAGTTTTTCCAAGCTCTATGAGAACCTTTTTACAGGTCTATTTACAAGCTCGTCCATGATAGACTTGCTGTTTACCTCCAAAGTGGTTCATTCTTCCAATTTGCCGGAATACCGATTTTATGTACAGGTATAGAGGATGAGCTGGAGTTAAACAAGGAATCCTAATAATATTTTCGCAATTTTGTCCCGTTTTTTGCGTAATAAACGGGACATTTTGTTATCTTCGCATCGTGATAATTAAATAATTATGAATATCGCAAAAGAAATAAAAAGAAGAGTATCCGGATTTTCCGAAGATTACGTTTTTACAGCATCTGATTTTGAGATAGATACACAGAATCAATCAGCTGTTGTAAAAGCGTTAAATCGCATGGTCAAGTCCGGCGAAATCTCTAAATTGGCAAAAGGAAGATTCTATAAACCACGAAAGACTCAATTTGGGGAATTAAAGCCTTCCGCTTATCAGATTGCTAAAGACTATATTGAACGTGATGGTAAACTCATAGGCTATATAACGGGGTATTCTGCATATAATGCATTAGGGCTTACCACACAAATATCGTCTTATATTCAGATCGGTACAAACAAAAGCCGCCGTTCTGTCAAACGTGAGAAATATACTATATCTTTTATCCTGCAGCAGAATCGGATAACCAAAAAGAATATTGAAATCTTACGAATATTGGATGCCATAAGATTTATTCGTGAAATTCCTGCAACAACTCCTAACGATGCTTGTATAAGACTAAAAGAGATTGTTCGGGATTTGAGCGAAGAGCAAAGAGAAATGCTTGTTAAATGCGTGGCAAAATACACGAACTATGTTCGTGCGTTGTGTGGTGCAATTTTAGAGGATATAGGGTGTAATGTTAATATTTTGGAATCTATACGCAAAACTCTAAACGGGGTAACTGAATACAAATTACCAATATCAGATTCTGTTTTACCAACTAAGCAAAATTGGAGAATATATGAACCTTCACGAAAATAAAAAACTGTTTACAGATGCCGTTCTTGCAGCATCTGAGTATTTGGATATACGCCCGGTCTATATCGAGAAGGATTATTGGATAACCCGTTCCCTTAAATTAATGGTGCAGAACTCCAATGCGGAGAAGGCCATTTTTAAGGGTGGTACATCTTTATCAAAGGCTTATAAAATTGGAAATCGCTTTTCGGAAGACATTGATATAGCCATATCTGATGCAGATGCTTTAACGGGCAACCAATTGAAGATGTTGATTAAAAAGATAGCCAAAGAAATGACATCGGGATTGGAGGAGGTAGTAGTACCGGGAGTTACAAGCAAGGGCTCTCGTTACTATAAAGCTATGTATTCGTATCCAAATGTTCTTGGCAAAGCGATTAAAGAAACCGTCAATATCGGGCAGTTATTGGTTGAGATAAATTCGTTTGCCAATCCCTATCCATACGTCTCAAAAAGTATAGATTGCTTTATTGCACAGTTTTTCCGCCAGACAGGCAATGATGCATTGGTGGAAGAATATGGACTACAGTCATTCATATTGAATGTATTGGACAAAAGACAGACATTGACAGAAAAACTTGTATCTCTTATCCGCTTTTCATTGTCGGATAATTATATATACGATGTGGCTGCCAAAACACGTCATTTTTATGACTTGCATTATCTGTTGCAAGATTCAGAGTGTGCTAAATATCTACAATCGGAACAATTCAAGACGGATTTCAATACTTTATTAGCTCATGACAGAGAGACATTTGATAAACCTGAAGGTTGGAATACAATGGAAATAGAACAATCTCCATTGTTATCAGACTTCTCTAATTTGTGGTCTAATCTGAAAGAGACATATTTGAAAGAATTACCGGCAATTGCTTTTTCAACGATTCCAAGCGAAGATGTTGTCGCTAAAAGTTTTGAGAAAATAATAAATAACCTGAGTTCGATATAAAATTTTCGCTATAAATTGGTGTGTTTGTATAACGTTTGTCATCTCGAACGTATGTGAGAGATCTCTTTTTTTACAATGTTTTTGAGATTTCTCGTCGCTACGCTCCATCGAAATGACAGGTTCGCAATTTGAACGAGTTTATATCGAACTGACGTTAAATAACATATTGTAATATGTCTGTGCTGTGACCCGTAATTATAAAAGCGACCCGCCAGCAGTTATACGGATGCTGACGGGTTCTGTTATTTTGGGTTTGGCGCAAACTTTTATTTTTTGGTTTTTTTGCTGCTTCTTTATCCAATCATCAAACTCACCACCTTGCCTTTCAGCACCACGGTCTTTATTATCGGGGTCTGGTGGGCATAGGGCATGAAGGCAAGTGAGGGCAGGGGCTTAGTGATATAAAAATTGGCCATTTTACCGCGAGTTATTGAACCAAAGTCCTTGCTCTCGCCCATAGCGCAGGCGCTGTTGAGAGTGGCTGCATTCAGTGCCTCAGCAGGGGTCATCTTCATCTTTATGCTTGCAAGCGATGTCACGAACCGCATGTTGCCCGACGGGGCTGTGCCGGGGTTGTAGTCCGAGGCGAGTGCTACGGCAAGTCCGGCATCAATCATCCTGCGTGCCGGCGGATAGCCTATGCCCAGGAAGAAGGCACATCCCGGAAGCATCGTCGGCATTGTCTCGCTGCCACTAAGTGCCTCTATCTGCTCATCGCCCATTGACTCGAGATGGTCAACCGACAGCGCGCCATGCTCCACACCCACTTCGACACCGCCCGAAACGGCAAGCTCGTTGGCATGTATTTTTGCACGGAGTCCGTATCTTGCTCCGGTCTCGATTATCTTTGCTGTCTCCTCTACGGTAAAGAATCCTCTATCGCAGAAGACATCGACATACTCGGCAAGGCCCTCCTTTGCGACAGCCGGTATCATATCGTTGCATACATGGTCGACATATTCGCTCTGACGGCCCCGGTATGCACGCCCTACGGCATGTGCACCCAGGAATGTGGCGCGTACCTCAAGTGGCGCGGTCTCCCTTATGCGGCGTATGACACGCAGAATTTTCAGTTCATCCTCGAGCGTGAGTCCATAGCCCGACTTTATCTCCACAAGGCCTGTACCCATAGTAACTATCTCGTCTATGCGTTCCATGGCCTGACGGTAGAGTTCATCCTCGGAGGTATCGTGCAGACGGTCGGCCGAATTGAGTATTCCACCGCCCCGTTTGGCTATCTCTTCGTACGAAAGGCCGTTTATCTTGTCGAGGAACTCCTGTTCGCGGCTGCCTGCATATACTATATGCGTATGAGAGTCGCAGAACGAGGGGAAGAGCCAACCACCTTCGGCATCAATAACCTCGCAACCACTGTCGCACGGCATACAGCCCATTGTGCCGTAGTCCTTAATGCGCGCACCGTCGGTGAGCAGCCAGGCATTCTCAAGCACCCCGACACGGTCCATATCCTTGCCACTTACACACAGACGTCCGCTTTCGTCAATACCGACTGCACAACCGATATTCTTAACGAGCAAGTTCATATTCGTTCAGGAATTTTACAGATGACGCTATGTGCGGGGACATTACAGTGTCGTTCTCAACGAAAGGCACAACCTTGCGGTAGGTATCGAACATTGCTTCTACAGCAGCCGATGAACGGAGCGGGCGGCGAAACTCAAGCGCCTGTGCTGCATTCATTAGTTCAATGGCAAGTACACGCTCGGTGTTCTGCACAACCTTCCACAACTTTGTTGCAGCGTTGGAGCCCATGCTCACATGATCCTCCTGCCCTTGGGATGATGGTATGGAATCGCACGAAGCCGGCCAACATAGGCCCTTTGACTGGCTTACTATTGACGCTGCCGTGTACTGCGGAATCATAAAACCGCTGTTCACGCCCGGGTTGGCAACCAGGAAGTTGGGCAGACCACGCACACCCGATATTATCTTGTATATGCGACGCTCCGAAATGTTGGCAAGCTCGGCAACGGCAATGGCAAGGAAATCCATCGCAAGAGCAATGGGCTGTCCATGGAAGTTGCCTGCAGATATAACTTCATCGGTATCGGGGAACACCGTAGGGTTGTCTGTAGCTGAATTTATCTCGGTTTCGAGCACGCTTGCCACATAGGCTATGGTATCTTTCGATGCGCCATGCACCTGCGGTATGCAACGGAACGAATAGGGATCCTGCACATGCTTCTTGGGCTGTTTCACAATTTCGCTGCCTGCAAGAATCTCGCGGAATACACGGGCTGTCTCTATCTGTCCGTTGTGCGGACGTATGGCATGCACATTATGCTCGAACGGCTCCATGCGGCCGTCAAAGGCATCTAGCGACATGGCGCCGATATGGTCGGCCCAGCGGCTGAGCCTCATCGCGTTGATAAGTGAATAGACACCGTAGGACGACATAAACTGAGTTCCGTTCAAAAGAGCAAGTCCCTCCTTTGAACACAACGCAATAGGTTCCCACCCCATTCTGCTCAGAAGTTCCTCACCGCCGATGATTTCGCCGTCAAGTTCAACCTCGCCAAGACCTATCAGCGGCAGACACATATGAGCAAGCGGCGACAGGTCGCCCGATGCGCCCAGCGAGCCCTGCTCGTATACTACAGGAATTATATTGTTGTTGAACATATCGACAAGGCGTTCGACAGTTATCAGCTGCACACCAGAATGGCCATACGACAGCGACTGCACTTTGAGCAGCAGCATAAGGCGAGCAATTTCTGCCGGCACACGCTGCCCTGTACCGCATGCATGTGACATCATAAGGTTCTTCTGCAGCTGCGAAAGATGTTCCTTACTTATGGATATGTTGCAAAGCGAGCCGAACCCGGTCGTTACGCCGTATACGGGATGTGCCGTATCCTCCATTTTCCTGTCGAGATATTCGCGGCAATGGACTATACGCTGTTTGGCATCGTCACTCAATGCAAGTTTATAGCCTTTTGCTAGAATCTCCTCTACCCTTGCAATGGTGAGGTGGTCGGCTGTTATATGATGTGTCATAATAGTGTTTTATTTGTTTTCGTTGTATACCTTTTCTATCAGTTCCTTATCGGCAAGGTTGGGCATTGTCACACGCAACAGCGGAGTGCGCTCCATTTGGCGCCTGATTGCAAACATGGCACCTTCGTTGCGTGCCCAGCTGCGGCGTGCTATACCGTTGTTCACGTCCCAGAGCAACATCTCCTCTATGTGACGTGCCGAATCGTCCGAACCGTCAATAACCATACCGAAACCTCCATTCATCACTTCGCCCCAGCCTACACCACCGCCGTTGTGGATTGACACCCATGTAGCACCGCGGAAGGAGTCACCTATAACATTATGCACTGCCATGTCGGCACAGAACTGCGAACCGTCGTAGATGTTCGATGTCTCGCGGTAGGGCGAGTCTGTTCCCGACACGTCGTGATGGTCGCGCCCAAGCACAACGGGAGCCGAAATCTCTCCGCGCTGAATGGCCTCGTTGAATGCAAGGGCTATGCGTGTACGTCCCTCGGAGTCGGCATAGAGTATTCGGGCCTGCGAACCCACTACAAGTTTGTTCTGCTTCGCCTCGCGTATCCAATGGAGATTATCCTCGAGCTGTCCGCGTATCTCGGCCGGTGCCTCCTTGAGCATATCCTCAAGCACTTCTGCGGCCAGACGGTCGGTAACCTCAAGGTCGCTTTCCTTGCCCGATGTACATACCCAACGGAACGGGCCGAAGCCATAGTCGAAGAACATGGGCCCCATGATGTCCTGTACATATGACGGATAACGGAATTTGCCGTCGGGCAACAGAATGTCGGCACCTGCACGTGACGACTCAAGCAGGAACGCGTTTCCATAGTCAAAGAAATACATTCCGCGCGCAGTGAGCCTGTTTATTGCAGCCACATGACGACGAAGCGACTCCTGCACGCACTCACGGAAACGCCCGGGTTCCTCGGCCATCATGCGGTTCGACTCCTCGTAGCTGTAGCCCACAGGGTAGTAACCGCCGGCCCACGGATTGTGCAGCGATGTCTGATCGCTGCCAAGGTCTACGGCAATCTCTTCATCAGCAAGGCGTTCCCAAAGGTCGACGACATTGCCTACATATGCGAACGAAACGACCTCCTTGTTTGCCATGGCCTCCTTCACGCGCGGAACAAGTTCATCGAGCGAGGTATGCAACTCATCGACCCACCCCTGATTGTAGCGTTTCTCTGCAGCTGCAATGTTTATCTCGGCAGTAATGCTCACAACTCCCGAAATATTTCCGGCCTTGGGCTGTGCGCCCGACATGCCGCCGAGACCGGCGGTAACGAAGAGCATACCCCTTAGGTCGGTCTGTCCAGGTTTCATGCGTTTGCGCGCGGCGTTCATGACAGTTATTGTCGTTCCATGCACAATACCCTGCGGACCAATATACATGTATGAGCCGGCTGTCATCTGTCCGTACTGTGAAACACCCATGGCATTGAAGCGTTCCCAATCGTCCTGCGACGAGTGGTTAGGGATTACCATACCGTTGGTGACGATTACACGCGGTGCATCCTTGTGCGACGGGAAAAGCCCGAGCGGATGTCCCGAATACATAACCAGAGTCTGTTCGTCGGTCATCTCGGCAAGATACTTCATTGCCAGGCGATACTGCGCCCAGTTCTGGAACACAGCACCATTGCCGCCGTAGGTTATGAGCTCATGGGGGTGCTGTGCCACGGCCTTGTCAAGATTGTTCTGTATCATGAGCATAATGGCCGCCGCCTGGCGCGAGCGTGCCGGATACTCGTCGATGGGACGGGCATGCATCTCATAATTGGGACGCAGACGATACATATATATGCGTCCGTAGGTCTTCAGCTCCTCGAGAAACTCGGGAGCCAGTTCGGAATGATGCTTCACCGGGAAATAACGAAGCGCATTGGCCAAAGCAAGTTTCTTCTCCTCGTCGGTGAGTATATCCTTGCGTTTGGGCGCATGATTGGCAGTCTTGTCATATTCTCTCTTTGCCGGCAACACATCGGGAATTCCGGCAAGTATATCTTTCTGAAAATCAGCCATGATATCTTGTGTTATTTGTTTATCTTACTCTCTACAATGGCAAGTATCTCTCTCTCGGCCTGCTGCGCCTGTACCTGTATGGCATTGGCCTCGGCAACGAGCGCTTCGGCAGCCTCGCGGTCCTTGAGCCCTGCTGCATTGATCTTCACATTGAGGCATGCGCCCATAACTGCCGAACGTGCAGCAAGCGCACCCACGCCGGCATCGGAAACAGAATTAGGATTACCCTCTTCGGCCATTGCGCGCACTACATCGAAAGCCCTGTATGCTGCCTTCATCGTGCGCAGAGGCACTTGTGAGGCGTAGAGCGTGGCAGCCTCCATAGCTACAGCACGGGCTGCCTTCTCCTCGTCGGTACCCTTGGGCATACCGAACACATCCATTATCCTATTGAAGGCTGCAGTGTCCTCATCGACAAGCGCAAGCAATTCATTCATCACTGCCATACCCTTTTCGGCCCAGTCCGAGAAATACTCCCAATGGTCGTCCCAACCAGCCTTGTGCGAAGATAGGTTGGCGACCATGGTTCCAAGAGCCGCTGCAAGTGCGCCCATGTATGCCGAGATTGAACCACCGCCCGGAGCCGGAGACTCGCTTGCAGTCTCCTCGGCAAAGTCCGCACATGTCATGTCTACGAGTTTCTTGGCGTTCTTCTGTTCCTCGGCTTCGAGAATATATTCAACTACCTTCTCCTCGGGCTTGAACTCCTTCAGATTCGAGAGCCCCATGGTCTCTATCGCAATGCGTACCAGCTCCCTTTCGGGCAAACCTGTCGAACGGTGCTGCTTGTGCAGGAAGTGACGGCCCGCATCCACAAGCGCCTTCTTGGGTATGAGGCCCACAATCTCGGTACCGGTCACACGCACGCCACGAGCATCGGCAGCGCGGCACACCTCATCGAATGCCACATGTAGTGGTGTCACGGCAAGATTAGTCATATTCATCGACACCTGGGCAATGCCATACTCCTCGATAAACCAACCTATAGCCTTGCAGTCTTTGAGTGTTCCGGGTATCATAACAGGCTCCCCCTTATCGTTCTTCACAATCTTTCCCACAATAGGGTTGCCCTCACGCATGGGACGTCCCTTCTCGCGCACATCGAATGCAATAGCATTCGCGCGGCGAGTGGATGTTGTATTGAGGTTATAGTTCACTGCCACAAGGAAATCACGTGCACCCACAGCGGTAGCACCCGTGCGCGCTATGCCTTCATCAAAAGGACGCACGCCAAAGTCGGGCTGACGCTCGGGATTGGCCATTTTGTCGGGCAGAGCCTCATACTCTCCCTCGCGGCAAACTGCAAGATTGCGGCGCTCGGGCTTGAATGCTGCCGACTCGTAGCAGTATGTAGGGACACCCAGTTCATCAGCAACACGCTTGGCGAGGGCACGCGCAAGTTCGGAGCACTCTTCCATCGTTATACCCGAAACCGGAATCAGCGGACACACGTCACATGCGCCCATACGCGGATGAGCACCCTTGTGGAGACGCATGTCTATAAGTTCTGTTGCACGCTTTATCGATGCTACAGCAGCATCGGCTACAGCATCGGGCTCGCCCACGAAAGTAACCACGGTGCGGTTGGTTGCCTCGCCCGGATCAACGTCGAGCAGTTTCACGCCCTTTACTGCCTCTATGGCATCGGTAATCTGTCTGATGACCTCCATATTGCGTCCCTCGGAAAAATTAGGCACGCATTCAATGATTCTTTTCTGCATGATATTCTTTTACTATGATTGCACTATACACAGGAGCCGCATGACCATCCGGCTCCACCTACAAATGTAACCAATATTTTTATTCAAAGTCAAGAAGAGCGATACAAAATTATAGAAGAGAATGTGCAAACCCCAAATGCCCACATACTGCAATACAATAAGCATTCCCTGCAGATACGGCATTTCTACATTTTTGAAGACATTTCAAGTTGCGGTAACACTTTTATTAATTTTGAGTTTGTTTTTGTATATTTTTATAATATTTTTGCCATGATTGAAAATCGTTGTTTATAACAAATAAAAAACATTGACAACTATGAAAAAACGTATATTATCAGCGCTGACATTAATCCTTGCTGCTATAGGAATGGCAACTGCACAGGAAAAAGTCACACTAAGTGCACAGATTTACGGCTACAAGGGAGATATGGTATATTTCGATTGCGTACAGACCCCTACCATCGCACAGGAATTCCACACCAACCCAGGTGAAGAGCATATATATAGTTTCGAATGCGAAGGGCTTGTATGCATGACAATCAACGGACGCACGAAAGTACTTCTTCAACCAGGTGACAGCCTACATGTCGATATCAACTATGAGGGAAAGAACATAAAGGTCGAATATAGCGGAACAGAACGTGCCGTAAACAATAATCGGCTGATAAAGGGCATCGACAATCTCAAGCGCAGCCTACGTTACAAAAGCCAGTTGCTAGGTTGTGTCGCACTTGACATAAAGCCCAAAAGCCGCATAGAGGATTCAAAAGCCCTGCTAGAGAAGGCAAATGCGCTTATCGAAAGGAGCCAGGCCAGCAACGAGGCAAAAAACTACATCATGGCGACCACAGAATATGATGTATACATGTCGTTCATTGAATATCCCGTAATGTATGAGAGTGTAAGAAAGTTGCCGGTCGACAGCCAGGAGATAGGCAATTACTGGAACATCATGGACGGGTATGTGACAAGAGTCGACGCAGAATCACTGAGCTGTCCCGAGTATGCAAGCCTTCTTATTCGCTATTGTTTCTATATGAACGAGAAAGCAGCTACGGAAAAGGGAGAGAAATACAAAACGCCCGGCGTTATGGAAGATATGTACAAGGAGATTGCAGCATACTATGATGGTGAACAAAGAGACTTCCTGCTATATACATTGTTGCGAAATTTCATAATGAACGGCAAGGAGATCGAAAGAGCAGATGTCCTATACAAGGAGTACCTCGAGAAATACAACACCAGCACATTCCACAAAAGCATACTGGAGATGCTTTTGCAATAAACCAGTAATAACATAAACCAAATACATTATGAGAAAAACTATCTCTTGTTTCAAGTTTTTCTGCAAGGCATGCATTGCCGTCGCCCTTTTCATGTGTAGCACAACCGGTGTTCAGGCACAGACCGCACATGAGTGGAAAGACAAGCCGCTGACCATTAGAATCAGCAACCAGCCATTGGGTAAGGTCCTTGAAATGGTTGCAGAAGCAGCTGATGCAAAAATAACCCTGCAGGATGTTTCATTGTGGAATATCAACAAGCCTACCAGCCTTGCAGTAAAGAAAAAGCCGCTTGACAAGGTACTGGCCGAGCTTATAGGTGACCAGAATGTAAAAATACGCTACGAAGGCGACAACCTGATAATCATAGAACCGGACATTCAGGGCGGAGCAAAAATGGAAGAGTTCCATGTATCGGGACAGATTCTTGACAAGGACACTCAGGAACCGCTTATCGGTGCTACAGTACTTATAACTGACGGTACGGGAAAGGACAAAGGGGCAAGAGGCTGCGTCTCGGACATCGACGGAAAATTCAGCCTAAGGCTCAACAATAAGGAATCCATAAGCATCTCCTTTATCGGTTACCAGACTGTCACCAAACAGATAATCAAGGAAGAGAACAATCTTGTCATAGAGCTCAAACCAAGTGTTGAACTAGGCGAAGTTGTCGTTACAGGTATAAGCCGACGTAGCAAGAACAGTTTTACAGGTAACTACGTCGAAGTGAAAGGTGACGACTTGAGAAGAATGAGTCCTACGAACATACTCAAGGGTTTGCAGTTCTTCGACCCAAGTTTTAAGGTCATAGAAAATAACAGGAGTGGTTCCGACCCCAATGCCGAGCCTGACTTCCAGATTCGTGGAGACCAGTCTTTGGGATCAAAGTCCATGAACAGCATGGACCTCATGCTTGACAACGTATCGAGCCGCCCCAACACTCCATTGTTCGTTCTTGACGGTTTCATCGTGCCCATGAGCAGAATACTCGACCTTGACCCAGAGCGTGTTGAGAGCATTACAATCCTAAAAGACGCTGCTGCAACATCGGTATATGGTTCCCGTGCTGCCAACGGAGTTGTTGTAGTTGAGACAAAGGTTGCGCCCGACGGAGCCCTTTCGGTATCATACAATGGGACAATGACAGTGCAGACGCCAGACCTGACTGACTATAACATGATGGACGCCGCGACAAAACTCGACACGGAATGGAGAGCCGGGCTGTACGACCCCAATAATGCAAGCCACATGAACTTGTACAACAGCTACAGACGAAATGTACTCGGGGGTGTAAACACATACTGGCTGTCAAAGCCATTGCGTACAGCAATACAGCAACGACACTCTGCAAGCATTGGTGGAGGTACCGATGCGTTCCGCTACAACCTTGACCTGAATGCAGCCATGCAACCGGGAGTAATGAAAGGGTCGGAAAACCAGACATTGGGCGTAAACTTCAACATGACATACATGAAGGAGAAGTTCACAATGCGTGCCAACATAGGACTGACAGAGTCGGACAGCAAGAACTCACCCTATGGCTCATTCTCGCAATATACAAGCCTGAACCCGTATTACATACCATATGACGAAAACGGCAGACCAATAAAGGTGCTTGACAACAACACCGTAAGCGGACAGAGCACGATAATCACCAACCCTCTATACGACGCAAACGTAGGTATAAAGGACATATCAAACAGCTTGAGCATAACTACAAGTCTCAGCCTGGAATACATGCCGCTGAAGAACCTGAGGATTACTGAGCAGTTGTCATATACAAGAGGTAAGGCTGGAACAGACAAGTTCCTTCCGGCCGACCATACCAGCTTTGAGCTTGAGGATGATATCACACGCAAGGGAAGCTACTACAAGAGCACTGGTAGCATGGCATCTTGGTCGAGCAATCTTGGTATAAACTACAACCTTGTCCTTGGCAAGCACCTCTTCAGTATGTTTGCAAACTGGACCATAAGCGAAGATGTTAACGACTATGTAAACCTGTCGGCTACTGGATACCCAGACCCACACATGGACGACTTCATATTCGGTAACAAGCTTGAGACGAATATGAGCAATATCGGTAATGAGAACATCTCACGTTCAACAGGCCTCATTGGCCAGTTCTCATACAGCTACGACAACCGTTACTCATTCGACTTCAACATGAGCGCCGAGGCATCGTCACGATATGCGAAACATGACCTGGTACCGTTCTGGTCTGTTGGAGGACGTTGGAACGCACATAACGAAAAATGGCTACAGGGATACATTTCGAACCTGGTATTCCGCGGAAGCTATGGTGTGACAGGTGAACAGAACTTCAGCCCTGCCGATGCCATAGAGTACTACAGCTACACCAATACAATGCGGCCCTACAACTCGTTCCCTGTTCTTGGAGCCCTGCTCAGCGCACTCAACAACACAGAACTCGGATGGGCCAAGACGTACAATACCAGTTTTTCTGTAGATTTGGGATTCTGGAAGAACCGCGTAAACCTTACATTCAACTACTATAACAACATTACAAAGGAGCTGTTGACAAACTATGACCTTGCCCCGTCAACAGGCTACCCGTCAATGGTAATGAATGCCGGAGAATTGCAGAATAGAGGTTTCGACGTTTCACTGAACGTCATAGCAATCCAGAACCTGCGCAAGCAGTTCTTCTGGACAATCAACGCAAATGCCAACCACAACAAAAACAAGATACGCAAACTTTCCGACTACCTTAAGAAGGTCAATGAAGAACAGATGAAGTCGGCCGATGCGCCACTGCCCCAATACAGGGAAGGAGAGTCTACAACAACACTCTATGTCGTACGCTCTTTGGGCGTTGACCCTGTGACCGGAAAAGAGGTGTACCTGAAACGCGATGGCACAAAGACTTTTGTTTGGGATGCAAACGACAAGGTGCCAGTAGGAGACACGAACCCCAAAATAAGCGGAACATTGTCTACTAGCGTAAACTGGAAGGATCTCTCATGCACACTTGGATTTACATATAAATATGGAGGTGTAACGTATAATCAGACCCTCGTAGACAAGATTGAGAACCAGAATGTCGCATATAACCTTGACGAACGTGCAGGACAGGGACGCTGGGAAAAACCGGGCGATGTCACACGTTATGTAGGTTTTAGCCCAACAGGAGCAAACACACCTGCAAGCACACGTTTCATTATGGATGACAACGAGATAAGACTTGCTACAATCAACGTCGGCTACAGATTGACAAGCAACGATTTCAAGTTCCTGCGACACGCCAACATTGATGTTGTAGCACTTAACTTTACCACGAACGACCTTGCGCGTATCTCACCGATTAAGATGGAACGAGGCCTTGACTACCCGTTTGCCCGTTCATACACATTGTCGTTGTCAATTATGTTCAGATAAAAAATCCACCAAGATAACAGAAATATGAAAAAGATTTTATATATAATTATTGCTGGACTGACAAGCATGTTCACACTTCAGTCATGCGACGACTGGTTGAACGTAACTCCAGACACAGATGTCCCGGCAGAAGAACTGTTTACAACCGAAAATGGCTTCAAAAGTGCTCTCGCAGGCCTGTATATAACAATGACTAACGAGGAGAGCTATGGCAAGAACCTGAGTTTCGGCCTTGTTGAAGAACTTGCTCAAATGTATGACAGGCTCCCCGATGGGACAAACGACCGTACGGCCGTATACATATATGACAGGGAGACAAGCGGAGCATACAACACGAAAGGAGTTCTGGCTGATACTTGGCAGGCACACTACCATGTTATCGCCAACGCTAACAACCTGCTGAAATGGTGGGAGAAGAACGGCAAGCAAGTGATTACCGACTCTACAACACGCATGATGATACGTGGCGAGGCCCTTGCCATACGTGCATTCCTGCACTTTGACCTGCTTCGTGGATGGGGCCCAATGAACTATGCCGGGAATGAACAGGCCAGAGAAATGAAATGTATTCCTTACCGCACAGTTGCCGACCACTCAAAACAACCGTTGCTACCCGCCAAGGAGATTGTTGAGAACATCATCAGGGACCTCAAGGAAGCCAGGGAGTACATGAGCTTCGAAAAAGGACTTGACCTGGGGCATGACCTTGGAGGCAGGAGCTTCCGCTTCAACTACCATGCCATAAATGCCATGCTAGCACGCGTATACAGCTATGCCGGTGAAAAAGACAATGCTGCAATACACGCTATAAGCGTTATAGAAGAGTGTGGGCTGGAACTCGAGAGCAGCAATGACAACGACCCGATACTCTCAAGTGAGGTCATCTGCGGGTTGAACATGTATGAATTGAAGGACAACATGTCGGACTACTTTGCCTACGGTGAGAAGATAAACACAAAGTACTACCTTGAAATACAGACATTGAACTCGATTTACGAGAGTGTAGGTAGCGAGAGTGAAGATATGCGTGCCAAGGGTACAGCTTTCCACAGGAACAATGAACTGCAGTATGCAATATCACTTAAATACATCGAGAATGACAACGAGGTCATACCTCTGATACGTCTCCCAGAGATGTATTATATAGCCTGTGGCAACCTGGAGCCAGGCGACAATGCGGCATCATACATCAACCAGGTACGCAACAAGAGAGGAATATCAAAGTCCAAGGATGTTCCATGCAATACCGAAGAGTTGCGCCTAACCGCGCTTAACAAGGAGTATCTCAAGGAGTTCTACGCCGAAGGACAATACTTCTGGTTCCTTAAGACACATGGCATTACTGGGCCTCTGCTCCATCACCCCGAAGTAAACCTTGTGGAAGAGAACTTTGTATTCCCATTGCCCGATGCTGAGATAGAGTACGGATGGACACCGGAGGAGGGAGAGGAGAATTCTCCATCAACAAAGCTATGATTCCATAACACAATGGAGATGACACATTGAATTTAAGTATTCAAAAAAGATACAAGATTATATGAAAAGAAGCATTCATTATATAATTTGGCTGTTCTGCATTCCGTTTGCATTTACAGCCTGCGAGGAGAGCGAACCCGAGCTGTTCAACGAAAGTGCAAACGGCGCATATTTTGACTATCAGTATGCCAGCGACTTTGAAAAGAGACTGAATTTTGGAGAGTATATTGTCGGCAACCCAGATTCTGTGACCGTAGAGCTGAAAGTAAAATTGCTTGGTTATCTCATGGAAGAAAGCCGTACCCTATCAGTAAAAACCAAGGAAGTTGACGGATATGAACCGGCAGAAGTCACAATAGACAATGTCACATTTTCTGGCAAGGAATATGAGAAGAATATCGCTGTTAAGGTAAAGCGTCCGGCTGTAGAAGAGACCGTTTACGCAATTTGCATATATCTCGACGGAAGCGGTGATATCGGTACAGGAATAAGCGGCAAGAACGAGATAAACCTGTATGTTAATGAATCATACGAGAAGCCCGAGGTTTGGTACAGCCATGTAGAAACATACTTGGGAGATTGGAGTAAAGAGAAACATAAATTCCTTGCCGAACACACTGGCAACAACCATTTCTATGAGAACTTGTTCGACAGGAATATGGGCCTTCACAATTTCGACTCAATAGTAAACCTGAACGTAAGCACTGTGAATGCACTGCTTGGCGAAGAGCCGTCAGAACCAATCACCATAGACATTCCTATATTGAAGGAGACAGACTACCCTAATTATAGTGAACCTTATTTCTGGGAAAAGTACAAGCAGGAACTCGGATTATTCAGAGCTAACAAGTTCTGCAGATTCACGAACATGCTTGGAGGCTCCAACACAAGAGACGTTGCAGCCCTTTATGCAAGCAGCGAGGCATACCAGAGAATGGAGGAAGAAGCTGACGGGTTCCACAAGAGCGACGTCCTTGAGATGCTCAATGAATATTACAGATATGCGATGAGCGACTACCCCATTTCGGAGTACAAGAACCTAATATGGGTAGAAATCAAGAACAGCGTCAACTATACCGTAAGAATTCCTTTCTGGTGGGAAGACCCAGAGAACCTCGGCACTGCCGATATTGTCAGGAAGTACTTTGGCGAATACCAGAATGACAAGTACCAGTTCATGCTCAAGACCATGATGAAGGAAGACGGAATCGATGATTTCATCGCTGCATCCATCCTGCCGTTTGCATATGACAGAGAGAATGGTACCTATTGCTGGGACGAGTCACCACTGGGCAAGAATGGTCTCTCTGGCGAGAATCGTCTAAAGGAGTGCTACCGCATTATCAAGGCTGCCAATGACAAGCGCCCACCATCAAGAAGATTCGACATACCGGAAGTCGATATTGACTGATAAAGAAATGTTAAACAAATTATAACCGAAGAATTACTATATGAAAAAGATATCATCAATTCTATTGTTCTTGTCAGTGTTGACATCCTGCTACGACGACAAAGGCAACTACGACTACTCTCTTGATTCCATGAACAGGATTGATGCCGTTACATTCGTGCCATCAATAGTAAAAGGAGCAGAGGGCAATGTAATTGAAGTACAGCAAGCCCTGGAGGAAGACTCAAGGACACGCCGTATCGAAGCTTACGTTGAACAGAACATTGCAGAAAACCTTGAAGACTTGGATTTCTACTGGTGCAGGTCATATACTGACGAGAATGGTATATCCGTGAAGGATACATTGCACACCAAAGGATACATGGAGTTTGACCTGCCGGTGGGCAAACAAATGTCATATAACATTTTCCTGCATATATACGACAGGACTACAGACCTATCGCATTATGAATCATTCAAGGTAAATACACGTCCTATATTCAAGAACAGCCTTTTTGTCATGCACGGTGATGAAGGAAACCGAAAGATTGGCAACATCGAGGTTATTGGTAACGAAACAAAGATCTATACCGATGTAAAATCGGTCACAAATGACAACAACCACTACGAGAATGCCACAGGACTCGGATACACAACATTCATGAATATCCCTGACAACCTCGCGAACATAGGTGTAACAAGCTCGCTGACCATTTTTGGCAGCAACGGAGAAACTAAGGCATACGACCCGCATGGAATGAGGGTAAAGTTTACTTCACCACAGATATTCAAACCCGAAAATGAGAATTTCTCGTACCGCAAGAGCATACAGACAGGAGACCCCTCAAACTACACACAGTTCAAAGTTGTCCTGTCCAATAATGGTGACGTATATATAGGCAACTATGTACAGACACTCTATAAGCCTGGACTAGGTTGCGAGAATGACCCTAACCTACCACACCAGACAGATTATGAGATTACGGCAGCAACCATCACTCACAACAGGTTCCTCATGTGGGATGCCAAGCACGGCCGTTTCTTATACTCCTCAAAGAGCGACGCAGGTTTTGCAATAGACGAGACAAACTCCACAAACAAGAGCAACATTTCTATGAGCCCGTTGCTCGATGCCAATGTCAGTTTCAAGAACCTAAGAAAATCGCCCGCTGATATGACTGCCGTAATGGGATATATAAACTACCGTGACAGCTACGACCAGCAGAATGCATATTTTATATTCAAGGACGAGGAGACCGGCCATTATTATCGCTATGAACTTCAGATGCAGAATATAGGTGATGGCAGCAAAGCTAAACCTTCACGAAGTGCAGCTAATGGAGATGGGCAAGAGGAGAAACTTGAGGCATACACAATCATTAGTGAGAAACAGCTTACCGGACTCACACCGAGCGATATGTCAACCATTACTTACAACTCATGGTTTACCACAACAAACCTGTTCTTTGCTGAAGGCAATATTGTTTATCGTTACAATGTTTCCAATGGTGACAGATACACTGTATATGAGGCACCAATGGGATATGATGTTACAATGATCAAATTCCGCGCAGAGGAGAGTTCTAGCTTCAGCGACGACCTTGGTCTTTACATGAACATTGTTATGTCTGACGGCACTAACGGCGCTATAGGAGAGATAAAGTTCACCACATCGGCCGATGTCGACGAAGATTATGCTCCACTGTTCTATGACAGGGACAACGAAGGTAAGAAATGGGGCAGAATAAATGACGTGCAGTTCGTCTACGATTACATATACAAGATGGTTTATTAAGATATGAAAAAGCAACTGTTTCTGGCACTCCTCCTCATGTGCAATGCTATAACAGCATTTGCGCAAGCCGAGGATGTAACAATAAAAGGACGCATTGAAGGCATTAAGAAAGGATGCCTATACCTTCTTTCACACTCGTCCGAGGAGAAGACCGACACAATTGGATTCTGCGAATTCAAGAAAGGGAAATTCATACTGAAAGCCATTCTTGAAGAGCCAAAGGTAACGCAACTTGTCGTTGGTGGATTCTCGGGAGGCTTCACACTGCTTGCCGAACCCGGAGCCACATACGATGCATGCCTCAGCAATGACGACAACTATTACATAAAGGGCGGAAACCTCAATGACAGCTACACTGCACATATGAGAGCATCGGACTCGCTGCGAACCACAATATCGGGTCTGCAGGAACGCTACGACCTACTCCGCACAGGAAGAAAGTTCCGTAGCGCTAGTCTTGTAAACGATACTCTGCGAAGCGAACAGGAAAAACTGGCCGGACTTACCAGGAACTTCCTTGGCAGCAATGACAACTTGATTTCGGCATACACGATATATTCAAATATAGTAATGCGCGATGCCGGACTCCAGGAAACAAGAAACATGTACTCATCGTTGGGGAAGGGAGCAAAAGCAACGCAGTACGGACGCATGATAAAGGAGCGTATAGACCGCATGGCAAAGACTGCCGGCGGTGCCAAGGCCCCCGATTTCACTCTGCCCGACGTGAATGGAAATCAAGTAACCATGAGCTCTCTCAAGGGAAAGATAAAAATAATCGATTTCTGGGCAAGCTGGTGCGGACCATGCAGACTTAACAACCCGGCACTCAAGAAGCTGTATGAAGAGTTTCACGAAAAAGGTCTGGAGATTATAGGTATCTCGCTTGACACAGACAAGGCCGCCTGGAAAAAAGCAATAGAAAAAGATGGGCTTACATGGACAAATGTATCATCTCTCAAGGGATGGGAGTGTGAGATAGTCCGTCTATACAACGTAAGCGGCGTCCCGGCACTCTTCGTACTCGATGAGAACAACAACATTATGCAAACCGGTCTCCGCGGTGAGAAGTTAAGGATATTCCTGCAGGAGAACCTAGAATAAAGAACGAGTTTCATAAACCATACACAATGAAAAGATTATTCGTACTGATACTGGCGGTCACAGCCATTCTTGCCACAGCACAAGAAAAAAGATTCGTCATAAAAGGCGAAATGAGCAGTGACAAATTATGCTATAGCGACGAAACCGTAAAAGAGGTAAGATTGGAGCAGAGTGTCGACGGGCAGAAAGTCCTTATAGCCTCATCCAAAGTGGAAAACAACAAGTTCGTACTTGAAGGTATAGCACCTGAGATGTTAGGGCTTTACGAAATTACCGGCTTTGACAATGGTTGTATACAAATATTCCTCGAGGAAGGTGAAATAAATATAGGTCCCATCGATGCAGCTTACCCGGTTGCTGCCAAAATTGGCGGTACTCCAGGCAATGACATGTACCAGGCCTACATTGACCTGAACAACAAGTGTATCAGGGAAAGCAAGGAACGTATGAAAATTGCTACAGAAAACATACCGGCCGATATAAAGGGAGACCAAGAAGCAGAACTGAAGTTCACATCACCGACATTCTATGTAAACAATCTACATTTCAAGGTTGCAGTAATAGATTTCGTATACAAGAACCTTGATTCACCTATTGTATTGTATATAATAAAATATGCGATAATCCCTACTTTCACTACCGACATTGTACAGGAGTTCCTTGACGCAGTACCAGAAGATCTGCACAAGTACGCAATGTATAAGGAACTCGTAAACGAAGTGCGTTCGGCAAAACTCAAGGTTGGTTCTGCAGCTCCCGACATCAGCGGATTCACACCCGACGGCAAAGAGCTCACATTGTCAGACTTCCGTGGCAAGTATGTGTTCATAGACTTCTGGGCAAGTTGGTGTGGACCATGCCGCCGCGAGATTCCATACCTGAAAGAGGCACTAGCAAACTCAGACAACAGCGAGAACCTAGTGGTACTCAGCTACTCGATAGACAACGAAAGAGATGCATGGGTCAACTGCATTGAAAAGAACGGACTTGTACACAAGAACTGGATACACATATCTACACTCAAGGGGTGGAACAGTGAAGGAACAAAATTGTTCAACGTGAAAGGAGTCCCGTTCACAGCTCTTATAGGCCCGGACGGCAATGTAATTGAATTCGGCCTGAGAGGCGAGGAGATGGTAAAGAAACTTAAAGGCATCGTTGACGGTGCAAACAAATAAAAGAATACAGCTATGCTACAGAAACTATTCTCAATAATCATATCCCTTGTTATCAGCATTTCGGCAGGAGCACAAGGTACATGTATAATAAACGGCAATATAGCCGATAGTAAATTGGCCGACGGCAGCAAGATTAAAGCAGTGAGTCTAATGCGTGCCGATGAAAACGGACAAAAGACTGAGGTTGCCGTGGCAAAAGTAAAGAAAGGGGAGTACACATTCAAGTACGAACTTTCCAAGAATGAACCGGTACTTATGTACACTATAGCAGGATTCGGCAAAGACAATGATATTGAACTGTTCATTGAAGCCGGCGAGATTACAGTAAGTACACCATCGGCAGCAGAGCCGTGCATGAGTACTGTTACAGGTACACCGACCAATGACACCTACACCGAATACAAGGCAATACTCAACAACCGCGAGAACGAGATTGCAACAATGGTTAAGGAGCTTGTAAATACAGCAGGCCATAACGAAGAGGCTATAAAGAAACTGCAAGCGCGCGAATCCATAAAAACCCGCTCGCAGATAATCAGGTTCCTTATAGACCACAACACTTCACCGATGACACCTTTTGAGATTGAACACACCCTGTTGCCTATACTAAGCACTGCTTATGCAGACCAGATTGTGAAGTCAGTATCTACGACACTCCACAGCCACCCATACTATCATTCGCTGCGCAACAAGGTATTGGCAAACGACATGAAGGTAGGCAACGAACTCCCCGACATAACTTTGCCGATGCTCGATGGAGAGAAGAAGAATCTGAACGATTTTCGCGGTAAATATGTCATACTGAACTTCTGGTCTAGTGATTGTGCAAAATCGGCAAGCATGATTACCGAACTGCAGCACCTTTATGAAGTGATAAAAGGGAAAGAAGAATATGTAATCATAAGTTTCTCACTCGACAATGACACAGCAGCGTGGAAAGAGGCTGTCAACAGTAAGGGCATCAAACATGAAGTATGGCTGCATGCATCGGATGGAGCCGGCATGGACTCCCCTGCTGCTAAGACATACAAGGTGGAAAAGACTCCCAAAATTATCCTTGTAGAGCCCGAGGGACGTGCCGTGTCGCTTAACATGGACATTGACGAGGTTGTTATGCGCATTGAGCAGATAATGTCGGGCGACCTCTACTACCTCGACCAGAAAGAATAATAACATGTCTTGACATGCATTTATAGGGGCCGGGTCAAAAGTATTTTTGCTCCGGCCTCTCTGTTTTTGTTTTATCGGCAAGGTTTTAGTCAGAAAAATGGTATTTCGGCTGATATGAGTTCTTATGCAGCCTTATTACACTCCATATACGTTCCATAAGCACCG